>CAYGUB010000020.1:0-20633 GCA_964352845.1 uncultured Rhodobacterales bacterium | reverse complement strand
CTCCATCCCGAAGGCGCATTTATGCAGATCGCCATCGCGCACCCAGATATTGAGCGCGACCTCACGGCCAGACATCGTCGTGAAACTGTCGCGATGAGCCACCAGATCACCCGCGACAAGCGCAAACAGATAGGCAGGTTTGGGCCAGGGGTCATGCCATTTCCCGTCCCCCAGATCATTGCCGTTGGACAGCCTGACAGGGGCCTCGTGCTCAATCGTGACGGTAAAGACGCCCATCACATCGGGGCGGTCGGGGTAGTAGGTGATCTTGCGAAAGCCCTCCGCCTCGCATTGGGTGCAATACATGCCCTTAGACATATAGAGCCCCTCCAGCGCGGTGTTCGTTTGGGGGCTGATCTCTACCTCTGCCTCAAAGATGAAAGGCGCGTCGGGGACCTGCGCGGTGAGGCCCAGATCGGTCAGATGTGGCTTGATCTCGACGCCGTCGATCTTGGCCCAGATCAGCGAAAGCTGCTCGCCATGCAGATAGAAGGTCTTGTCGCCTGCCTCCGGGTTCGGTCGAAACGCAATGCGAGAGGTCACGCGGGTCCGGGTCGGATGCAGCTTGAAGCTGAGCTCGACCGTGTCGACCAGAAAGGCAGGTGGGGTGTAATCGGCAAGATAGATTGTCTGGGGGGCAGCATCGCGCATCAAGGCTCTCCTTTGCTCCTTGGTAGCGGAGTGGGAGAAAGGTGCAAGGGGTGGCGTGGCCGAGCTTTGTCGCAGGCAAACGTTCGGGCCGCTAAGCCGAAATCTGTTGTTTGAAATGAACTCCCTGCGCGCAGCCGGGCGCGCGCAGGGGGATTGTGGCTCAGACGAACGAGGTCAGCTCGATCTGGCTGAGCAGAAGCTCGGTGTCTTCTATCCCGGTAAACAGGATTGAATTGCCGCCGCCAAATGTCAGCAGATAGCCTTCCGCCGTGGCCGCGCCGAATTGGTCAACCACATCGGCGACCGTCGTGCCGGGGTCGAAATTCGCCTGATCGATCAGGACCGTATCGACGCCGGTCAGATCGTCGATGATGTCGTTTCCGGAGGCAAGCCCGTAGATGAACGTGTCGGCGAGCGTACCGCCACGCAGGAAGTCGTCACCGGCGCCCCCATCCAGAATGTCGAGCCCCTGATTGCCAAACAGCGTGTCGTCGCCATCGCCGCCGGTCATCACATCATTGCCGGTGCCGCCGCGCAACTCGTCATCTCCGAGCCCGCCATTGAGGATATCCGCGCCCTCATTGCCGAAAAGCACATCATTGCCCGCGTCGCCATTGAGCGTATCGATGCCGGAGCCGCCATTGAGCTGGTCATTGTCATCCCCGCCATTGAGCGTATCGGCGCCGAAATTGCCAAACAGGATGTCGTTGCCGGCATCCCCATTCAGCACATCGACCGAGGATCCACCGCGCAGATCATCCGCACCGGCACCGCCGTTGAGCGTATCGGCGCCGGTGCTGCCGAACAGGTCGTCATTGCCAGCACCGCCATTGATGATGTCATTGCTGCCGCCGCCATTGACCGTATCGTTACCGTCGCCACCATCAAGCGTATCCGCGCCCGCGCCGCCCGACAGCGTATCATCTCCATCGCCGCCATTGAGGATGTCGACGCCGGTATTGCCAAACAGCGTGTCATCTCCGCCGCCGCCATTGAGGTTATCCGCGCCAGTGCCGCCGGTCAGCTGATCCGCGCCACCGCCGCCGCGCAGCACGTCCACACTGGAGCCGCCGAAGATAATGTCATCACCGTTACCACCGGTCAGGAAGTCACCCCCCGTACCGCCGTCGATTGTGTCATTGCCCTCGCCACCCTCGATCACGTCGCTGGCCGCGCCGCCGCTGAGAATATCGTCGCCGCCCAGTCCGATCAGGTCGTCCTGAAACTCGCCGCCGGTCAGGATGTTTGCCCCATCATCGCCGATCAACACGATACCATTGCCGAATTCCGACGCGCCGATATCAAGCCGTCCGTTGAGATTGCGGTCCCCGCGCGGGGCGTCTTCCTCCAGCAGCTCGGTCGTGTCACCGTCGAGATCGACGTCGAATGTATCGGCTGGCAGAAGCGACAGGTTGCCCTGGTTATAGGCCAGCCCCTCTTGCGTGATCGCAACCGTGCTCACCGGGCCGCGTGTCGTGACAAGCGACAATGCGTTGCCATCGGCTGCGTCCTGAAACACGGTCTCGATTGTAGCGCCCGTATCGACCGTCAGGGAGCTGTTGGCCGTGTTGGTAAAGGCCCCAAGATTCTCGGCGCCGCTTGTAGAGCTGTTGCCCAGAACAATCGTGTTGTTGAGGGTCAGCGCGCCGCCGCTTACGACAGAAAAGCCCCCCGCCGTGGCGCCATCATTTGCAGCCACTGTTGCATTATTGAGCGTGACTTGTGCCGTGTCGCGAACAAGCAAGCCGCCGCCTTCTGCGCTGGCAGTATTTCCAAAGATGGTCAGATTTGTCAGATCGGCGGTGCGGCCTGCCAAAATGCCGGCACCCGTTGCTGCGCTGTTGCCGCTGACAAGGGCGTTGACCATGTTGAGCGTGGTGAAATTTGCCTCATCGGTATAGATGCCGCCGCCAGAATTGGCCGCATTGTCGGTGACGACGGAGTTTATGACAGTCGTGGTTCCGCTCAGCACATAGATGCCCCCGCCAAGCGTGGCTGCCGCATTGTCAGAAATTGCGCTGTCGCGGATCGTCAGGGAGCCGGAGGTCGCAATGGCGCCGCCTACTGTCGCGTTGCTATCGGCAATGTTGCTGGACGCGATGACAACGGTCGCGCCGCTATCAATCAGAACCGCCCCGCCATCATTGCCGGAAGCGTCCCCGTTGGTCAGGTTGAGACTGCTCAGCGTGACGTCGATTGCAGCGCCGGAATCGCCAATGTTGAAGATACGGCTGATATCACCGCCCGAGATGGTGACATCGGCACTCCCGTTGCCATCAATATCACCGTTGATCTCCAGGCTGCTGGTGATCGCCAATTCGCCCGCAGCAAGCGCCAGGGTCTGGCCGCTCAAAGATGCGTCAAAGACAATCGTATTGCCTTCCGGATCGGCCGCATTGGCTGTCGCCAGTGCAATTGCCTCGCGCAGAGAGGTCAGGCCGTCGTTGCTATCAACAACATCGCTCGCAGTCGTTACTGTAAATTCCGCCATTTGGGCCTCACTTATCAAGGGCAGCGTTTCGCTTGCCGCTAGTTTGGGTTTTCGAAAAGAGGGGGGTTACACGAATGCGTGCTCTGGCATGTTCGCTCGGCTCTGATAGCCTTGGATCCGTTTTTTGGGCAACATGCCTCACTCGTAAACTCGTCGCAATGGTTAGCGAAATGTAAAGGCACAGTTGTGTCGAAAATGCGGCTGGAATATGGAATGGCGTTATAAATAAGGGGTTTGATTGCTAGTTTTCCTGCGGATTGTGGCCGGCCTGTGATCAATCGTCAGATTTTTGCCATCGCGACACGTCCATTTCCGGGCGCGCGGCCTTACCTCAATTGAATCAGCGGGACGGGCTCACGGCTTTTGGAAACCGAAAGTGACGTAGTTGATCTTGGCGTTGAAATCGCGCGCAGTGATCCGGCAAAAGCCATGCGATTGCAAAAGGCTCGCAAAGCTGTCGATGCCATAGCTTGTGGCAGTGATGAAACGGTCGGGATATTCATCGAGCCCTCTGTTGGGCCGGTATTTCGGGGCGCCATTGTCGTAGCGGATCTGGACCAGCCCAACAGCGCCGGGGGCCATCAGATCGGCCATCAGCCCCAGCACGTCCGAGCCGAAAGCCTGACTGGGGAAATGCTGAAACACGGCGGTCGAGATGAAGATGTCAATCGGCCGGGTGACAGCGTCGCGCACTTGCGACAGATCGTCCTCAAGATGTATCGCGGTGAACCCTGCGTCCCCCAGAACGCGGGCGCATTCGGAGAGGTTTTTCTCCGAGATATCGACGCCGTAGAGATGGCTGACCTGACTGCTCAACGCAAACAGGTTCGACCCGCCGCCAGGGCCCCATTCCAGAGCGGTTTGCGCCCTGTCCCAGAAACTGTCCGCGACCAGTTCGCGCAATGTCGCAAAGCTCGCTTCGCCGATCCCGCGCCAATCCGCATCCTGTGCAAACCGGCCCACACCCTGGTAATGCGAAAAATCCTGGCGTTTCTGCTCATCCTCCAACCCATCCCAGACCTTACGCGCGATTTTCAGCTCTGCGCGGCGTTCGCGGTCGCTGCGTGGCTGCTTGCTCATGGATGTCTCCTGTTTGTGCCGGTTTATGCTACTATGGCCCATAGCCTTTGGGCGCATGTCTAGACTGCGGGGCGTAGTCGCAAAAGTACAAAAGGGAGTCCGCGCATGGCAGGCCGCGATATCAGTTTTGCAAGTTTCAACCTTCTCAATCTCAATGAGCCGGGCCAGCGGATCTATAGCGACCGCGATGGCTGGGATGCTGAGGTCTATGACAAAAAGATCGCCTGGACCGCCGATATGCTGCGCCTCATGCAGGCCGATGTCATTGGCTTTCAGGAGCTTTGGGACACGCGTTCGCTTGACGCTGCTATGACGCGCGCGGGTCTGAGCGACAGCCACCGGATCCTGTCGCCCGCCACCCATCGCGGCCAACGCATCATCTGTGCGGCAGCGGTTAATCGCGATATTCTGGTGAGCGAGCCGGAATGGATCGATATGTTTCCCGAAAACTTCATCCTGCGCAGCAGTGGCGATGATGCGCAGTCCTGCGATATCTCGGTCAATATCACCGGTTTCTCACGCCCGGTTCTGCATTTTCGCATCAAGCCGCGCGCCAATGTGCCCGACGTGTCTGTCTATGTCTGTCACTTCAAATCCAAATCCCCAACGCAGATTTTCCGGGAGGGCTGGTACCGCGACAATACCGAATTCTATTCCCGCCACCGCGATGGTATCGGCGCAGGCCTGTCGACCATCCGCCGCACGGCCGAGGCCACGGCTTTGCGCATGATCCTGACCGAGCAGATGAAGGGCACGGACACGCCCGTGGTCGTCCTGGGCGATTGCAATGACGGGCAGAAGTCCAACACGCTCAACATCCTGACCGGTCAGCCCCGCTTTCTGACGACCTTATCCACCGGTGGGGGCGATACCGCGCTCTATACCGTCCAGACCCTGCAGCAATATCGCAGCGAGCGGGATGTGTATTACACCCATATCTTTCAGGACGGGCAAGAGTCTCTGGACCATATTCTGGTCAGTCAGGAATTCTACGACAATAGCCGCAGGCGCATCTGGGGGTTTGACGGGCTCGATATCAGCAATGACCACCTCAACACCGATGACCACAAACAAAGCGGGACCGGGGATCATGGTGTCATTCGAGCGACGTTCAGATATCGTCCGGCCGAGGGGGCGGCTTTAGTGTAGAACTGCCAAGGCTTTCTTCCTAGGCTGGGAAAGAGCACTCATCAGAGCCCTGATCCCGATGGCACAATCCAACGCCCCCGATACGTTCAACATCCTTGCGGTGATCCAATCCGGCAGGCTGCAATTCGAGGCCGTGCTGCTTGCGGCTTCCTTGCGCCGGACCAATCCTGATTTCAAAGGCCGTCTGATCTTTGCCGAGCCGCAAATGAACCATCGCTGGGACCGCGACCCGAGCCTTCGCAGCGACGAGATCCGCGGCCTGCTTGAGGTGTTCGGGGCCGAGATCATCCCGTTTGAAAACGAGGTCTTTGGCGGCGGCTATCCCTATGGCAACAAGATCGAAGGCCTGCAGGTCCTGCCCGGGGGTGAGCCATTTTTGTTTCTCGACACGGGACACACTGGTCACGGGCGATCTGGGCCGCGTGCCGTTTGATTTCACGCGCCCCACAGCCTCCATGAAACGTGAAGGTACCTGGCCGCAGATAGAGCTTTACGGGCCCGGCTATGGCGAAATCTGGGGCGCGCTTTACGACCGGTTCGGCCTTGATTTCGAAAGCTCACTGGATCTGAGCCAGCCGGATGAATACTGGCGGCGCTATCTCTATTTCAATGCGGGGTTTTTCTATGGCCACTGCCCGCGCGAATTCGGCGCGCGGTTCCTCCACTACGCCCGGTCCATTCGCGATGACCCGCCCGAGCCGCTGATCTGTCAGGAGCTCAAACCCTGGCTCGACCAGATCGCCCTGCCGCTCGTGCTGCACAGTTTCGGCGGCGGGCGGGTGCCGCAGGTAAGCGATCTGATGGATCATGAGGTGACATGCCATTACCGCGTGCTGTCGCTGCTCTACGCGCGGGAGGCTGATCACGTGGTCGAGCTGCTTCATGAGATCACAGCGCCCAACAAGGTGAAGAAAGTGCTCAAGCAATATGAGCCGATGCTGCGGCTGATCTTTCAGAAGCGCGGGCAGAAGATCCGGGCGATGTTTGACCGCGATGACCTGCCCCGCCGCGAACAGGCGATCCGCAACCAGATCAAACGCGCCAAGCTCTGGATGCGTTAAAGCGTCATGCGAAAAAGATGAATCACGTAACACTGCCTGAAATCAAAGATTTTGGGCAGTGTTACGTGATGCGTGATGTTTCAGGTATTTCGTCAGACGCCACAGGCGCGCGCCTCAACGCCCGCTGATCCGGTAGGATAGGGCGATATGAGCAATCGCGGCCGGGCGTCACGCACCCCGGCTGGCTTTCTCGCTCAGGCCGGACTGCGCCTGCCGCGCCTCTAGAACCTCCATCACTTCGGCCAGCGATACATCGCGCGCAGCCAGCATCACCAGCAGGTGATAGAGCACGTCCGCCGCCTCGTCGCGCAGATTGGCGCGGTCTCCCTTGGCCGCTGCGATAATCGCCTCGATGGCCTCTTCACCGAATTTCTCGGCGCATTTCTCGGGACCCTTGGCAAGCAGCTTCGCGGTCCAGGAACTGTCCGGGTCGGCAGATTTCCGCGCGTCGATAATCGCGGCCAGATCATTCAGTGTCATGCGCCGATCCTCATGTTGAGACCGGCCTGCGCCATATGCGCCTTTGCCTGCGCGATGGTGAAATCGCCGAAATGAAAGATCGACGCGGCCAGGACCGCATCCGCGCCGCCTTTGGTCACGCCTTCGACCAGATGATCGAGCGTGCCCACCCCGCCAGAGGCGATCACCGGGACCGAGACGGCATCGCTGATAGCGCGGGTCAGCGGCAGGTTGAAGCCTGCGCGGGTGCCGTCGCGATCCATGGAGGTCAAAAGGATCTCGCCCGCGCCCTTGGCGACAATCATCCGGGCAAATTCGACTGCGTCAATGCCGGTCGGCTTGCGGCCCCCGGCTGTAAAAAGTTCCCATTTTCCGTCACTTACGGTCTTGGCGTCGAGCGCCACGACAATACATTGCGACCCGAAGCGGCTCGCGGCCTGCGCGACCACATCAGGATTTGCCACAGCGGCAGAGTTGAACGACACCTTGTCCGCACCCGCCAGAAGCAGCTTGCGCACATCCTCATGGCTGCGCACACCGCCGCCGACGGTCAGCGGGATATAACAGGCCTCCGCCGTGCGGGTGACCACGTCAAACATCGTGCCGCGGTTTTCATGCGTGGCGTTGATATCGAGGAAACACAGCTCATCGGCGCCTGCCTTGTCATAGGCGATGGCCGCCTCGACCGGATCGCCCGCATCGCGCAGCCCGACGAAATTCACGCCCTTGACGACGCGCCCGTCCTTGACGTCAAGACAGGGGATGATGCGGGTTTTCAGCATGGCAGGGCCTCTCACGGTGGTTTGATGTGCATACCGGCGAAACTCGGCTTACGCCAGAGCAACAGTGGAGCGCAGGTTGCAAAACGCTGTTATCAAAAGGATAACGATCAAAGATGGAGGATAAGAATGAGAAAAATACTTTTGGCAGGCGTCATGGCTTTTGGTCTGGGGGGTACCGCAATGGCAGCTGATCTGGTCACAGTTCCAAGCAATAAATCCGCAATCGAGACGATGGACGCGCTGCAAGCCGCCGTTGAGGGCGCGGGCGCGACGGTCTTTGCCCGTGTCGATCATGCCGCCGGGGCGCAACAGGTCGGGATGGAGCTGGCTCCGACGCAATTGTTGATCTTCGGCAACCCAAAACTTGGCACCCCTGCCATGCTTGATGCGCAGGCAGCGGGGCTGTATCTGCCGCTCAAAGTGCTGGTTCATGAAGATGCCGAGGGCAAGGTGTTCCTCAGCTATGAGGACCCGACGAGCATGCTGACACCGGTCGGGGTTCCGGCCGATGCTGAATATCTCAAGATGATGACCGGCGCGCTGGCCAAGCTGACGGCTGCTGCCGCAGGCTAAAGCGTCATGCGAAAAACCTGAATCACATAACGCTGCCTGAAATCAAAGATTTCAACGCGTTACGTGATGCGTGATGTTTCAGGTATTTCGTCAGACTCTATAGTTCATCTGCATCAGGCGCTTGCGGCGAGAGCTTCGAGCGCCTGAGCGATATCAATCGCCCCGTCATAAAGCGCGCGCCCCGAGATTGCGCCATTGAGCGGCGCGCCGCTATCCCTCAGCGCCTTGAGATCATCTATACTGCTCACCCCGCCAGAGGCGATCACCGGGATTGACACCGCTCGGGCCAGTGCTGCCGTGGCCTCGACATTGGGACCCTGCATGGCCCCATCTCGGTTGATATCGGTATAGATCAGCGCGGCGACACCGGCATCCTCAAACTTGCGGGCCAGGCTGGTGACCTCGATATCGGTCTCCTCCGCCCAGCCTCGGGTTGCAACGCGCCCATCGCGTGCATCCAGCCCGATGGCGATCTGGCCGGGAAAGGCGCGCGCGGCCTGTTTGACCAGATCGGGGTCTTCCACCGCAACGGTGCCCAGGATCACCCGGGCGAGGCCCTTGGCCAGCCACATCTCGATCGTGGCCATGTCGCGGATGCCGCCGCCCAGCTGGGCCGGTATCTTGAGCGCTGACAGGATGCTTTCCACGGCGCGGGAATTGACGGGCGCACCAGCGAAAGCCCCGTTCAGATCGACCAGATGCAGCCATTCGCACCCGGCTTGTTGAAAGGCCAGCGCCTGGGCCGCGGGATCATCGCTGAAGACGGTGGCCTGATCCATCTCTCCCTTATAGAGCCGCACACATTGTCCGTCCTTGAGGTCGATGGCGGGGTAGAGGATCATCAGGCAGGCTCCGTTAACGCTGTTGTGACGCCTCTTACCCAAGCCCAAACCGTGACGCTAGGTTTAACTTGCCATGCGGGCGTGGGTTTTGGCACGCTGCGCCAAAATCATGGGAGAGAGCGATGCGGCATATCCTTTTGGCACTTGGCTTGGCGGTGAGCGCCATGGTCACGTTCAGCGGCGCGGCAGTGGCCGCTGATCCGGCTTTGGGTCTTTGGAAAACACAGCCAGACGATGGTGCCTTTGCGCATGTGCAGATGAGCGAATGTGGCAGTGCAATCTGTGGCGTGATCGCGCGCACGTTCAATGCCGATGGCGAATTCAAATCGCCCAATCTTGGCAAGCGGATCGTCATTGACATGGTCCCGCAGGGTGACGGGCAATATCGCGGCAAGGTCTGGCGACCGTCCAACAACAAGGTCTATATCGGCAAGCTGGACCTCAATGGCAACAGCATGCGCCTGCGCGGCTGCGTGGCGGGCGGGCTTTTATGTTCCAAACAAACCTGGGTGCGCCTTCAGTAGCGCCCCCGGGGTGTTGCCGCAGCCCCTTTGCCGGCAATGCGGCCTGACACCGCACCCGCCGTCAGGCCAGAGCCACCGGGATAGCCCTCAAAAAACACCCCTCCGACCATCTCGCCTGCCGCGAAAAGGCCCGGGATCGGACGATCCGTGTGATCAAGCACTGCGCCCGCGTCAGACAGTTTAAGCCCGCCATAGGTGAAAGTGATCCCGCCCGTCACCGGGTAGGCCTTGAAAGGTGGTGTGTCGAGGCGCTGGGCCCAGTTCGATTTGGGCAAGGCAAGACCCGGGGTATTCTTGCCGTCCAGTGTCGTCGGATCAAAAACGACCTTGGTATTCACAGCCTCATTATAGGCCGCCAGCGTGTCACGCGCGGCATCCTTGTCCACGCCGTCAAGCATGTCGCACAGCGCCTCCAGCGTTTCCGCCTCCACGAAATGCGCATCGTGAAAGCGATATTCGGCATAGAGCAGATCGTCGACCTTCGCATCGAAGATCTGCCAGGCGAAATGGCCGGGCTGCTCCAGCACCGCCTTGCCGAACTGCGCGTAGGTATAGTTGCGGAAATTCTCACCTTCATCAACGAAGCGCGCGCCATTTGCATTGAGCATCACGCCCAGAAAATAGCAGATCTTGCGGTAGTTCTTGCGCTCGGATGGGGGCAGGTCAAGATTGGCGTGATCGGGCATGTGCAGATCCATCGGGGTAGCGTGGCAGCCATCCATCAGCCCGTGAAGCTGCGCGCCCGCTTCTTGCGCCATTGCAAGCCCGTCGCCGGTATTCATGGGCGTGCCGCGCACTTTTGCCTTATCCCAGTGCCCCCCCATCCAGTCCTGTCGACGCTCTGCGCTGGCCTCAAACCCGCCACAGGCCAGGATCACGGCATCCGCCCGGATTTGCTGCGGCCCCAGTGACACGCCCGCAACCCGCCCGTTTTCCGTCACGAGGCTTGTCACCGCGCTGTCATATCGGATTTCGCCGCCCAGACGCATGAAGGCCGCGATTTCCATATCAAAGAGCCCCACGCCCTCATTTTGCGCCGCCAGTGTCAAGCCGCCCCAGAACACGTGGCGTCCGTCCTTCTCAAAGCTCTGGCGGGAGTAGATCGGCTCGAATTTCACCCCGTGGCCGCCCAGCCAGTGCATGACATCCAATGACTGGCCGATCAGCCGCTGCTGCTCTTGCGACAGGGGGCGCCCGCCGTTGAAGCCCAGCAGGTCTTCGGCAAATTTCGCTTTTGAATAGCCGCCGAAATCGGTGATGGCCAGACGGGGATCATCGGGATCCCTGAGCAGCGGCATCAGATCCGCCGCACTGTCATAGGCAAAGCGCATCGCCCCGGCGGTGTATTTCGTATTGCCGCCCGCCAAGGCCTCATCGGCTTTTTCCACCATCAGCACCTTTGCGCCGGCCTCCAGCGCCGCGATGCCCGCGCATAAAGCGGCATTGCCCGACCCGACGACGATGATCTGTTTTGTCATTTGCTCATTCTCCCGGTCTGGACCCGTGGTCCCGGTTGGACATGACGCGCTGGCGGTCATTCAGGCGGTATCGGGCTTGCCCGCCACCTGCGGGTTGATCACATGGATCGGCGCGCCTGCGGCATAGGCGTTGATCTGGTCGAATATGTCGGAGTACTGAAGGTCGAATTCGTCCTCCGTCACATAGCCTATATGCGGTGTCGGCAGGACATTTGCCTGGGTCAACAGGATGTTTGCGGTGTCGCGCATGGGCTCGCTGTCGAAGACGTCAACGGCGGCATGGAGGCGGCCCCTTGCGACTTCCGCCTCCAGCACACCGGGTGCAATAAGGCCGCTGCGCGACGTATTCACAAGCAGGCTGCGCGGCGCCATGCGGGCCAGATCAGCCGCGGTGATGATCCCGCGCGTTTCCGGCTTCAGCCGCACATGCAGGCTGACCACATCCGATGTCGCGAAAAACGCATCGCGGCTATCGGCGACCCGTTCGCCATCTGCGGCCGCCCGCGCGCGTCCCGCCTCGGACGCCCACCACTGCACGTCCATCCCAAGAGCGCGCGCATAGCCCGCAACCGCGCCCGCAATCCGACCGTAGCCATAAAGCCCAAGCATCCGCCCGCGCAGCGTGCGCCCGACGCCCATTTGCCAATCGCCCGCCCGGACAGAGGCCACTTGCTGCGGGATCTGCCGGTAGCTGGCCAGCATCAGCGCCAGTGTCATCTCGGCAGCGGCATAGGAGGGGGTGTCGCTATGCATGTTCGAACATACCGTCACGCCATGCGCCGTACAGGCCTCCACATCGATATGGGGATAGACGCTGCGCTGGCTGATCAACCGCAGATTTGGCACTTGCGCCAATAGCTGCGCGCCGATGGCCGTGCGCTCGCGAAACAGCACCAGCGCCTGGGCCTCCTTGATACGCGCTGCCAGCCGTGCCGGGTCGGGCTCGTGATCGGTCCAGACGGTTACGTCATGGCCGCTGAGTTTTTCAAAACAGGGCAGGCCGCGCAACGTGTCGAACCAGTCATCGAGTATATGGACTTTCATGGATGCCAGACCCTTCATGGATGCCAGACCTGTCATGGATGCCAGACCTGCCGGGGGATGAAGACCTCGCCACGTGCCAGAAGGCGCGCCGTGCGGACCAGACCGGCAGAGCGCAGATCAATGCCGTTCTCGGTCAGCGCGTAATCGACCAGCACGTCCATCTGCCCGCTCGCATGTTCCAGCGTGACCGTCGCGGGCCGGTTATTTGAGCGCGCGGCCATGCCAGCCGCCACCGTGCCGGGCGTCAGCACACAAGAGGCAAGACATTGCGCGCCGGTCACAGCCATGCTCGGATGCGCCTTCCAGGGCATGAAATAGCGCGTGGCGATGGTGCCGCCTTGCGTTGCCGGGGCCAGCAGGCCGAATTTGGGGGTGACCGATTTGGCCACATTGGCGATGCCCATAGCCTCGCCTGCCTTGATCCGCACAGCCTCCATGGCGGCGAAGAAACCGGCATTTTCATTAAGCGCCTCAGCGCTCTCATAGCCTGTCAGCCCGAATGCCTCGGCCCGCGCGATCACCATGGGCATGGCGACATCCATGCAGGTGACCTCCACCCCTTCAAACCTGTCGACCAGATTGCCTGTGGGCAGGAAAGCGCCCGTGGCCCCGCCGACCGTATCCATGAATTGCAAAGCCACCGGGGCGGCCGTGCCGGGCACACCGTCAATTGCCGCATCTCCATCGTAGCGCACAGCGCCATCCGGCGTTTGCACATCCGCCTCCACGCGGGCACCTGTGTTGACGGCGCGGATCCTGACCCGTGTCTGAGCGCCGGCTGCCGCGATCAGCCCCATCTCGATTGCCGCAGGACCGACGCCTGACAGGATATTGCCGCAGGTCGGCTTGAAATCGACCGAGCGGTCCTCGACGCTGACCTGTGCGAAGAAGTAGTCGATATCGGCCCAATCATCGTCGGAGCGCGACAGCATCGCCACTTTGGTCGTCACCGCATTGCCGCCACCGATCCCGTCAATATTGAGCGGATGGCCCGAGCCGAGCATGGCGATCAGTACCTTTGCCAGCATCTCGCGGTCATCTGGCAGATCGGCGCGGTTCAGATAGGGCCCGCGCGAGGTGCCGCCGCGCAAAAACAGATAGGGGATCGCGGTCTGGCTCATGTCAGCGGCCATGGCAAATCAACATAGGACTGAAGCAAGCCGGGCGGGAAATCGCGGTTCAGGGTCCAGGCCATGGCGCAGATAAAGGCGATGCCAGCGGCGGTATAGATCACGGCATAGCCCCGGCTTTTGCCCGCCCGGATGCGGATGAACAAAAGCAGGAACCCGGCAAGGGCAAGGATGAAGCCCACAAGAGCCGAGGCCGCAAGCAGGCTTGCAAACCACGCCAGCGTGCCCCAAAGCCCGTAGACATTATCGGCCGCGTCCTCAGCCTCGCGATCGGCAAAGATGGGGGCGGTCTCCTCGGCGCGCATCATCTGGACCACAAGCAAGGCGCAGCCGATCAGGGCTATGGTCGCCACAAAGACGGGGAAGACACGGTCCATCCGGGCAAAGTCAGGAATGATCGCAGCATTCCAGTAGGACAGCGCGATATAGCACGTCACGCCGAGCAAAAAGATCAGCGGGGCGCGCTTGCTGCCCGCCGCAACCGTGCCCTCTGCCTGAATATTCTTGGCCTGCCGCAAGCCGATCACGACCGATAGAAGCGTGATGATGATCAGTATGATGACGATGGGGCTGAAGATATACTCGATCCCGTCTTCAAAGCTGCGCCGAAAGCGCGAGGCGCCGATCTGATAGGCCTGGTTGGTGTAGCGCTCTGCCGGGGCCGAAAGCACGAAACCGATGAGAAAGGCTGGCCGCGACCAGTCGAAGCGGCGCATCAGGATGCCAAGCAGGCCAATGCCGAACAGCGCCACCAGGTCCCAGATCTCCTGACGCGACTGAAAGGCTGCGAAAGCGATGATCATGAACAGGAAGGGGGCCAGCAGGGCGAAGCGGATCTCGGTCAGTCTGGCGATGCCGCCCGAGGCCGCGATGCAGATCAGCGTGCCGACCACATTGGCCAGTGCCAGCAGCCAGACGATGGCATAGGTGAAATCAAGGTTATTTTTCAGCATTGACGGCCCGACCTCTATCGAGCCGGAGCCCAGAAGTGCGACCGCAGAGATGAAAATCGCCATCGAGCCTGAGCCCGGGATGCCAAACAGAAGTGTCGGGACCAGCCCGCCGCCTTCCTTGGCATTGTTGGAGCTTTCGGGGCCGATCACGCCGCGCACATCGCCCGAGCCGAAGCCGGATTTGTCCTTGGCGGTCTGCACCGTGTGCCCGTAGGCGATCCAGTCGACCACTGATCCGCCAAGCCCGGGGATCACGCCCACGACCACACCGATCAGCGAGCAGCGCATCGACAGCCATTTATTGGCCCACCAGTCCTTCACGCCGTCGACCCATCCACCCCCCAGAGGCGCGCGGTCGGATATCGCCTTGTCGCGGCGCAACAAGGCTACGATCTCGGGGATTGCAAAGATGCCGAGCCCGACGATGACCAGCTTGAGACCATCCGCAAGATAGGGCAGGTCATAGGTGGACATGCGCAGCGCGCCGGAGCTCGCGCCCTCTCCGATTGTACCCACCAGAATGCCAAGGCACGCCGCAACCAGCCCTTTGAGCGCGACGCGGCCCGCAAGGATGCCCACCATGGACAGCCCGAAAATCGTGATCATGAGCAGCTCTGGCGTCTGAAACAGCAGCACAATCGGGCGGGCGGCCAGAATGAAGACGGTCAGAAACGCAGCGCCCACCAACCCCCCGAAGAGAGAGGAGGCAAAGGCCGCCGACAAGGCCCGCGCGGCGCGGCCTTTCTTGGCCATCGGAAAGCCGTCAAGCACCGTCGCCTGACTGGCCGATGAGCCCGGTATCCCCATCAAAACGGAGGCAAACGTGTCGGAGGTCGGCACGACAGCGACCATGCCAATCATCAGGGCCAGGCCGGTGACAGGCTCCATCCCGAACATGAATGGCAAAAGCAGCGACAGCCCCGCAATCCCGCCCAGACCGGGGAAGACGCCGATGCAAAGCCCCATCATCACGCCCAGGACCAGATATCCCAGCACATGGGGCTGCAGGATCATCGCGAACGCATCGTTCAGCGCAGGCAAAGCGGTCGCAAAGACCTCCATAGCGAGCCCCCGTCAGGTTTGTGGCATTTGAGAATTTGAGAAAGGCGCCCCACCCGTGGCGCGCACGGGCGGGGTGTGGAAGCGGGCGTTACTGAAGAACGACGCCGTAACGCTCGCTCAGCCAGTTGATCACGAAATCCTTGGCTTCCTGCGGGACAACTGTGGCACTCGCCATAGCGGTTTTCGCAGCATCACCGGTCAGCTGTGGATAGAGGCCAAGCCGTGCCTCGCTGATCTCGGCAAAATCGTCGCGCTGCTGGATTGCTGCAAAAGCCTCCGTGAAGGTCGCAATTGCTTCAGGTGGCGCGCCTGCGGGCAGGAACACCATCTTTTGCGCCGGGAACCCCGCCACGAAGAAGGCTTTCCACGCATCCCATTGCTGGCCCTCGGTCTGGCAGCCTTCCGTGGCCTCGCAGACTTCCTTGAAGGTCGGCATGTCAGGGAAGGTCGGGTCGCGCACGATATTGCCATCCGCGTCCAGCGCACCGAAGGAGAACCATGGCTTGGCCGTGCCAGCCTCGACCAGAGGCGTGACGCCCGACAGGTAGGATGACGAGGTCTGGTAGTCGATATTCGCCTCGCCGCGCTCAAACATCAGCCGGCCATCGCCACGGCCTTCAATGCCGAAAACAGGCTCGACCTGCAGGCCCAGCATCTCCCATGCCAAAAGCGGCACAAGATCCAGACGCGTCGCGCCCTGACTGCCATAGATGAAATCCTCATCCCTGAGCGCGGAGGCATCGCCACCATCGCCCAGCTTTGCGGACAGATCAGCAGGCAGATAAGCCACGCCGCCCGTGCCGGAAGCCAGAACCACGTTCCAGTCGCTATATTCATAACGCACGCGCGGATCATTCAGCAGATAGGGGAATTGCGTAGAGCCTGAGGAGCCGAAAATCGTCGTCCCGTCCTCATAGGACATCTCCTGGAACGCATTCGCGCCCTTGGTGGAGCCCGCGCCGGGGTTGAAGGTCACGACGACCGTGGGATTGCCGGGCAGGGCCTCCGACAGAAGCGGCGCATAGAAATTGGCCCATTTCGCCGATCCACCGGTCTCAGAGAAGGGAATGATCCACTCGACAGTCTTGCCTGCCAGATCGATCTGATGACCGTCGGCCATGGATTGTGTTGTGACCAAAGCGGATGTAAGCGCGAGCGCGCCCAAGGTTTTCGTAAGCATGTATTTTCCTCCCAGACGGACCTGCACGGCCCTTAAACACTCGATCAAAAGGCATTGCATGCCTTCTTGATGCCGCAACCATGCAATGACATCCTTGCGTGAACCTTGCATCACGCATTTTTTCGGGGAGGGGCCGTCATGCGCATCGTCGTCGTCGAGGACAATCTGTCGGTCGCCAAAGGCATCTGTTACTATCTTCAGGATGCCGGTCACGCGGTCGATCTGCTCCATGACGGGGCGGATGCGGCGGCGTTTTTGCGCGGTGACGATGCGGAGATGATCGTGCTCGATATCAACCTGCCGCAGCTTGACGGGCTGACCATCCTGCGCCAGATGCGCGCGCGGGGGGATATGCGGCCGGTTTTGCTGCTGACCGCGCGTGCCGAGACCGAGGACAAGATCACCGGGCTTGATGCCGGCGCAGATGACTACCTGAGCAAGCCCTTCGAGATGGCGGAGTTCGGCGCGCGTATCCGGGCCATGTCGCGCCGGGTGGCCGAAACGCCAAAACAGATGTCAGCCTTTGGCGTCCTGCAATTTGACCGGACCGCGCGGATGGTGTCGGGGCCTGATGGTCCGCTGGATATCCCGCGCCGCGAGGTGGCGCTGTTCGAGCGTTTGCTGATGGCCGAGGGGCGCATCGTGTCCAAACAGCTTTTGCTCGACAGTCTTTATGGCACCGGCGCCGATGTCGATGAGCCGGTGGTCGAGGTCTATGTCTCGCGCCTGCGCAAACGGTTGCAGCCCTATGGCGTGCGGATCATCGTCAAGCGGGGTCTGGGCTATCTGATGCAGTCGGTCGCGTGAAAAACAGCCTGTCCCTGCGCGGGCGGCTGACGCTTGTGATCCTTGTGCCTTTGATGGCCATCGCCGCGCTCGTGGGGGCCTGGGCCTATTTCGATGCGCAGGCCACGGCGGCGGAGCGCTTTGACCGATCGCTTTTGTCGACGGCTTTGGCGATCTCGCGCGACACGGCCGTCTCAGGCGGCGATGCGCTGAGCGAGGAGACCCGCGATCTGCTTCATGACACCTCGGGCGGCGCGGTGTTTTACCATGTCTACGCCCCCGATGGGGTCTTTGTGACCGGGTATGCAACACCGCCCGTACCGCCCCATCAGGTCCCGCTGGATGCCACCCAGACCTATTATGACGCCGTGTATCAAGGTGCGCCGGTCCGGGCGCTGCGCTTTGCGCAAAGCACCTCGATTGACGGGCTGACGGGGCTGTTTACCTTCACCGTCTGGCAGGAAACGGCGCTTCGCGACGGGTTTGTGCGCGGTCGCACCGGGCCGGTCTTTCTGATCATCGCCTCGATGATCGGCGCGCTTGCCATTATCGTATGGTTCGGGGTCGCGCGGGGTCTGGCACCGCTGACCGATCTTGAGGACGCCATCGCCCGCCGCTCGGCATCTGATCTGACGCCGATCAAGCGTCGCATCCCTTATGAGGTGACCGGCATTGTTGGACGTTTCAATGAGCTGGTGCGGGAGCTGTCGGGCACATTTGAGGCCAAGAACGCGTTTATCTCGGATGCCGCGCATCAGTTGCGCAACCCGCTCGCCGGGGTTCTGAGCCTTGCTGAGTCCGTGGCGAATGCGACCTCTGTGGAGGCCGCAAGGGCGCGCGCCTGTGATCTGCTTGAGGCCGCGCGGGAGGCGGGGCAGCTGGCCAATAACCTTCTGACGCTTGAGCGCGCGCAGGCCGCATTGGCGCCGGATCTTCAGACGCTGTTCGATCCCTTCGAGATCCTGCGCGATATCAGCGACAAATTTGGCACCATAACGGCAGATCACGGTCTCGCGTTTCGGGCAAAGCTGGGGCAGGGTCCAATCATGCTGCGCGGTGATCCGGTGATGTTTGAACAGGCAGTGCTCAACATCCTCAACAATGCGCTGGTCCATGGCGGCCCGCAGCTCAGCCAGATCGAGCTGGGGGCCAAAACGCTGCCAGACAGTCTGGAGGTGACGCTCAGCGATGATGGCAAGGGCATCGCAGAGGCTGATTTCGCGCGGGCGCTGGGGCGGTTCAGTCAAGTGGGTCCGGGTGCGGGATCGGGTCTCGGCCTGCCCATTGCGGCGGCGGTAACGGAAGCCTTTGGCGGGCATATCGATCTCGCGCGGACGGAGACCCGCTTCACGGTCCGGCTGAGCTTCCCGTTTCGCCCGGATACCTCTAAAACTACCAGAAGTGGCGCGCCGGACAAGACGGGCTTTGGTGACAGCAGCGATGCGACCACATCACACTAGCCTTCTCGCCCGAGACCTGTAAATTTGGCCGCAGAGTTCAGTAAACCGGGGGGTCGCATGGCCAATTTAGACGCAATTCCAATGCGCTGCTCGCAATGCCCGATCAGACATAGTGCGATCTGCGCGCTGTGCGATGAGGACGAGTTGGCGAAGCTGGAGCAGATAAAATCCTACCGCAGCTTCAAGGCCGGACAGACGATCTTTGCGCGCGGTGATGATCTGACCTATGTCGCCTCGATTGTCATCGGCATGGCCACCCTGTCGCGCACGCTTGAGGACGGGCGCCGGCAGATGGTGGGGCTCTTGATGCCCTCTGATTTCATCGGCTGGCCGGGGCGCGAACAGATCGATTTTGACGTCACCGCCATGTCAGATACGACCCTGTGCTGCTTCAATCGCAAACCGTTTGAGCAGATGTTATCCGCCACCCCGCATCTGGCCCGGCGTCTGGCCGAGCTGACGCTGGATGAGCTTGATGCCGCGCGCGACTGGATGGTGCTTCTGGGCCGCAAAACGGCGCGTGAGAAGATCGCGACCTTCATCGATATGCTCTCGCGGCGCACCAAACATCCCGGTCTGACCGCTAACCGCTATCAATTGACCATGCCGATGACGCGCGAACAGATGGCCGATAACCTTGGCCTGACGCTCGAGACGGTCAGCCGCCAGATCAACGGTCTGAAAAAGGACGGCGTCATCGCCTTTCAGGACCGGCGCACGGTGGATGTGCTGGATGAAGGCGCCTTGAAGACCGCGACGGGCGACTGACCGGCTTTCTGCACGCACTTGATGTAGATCAAAGACCCGTGCCCGGGTTGGCCCCTAAAACGGACCTGCGAACAGGAGCATGCCTATGGCTGCTCGACTGAGAACGAGGGCCGGATATGAACTACGTCAAACTTTTCATACTGTCGATGATCACCATTTTTGCCGCGATTGCGGCCAATTGGGCGCGTGATATCGCCTATCAGCTACATGCGCTGCTGATCATGTTGATCGCGGGGGGCATGTTTTTGTGGGTGCTGCGCCAGACCGATGAGCCGGTTTCCGACCCCGTGCCGGATGGTTCGGGCTATGCGGATGGCGTGATCCGCGCGGGCGTAATTGCGACCGCGTTTTGGGGGATTGCGGGATTTCTGGTCGGCACGTTCATCGCGTTTCAGCTGGCCTTCCCGGCGCTGAATTTCGACTGGGGGCAACCTTTCACCAATTTCGGACGCCTGCGCCCGCTGCATACCTCTGCGGTGATCTTCGCCTTCGGGGGCAATGCGCTGATTGCGACCTCGTTTTATGTCGTTCAGCGCACCAGCGCCGTGCGCCTGTGGGGCGGCAACCTGCATTGGTTTGTCTTCTGGGGCTACCAGCTGTTCATCGTGCTGGCCGCAACCGGCTATCTTCTGGGGGCCACGCAATCCAAAGAGTATGCAGAGCCCGAATGGTATGTCGATCTGTGGCTCACCGTGGTCTGGCTTTGCTATCTGGCGGTCTATCTGGGCACCATCATGATCCGCAAAGAGCGCCATATCTATGTGGCCAACTGGTTCTTCCTCAGCTTCATCATAACCGTGGCCATGCTTCATGTCGTCAATAACCTGTCGATCCCGGTCAGCATCTGGGGCTCCAAATCCGTGCAGGTCTTTGCCGGGGTCCAGGACGCAATGACCCAGTGGTGGTACGGCCATAACGCGGTAGGCTTCTTTCTGACGGCAGGGTTTCTGGGCATGATGTATTATTTCGTGCCCAAACAGGCCGGACGCCCGGTCTATAGCTACAAATTGTCGATCATCCACTTCTGGGCGCTGATCTTTCTCTATATCTGGGCCGGTCCGCACCATCTGCATTACACCGCGCTGCCGGATTGGGCGGCGACGCTCGGCATGGTGTTTTCGATCATCCTCTGGATGCCCTCCTGGGGCGGCATGATCAAC
>CAYGUB010000019.1:0-21192 GCA_964352845.1 uncultured Rhodobacterales bacterium | reverse complement strand
CGTCAATACAACCGGCCCAGGTCTCGGCCTCCAAAGGGCGCTTTACGGTCTCGTTGAGCGTCTCGCGGGCCACAATCTGCGCGGCACCCAGATCCTTGAGATAGCTTTCGGTCTCGGGCCTGCCTGTGACGGCCGCAACCTCATGGCCCAGATTGGCCAGAATCGCCGTGGCAACAGAGCCAACGCCGCCCGCAGCACCTGTGACCAGAACCGGACCGCTGCCTAGGCTCAGCCCGTGATCTTCCAGCGCCATTACAGCCAGCATGGCGGTAAATCCGGCCGTGCCCACAGCCATGGCCTGCCGCGTGTCGAGCCCTTTGGGCAGTGGCACCAGCCAGTCGGCCTTGACACGCGCTTTCTGTGCATAGCCGCCCCAATGCGCCTCGCCCACGCGCCAGCCGGTTAGAACGACCTTGTCGCCAGGTTTGTAGCGCCCGTCGCTTGAAGCCTCGACCGTTCCCGCGAAATCGATGCCCGGCACATGCGGATAGGTGCGCACCAGCCCGCCGCCCGGCCCGATGCAAAGCCCGTCCTTGTAATTCACCGTCGAATATTCAACCGCGACGGTCACATCGCCCTGCGGCAGATCATCAAGGCCGATCTGTCGCAATTCGGCGCTTGTGTTGCCTTGCTCTTCTTTGTCGACAATCAGGGCATTGAACATCTTGTAGCTCCTCTAGATCCAGAATTCTTCGTGTACCGTCGCATGACGCGGTCCGTCCTGCGTTTCAACCTGTATCTCGGCGCCCTCATCCCAATGCGTCATACGCACCATTCCAATGGCAACTGTTGTATTGAAATCAGGGCTTTGCGCGGCGGAGGTAATCTGGCCCACCCGCTTGCCCTTCGCAGTAACCGGCCAGAGCCTGTCGCAAGGCGGCACGCGGCCCTCAATGCTGATCGCCCGGATCTGCTTGACCGGGCCTTCCTTGGCCACACGCAAAAGCGCATCGCGGCCGACGCAACCAATCGCCGTCTGGGTGGAGCAAAACCGCCCCAGACCGCATTCATGCGGGGTGTTGTCGCGGGTCATGTCATTGCCATAGGACAGCAACCCACCCTCGATCCGCTCGATCAGGTTGGGACAGCCCGCACGCACATCAAGATCGCGCCCGGCCTCCATCAATGCGTTCCAAAGCGGCATTGCATGCTCGGTGCCTTCGACATAGACCTCAAAGCCGCCCTGTTTGGAGTAGCCCGAGCGCGCGACCAGCATGGATGTGCCATTGAAATCAAAATAGCCGTAGCGGAAGAACCGTAAATCCTGAACCGCATCGCCAAAGACCCGCGCGGCGAGCTTATCGGCCAGAGGTCCCTGAATGGCCAGAGGCGAGACATCGGGCTCATCCACGATCACATCAAGATGAAGTGCGTAAGCCAGACCCTTGGCCCAGAACAATAAATCGCTGTCAGCGATAGAGACCCAGTAGCGATCCTCCGCCAGTTTCAGCGCCACCGGATCGTTGAGCATCCCGCCGGTCTCATCAACGATGGGAACGTAGTAGCACATGCCCGGCAGCATGCCGCGAAGGTCACGCGGGGTCATCATCTGCATCAGGCGGCCCGCATCGGGGCCGCGCAGCTCTATTTGTCGCTGGACCGAGACATCCCAGACCTGCACGGCTGATTTAAGGTGCCGGTAGTCTTCCAGGACCGACCGGAAAACGGTGGGCAGCAGCATATGGTTATAGACCGTATAGCCCTGCACACCCGCAGCCTCCACACCGTCTGAAAAGGGCGTTCTGCGCAGGCGGCGCGAGGGAGAAATCTGCGCCATCTCAGGCATGTTCCGGCATCAAAAACAGATCCGTATCGGGCAGGCTGAGGCCCGCATGGGTCAGCATCGCATGGATCTGGCCACGGTGATGGGTTTGATGATTGAAGAAATGGGTCACGCAAAGCGCCTTGGCGCGGGTGATATTGGCCTTGGCCACGCCGGAATACCACGTCATCGGGCCGATCAGGTCAATCTGTTTGAGCCGGGCGGCCCAGCGTGTGATCCTTTGATCGGTCCGCAGCCGGTCATCAAGGAAAAGCTGCAGATCATCATGCAGCCGCGTATGGTCCTTGGCCTCAACCTGCGGCCCATGCCCGCCATCAAACCGCGAAATCCAGATCTGATCGCCCCAGAGCAGGTGGTTACAAGTCGCCCAGATCGAGCCGAAAAACGCGCCGCGATCCTTTCGCAGCTCGGCCCGGCTGAGATTTGGCAAGGCCTCCATAAGCCCCCGGTTCTGCCAGGCATTGTAGCGCGCCATGGTCTGGCAATATTCCACTGTAATCATCGGCTCAGGGCCCCGACCACGCAATCGGGCAGATCTCGGCCGATTTGCCCCCGAAATCCCAGACCCGGCCATAATCGCGCACCCGCGATTTCTTGCCGATAGCGGCGATGATATCGGGCCCCATCCAGTATTTCGAATTGCTGACCATCACGGGATGATCCGGGCTCTTGCCGTCGATCATCTCAATCTCGCCCTGAATTTTGCGGCCAATCGCGATGGAGCGTTTCTTGCCCTCGCGGATGATCTCGACCGGTGCGCGTTCTGCCCCGATGATCTCCGAGACCAGCATGGTAAACAACCCCGTGGTCCCGCCCGCAGCACCCGAGAAGATCTTCAGGATGCCGTTATAGGCCTTTTGCGTCGCGTTCTCATCGACATAGGCCGCGACCTTCCAGTTGCCCTCGCCCATGCGGCCGGGGATGTCGACGAGCAGGCCGATATTGAGCCCGGCAAGGCTTTCGCCTTCAAAATGGCCCTCATCAATCGCGATCGCCATCCAGGCATGGCAATGGCCTTCCGTGGGCGGATGCGCCCCCAGCGAGACGACGCAGGGGCAAAACACGGTGCAAGAGCAGTTCAAGAACAGCTCGCCCTTTATTTCCCAATTCGTAGGCTCCTTGCGCCTGCGTCTGGGGTTCATCCGGCTGTCAATCTTCTGCATCACCTGCAGTCGATCGGACGGTGCTTTCTTTGCTTTCGCCATAGCTGGCCTCCCTAAAATATCGTTACGCCGAACAGGGTTGTCCCAGCATAGAGGAGACCGCCCGCGATGAGCAAACCCCCCATCGGGCGGGTCACATAGGCGCCGATCTGCGGCAGTTTCTCGATCACCATGAACAGCGTCGCAAGGCCCATCCACAAAAGGCTCATCACCCCGCCGACAAAGCCCAGGATCATGAAACCCCAGCAACAGCCCACACAAAAGGCGCCCAGTCCCAGCCCCATCCGGACCCCGCCCGCAAAACCCGTGCGCCAGTGGCCCAGGAAATAGTGCATCGGTGCGTGGCACACGCCGTGGCAGATCTCCTTGAGGCGGGTAAACTGGAAAAGACCCACGGCAATCAAAACTGCGGCCGCAAAAAACGGCGACGCCGCGATGCCCAGCGCATCGATCAGCCCTGCTTGCAACAAGATCACCTGCACGCCCGCGATCACCGCCGCAAAGCCCACCCAGACGATGCCATATCCCAGCAAGACGCCGAGCCAGCCAGCCCTTGTGCCGGTCGCGCTGTGGATCAGGTCATCATAGCTGCGCAGGGTCGGCACAAGCGTGGGCAGCATCATCGCCGCCATCATCACAGCCCACATGCCCGCCAGCGATCTGTAGCTGGTCATCGGCATCATATTCATGCCCACCGGCTGGCCCAGCACATCAAGCCCCGACATCCGCGCCATGGCAAACATCACCCACCAGGCAAACAGGATCATGGCGAAAAACCCAAGCCAAACGGTAGAGCGGACCAATCCAGTCATATAAACTGCCCTCCCCGGCGCGTTTTCCTTGCAAAATTATGTGTCAGGTTTTTAATTGTCTGACAAATGAAAAATGCACCGGCCTCCTCCGACCTCTCTGCGCAGATCGCGCAGGCCATCCGGGACGCGATTGTCAGCGGCAGGCTGGTGATTGACGAACGCCTGCCCTCGGAGGCGGATCTGTCCTCCACCTTTGATGTCTCGCGCTCGACAATCCGGGAGGCGCTCAAACGGCTGGCTGCGCAAAATCTCATCCGCACCCAACGCGGCGCGTCAGGTGGTGCTTTCGTCAACCGGCTGACCTTCGCGCAGGCCTCGGCGCAGCAGGTCACGATCTCGACCCTTCTTTTGTCTATGAATGATGTCAGCTTCGAGACCGCCTGCGAGGCGCGCTATGCGCTGGAGCGCGCCTGTATCCCGCTGGCGGTGGAGCGGCGCGAGGCGCGCCATATCGACAAGATGCGCCGGGAGATCGCGCGACAGGCACGCGAGGGGTTGAGCGACGAGGATTTCTGCGCCAGCGATGTGGCCTTTCACCGGGCGCTGGTCGATGCGGCGGGCAACCCGGTGCTCAGCTATCAGTTGACCGGCGCGGTGGAGGCGATGCAGCCGCTGATGAACATGATCACCTTCACAAAGCGCTCCCGCTCCAAGATCGTGTCCTTGCACATAAGCCTTGCGCGCGCCATCGAGACAGGTGACGGCGCGCAGGCCACGGCCGATCTGGTGTCGCTGCAACACTACGCCACCGCATTGGGGCGCGATATCGTGGCCCGCCGGGGCTAAGCCGGCTCTGGTTTCGATCTTGCCCAAGCCCGCGCGCTCCCCTAACCTTGCGCTCCGAACACTGCGTCACGTCCAACTTCGGAGACCCCCATTCATGACATATCTCTCTCGTATTCTCGGCAGCGCGGCGATTGCGCTTGCAGCCTCTGCCGCCCAGGCCGCTGACCCTGAACTGCTGGTCTTTGACTGGTCGGGTTTCGAGGAAGAGGGCTTTTTCATCAATTACGCCGCCAAGCATGGCGCGGGCCCGACATATGCGTTTTTCGGCGAGGAGGAAGAAGCGTTCCAGAAGCTGCGCTCGGGCTTTCGGGCGGATGTCTCGCATCCCTGCTCTCAATCCGTCGACAAGTGGTTTCAGGCAGGCCTGATCGAGCCTTGGGATATCTCGAAAATCCCCAGCTACGAGACCGTCGCCGAGACCTACAAGACCGACCCTACCTTCGTGCGCGATGGCGAGGTCTATTTCATTCCGACCGATCTGGGCATGACGGGGCTTGCCTATAATGCCGATGAGGTCCCGACTGAGGATGTGGCGTCGCTGCAGATATTTCTTGATCCGAAATATGCAGGCCGTATTTCCCTGCCCGATAATGTAGAGGACGCTTATGCGCTGGCCTATCTGGCCACGGGCACGACCGATTGGACGCAGGCCACAGCAGACGATCTGGCCAAGGCCTCCGACTGGTTGCGGCAGGCCCATGCCAATACGCGGGCCTATTGGGCCGATGGGGCGGAGCTGGCGCAACTGATGGCCACGGGCGAGGTTCTGATTGCCTGGGCCTGGAACGAGACACCGGTGCAGATGGTGGGCGATGGCTTCAACATCGCGTTCCAGCGCGAGGCGCAAGAGGGGTCAAGCGCTTGGTTTTGTGGCTATGTCAATCTCAAGGACGGCCCCGGTTCCGAGGAGAAGGCACATGATTTCGTCGAAAGCTGGCTTTCGGGAGAGACCGCGGATTATCTGGTCAATGAATGGGGCTATGGCCATTCCAACACGACCGCGATGGGCACGTTCGGGGCCGACGCGCTGACCGAGGTGGGGCTCAACGATATCACCGCACCACAGCTCAAGCAGCTGCCGATGGACAATGCGCTGCGCGAGGAGATGATCAAAAGCTTCGAGCGGATCAAGACCGGCTTTTGAAGCGTAGGCTGCTGACCGGCGGCAAGCCGTTGATCGGTGTTGGATGCGGCAAGAGGCGTGCCTTAGCGGGGCGCCTCTTGCCATGAAGCTAGCGGCTGGCGGCCAGAAGCCCGGCTGGTAGGACGGTTTCAAGATCCGCCTGCGCAATTTCGGGGCATGCCACACCGAAACAATTGACGCGGGAGACGGGCACTTCATAAAGGCCCAGCACATCGCTTACGATAACATATTTACCGCCTTCGACCCCGACAAACTGCCCGCTGATTGTGGCTGTGCCATCTTTCGCGCTGAGCTGGATTTTCTTGTCGCTTTCGGCCAGTGTGGGGCCCGAAAGAGCCGTGAAGGCAATTGCGCAAACCAGCGCCGCTTTGGTCTTGAACGTAAACATGTTGATCGTCACTCCTAAATTTTGCGTCACCGGACGCGGAACATACCAGGCGGCCGAGACGGGGCCGGTTATCTAACATCCACACTGTGCCCCCCGATTACGCCATGAGCGGTTCGAAATCTGTTCATTTGTGGGGCAATCAGGCGTCGGGCCTGAACGGTCCCTGCGCAACCGGAGAGATTGTTATTCCGCGCGCGACCATCCAACAGGCTTGTAACGGGGGGGCTGGCCGCATATATCTGTGGTGCTCGCAAGAGCTATGGACATAAACGCGCTCGTAATAAGCGGATCGGACCCGGGGGCGGTACCCGGCGACTCCACCAAACACCGTTCATTTGGCGGATATGGGGTCGAAACAGGATCGACGAACGTCTAAAGGGGTTAGCTTTGTCTCGGTGAGTTACCACCGTTATCGGTACATTCAAGCTAGTTGCAAATGACAACAAAGCTCCGGTCGCACTCGCAGCGTAAGCTGTGCGTAAGATCGAAATCTTAAGCCCTATGGCCTAGCCGCTATAGGCGGGGTTTGCAGGTACCTGGCAACAGAAACCTGCGCTTCTTCCCCCCTTTGCGCTTCTTGCCCACATAAATCCAGACACCTTGCCATTTTCAAACTGCGCATTAGCTACGCGTTATGCCCGAAAAACGATTTCTGCCCGGGCTTTTCGGAAAGAGTATAGGGGACCGTACGATATTGGCCCGACGCACGAAAAATTTGCACTCTATAAACCTGCAACTGGCAGGCTGTGCGCCATGGCGGCGCGCTACCCTCCGTGATCGCCCATATGCGCTGGCGGCAGAGCTGTTGTCGCGGATGTGAGATAGCACTCAGAATGGACCTGATTTGATGACCTGTTTTCCACCGAAATTTCTTTCTGCCACCGCAAGCTTATGCACGGGCCTCGGCCTTCTCGTTTTTGCTACAGCTACACCGGCGCAAAGCGAAACCGAGGCATCGCTGCTCAACGTGCAGCTGGTCGAGGATATCGGGGCCGCCGAACGAGTAGAGGCGGCCGACAGGCTGCGCACGCTCAGCCAGGAAATTCCTGCCGCTGCCTGCCATCTTCATAGCGACATCATGCCCGATGAAAGCCGCAAGCTGCTCATGGATTCGCGCCGGGATTTTGAGGCGATCGTGGATGCGGTGCTCAATGGCAACCCGGAGATGAACATCATCGGCGGCGAGCCCCGCAAGCGCACAATCGTCGAGATCCAGATGCTTGATGAGATGTGGGCGCCCACAAATGCCGCGATCGATACGCTTCTTGCGACACCTGAGGATACCGACGCAATCGCGGTGATCAAGAATGACAATGCGCTGTTGTTTGACAAGACCAGCCTCCTTCTCAGCAATCTGTCGGCGGAATATTCCAATCCCGCTGAATTGCTGCAAGTCGACGCGCTGCTGCTCGATATCGCGGGGCGGCAGAGCATGCTGACCCAGAAGATGTCCAAGGAGGCCTGTGAGATCTGGACGGGAAACCGCTCGGACAAGGCTATGGCTGCGCTCAGTGGCTCTATCGAGACCTTTGATGTGTCAATGAACGCGCTGTTGAATGGTATGCCCGCGCTTGGTGTGATCGCCGCGCCCACCCCGGAGATCAAAGAGGGGTTGGAAGTGGTGATGTCGGATTGGAGCGAATTGCGCGCCGAGCTTGAAGCGGTGATGGCCCAACCCGACACTCCGACCGAGCGCAAGGAGATGATCTATGCGTCACTGAACACGAAAATGTTCAAGCTGGAGGAAATCATCCACCTCTATACGATCTTCTCGAAACACAAATATTGAAAGCGCCAGAAGGCTCTTGCGAATGGTGCGCAATGCGGTGAGGTTCGGGCGCAGCATAAGGAGGCCCCGCATGATTGCCGTTATGTTTGAAGTGACCCCGGCTGAGGGCCATCGCCCGGCCTATCTAGACATTGCCGCCGAACTCAGGCCCCTGCTCGAAGACGTCGACGGCTTCATCTCGGTCGAGCGGTTTCAATCCATCACCGACCCCGGCAAGATGCTGTCTTTGAGCTATTTTCGCGACGAAACCGCGCTGGCCAATTGGCGCACGCTGGCCGAACATCGCGCTGCACAAGAGGCCGGGCGCAACGGGTTATTCGCAAGCTACCGGCTGCGCATCGGCTCGGTGCTGCGCGACTACGGCCTGAACGAGAACCGCGACCAGGCCCCCGAGGACAGCAACATCGCCCATGGCTGCCCCTATAAGCCCGCCCCCGCCTGAGAGCTGCTTTTTGACACGACATACCAGCTCGGGACCGAAGCGCTGCAAAGACTTGCGACCGTGATCCGGGCAGCAGATACAAATCGCCACGATCTCGCCCCTGAGGCCGCTGGTCTGTCGGCAATTTCGGTCGGTCTCAGCCGCGCGTGCAGGGATGATGTCGCACAGATGGAAGCGGGCCTGAGCGTATATGGCGCGCTCTATCGATGGGCCCGCGATGGTCAGGGGGAGGGCCATGACTGGCCCGCCGATCACCGGCTGTGAGCGTTTCTGTACCTGAGCTGTGTCGCGTCTTCGGTCGCATAGGCGTGCTGTCTTTCGGCGGGCCTGCGGCGCAGATAGCGCTGATGCATCGCGAGCTGGTCGAGAGGCGCGGCTGGCTGACCGAGGACCAGTTCCTGCGTGCGCTGTCCTTTTGCATGTTGCTGCCGGGCCCTGAGGCAATGCAGCTGGCCACCTATGCAGGTTGGCGTCTCAGGGGGACGCGCGGCGGGCTGATCGCAGGCGGGCTGTTTGTACTGCCCGGCGCGATCGTGATTGCGGCACTGGCCTGGGCCTATGCGGCGCTGGGGCATATTGGCTGGATGCAGGCGGCGTTTCTGGGGATCAAGGCGGCTGTTGTGGCCATCGTGATCGACGCGCTGTTGAAGCTGTCACGCCGCGCACTTCTGAGCGCATTGCATTGGGCGCTGGCCTGCGCGGGCTTTCTGGCGGTTTTCGCCCTCGGCCTGCCCTTCCCATTGCTTGTGCTGATCGCGGGCTGTTTCGGCGCATATCACACCGGCACCGCAGCCAGTGACATCCCCCGCCCCAGGACCGATACGGCCCGCACCATAGCCATCTGGGGCGCGCTGTGGCTGCTGCCGCTGCTGGCAGTCTACGCGGCGGACCCGGAATTCCTCGGGCCGCTGGCCGCGTTTTTCTCCAAGCTTGCCGTGGTCACTTTCGGGGGCGCCTATGCGGTGCTGGCCTATATGACCCAGACGGTCGTGCAGGATTACGGCTGGATCACCACGCCCCAGATGATCGACGCGCTGGGGCTGGCGGAAACAACGCCGGGGCCGCTGATCCTTGTCACCGAGTTCGTCGCCATCCTTGCAGGCTACGCACGCGACGGCGTGGCTTTGGCGATGCTGGCGGGTGTGGTGGCGCTGTGGATGACCTTCGTGCCGTGTTTTCTGTGGATCTTCGCGGGCGCGCCTTACCTCGAATGGCTGTCCTCCAAACCCCGTCTGACAGGCGCGCTTGCCGCGATCACGGCGACAGTTGTGGGGGTTGTCGCAAGCCTGAGCCTGTGGTTTGCGCTGCATGTGTTCTTTGGCCGGTTGGCCTATGGGCCGGGCCAAATTCCACTGCCCGCGCCGGCGAGTTTTCAGGCCGCACCCGCCTTGATTGCGCTGATCGCGGCCTATCTGATCTTGTGGCGGCACTGGCCCGTTGGCTCTGTTCTCGTCATTTGCGCGCTCGGCGGATTGCTGGCAGGATTGGTTTGATCGCCCTTTCCATCGCCTCAGAATCGCCTATTGTGTGACGTGACGGTAACCTGACAGCGCGGAGGCAAGATGACCGATAGTATCGACTATGGCAACAAAATGCACCGCGCCATGCGCGCGCTGATCGCGGAGGTTCTGACCGAAATAAGCCGCGACGGTCTTCCGGGCGATCACCACTTCTTCATCACCTTCGACACGACCCACCCCGATGTGGAGATGGCCGATTGGCTGTTTGACCGCTACCCCGAGGAGATGACAATCGTCATCCAGCACTGGTTTGACGCGCTTTTCGTGGGCGAGGATGGTTTTCAGATCACGCTCAATTTCGGAGACTCGCCCGAGCCGCTATCGATCCCCTTTGTCGCGATCCGCACCTTCGTTGACCCCTCGGTCGAGTTCGGTCTGCGTTTCGAGACGCAGGAGGAAGAGGAAGATCGCGAGGTGGTCGAGCTGCCCGATATTCTGGCCGAGCCACTTGAAGAGCCGTTCGAGGAAAAACAGCCCGAGGCTGGCAAAGCCGCCGATGTCGTCTCTTTGGACAGTTTCCGCAAATAGGCGTGCAGCCGGTTTGAGGTCAGCGAATTGTCAACCGGGTGTCGGGCGACTATAGGGTGGACAAAAGCCTATAGGAAGGATCGCCCCGATGACTGCCTCGCCGATTTCAACGCGCACTGAATCTGACAGTTTTGGACCGCTTGAGGTGCCAGCGGACAAATATTGGGGCGCACAGACCCAGCGATCCATCATGAATTTCCCCATCGGCTGGGAACGCCAGCCCGTCGCAATTGTCCGGGCGCTTGGCGTCATCAAGCAGGCCTGTGCGCAGGCCAACAAGGCCTCCGGCAAGCTCGACGGTGCCGTGGCCGATGCGGTGATCGAAGCCGCAAGCGAGGTCGCGGCAGGCAAATGGGATGACAACTTCCCGCTGGTCGTCTGGCAGACCGGCTCTGGCACACAGACCAATATGAACGCCAATGAGGTGATCGCCAACCGCGCGATTGAGATCCTGGGCGGCGTGATCGGATCGAAAGACCCGGTCCATCCCAATGATCACTGCAATATGGGCCAGTCGTCAAATGACACCTTCCCCACCGCGATGCATATCGCGACAGCGACGACAGCCCATGATGTCTTGCTGCCCGGTCTGGCGAAGTTGCATTACGCGCTGTCGGCCAAACAGGCGGAGTTCGAAGGCATCATCAAGATCGGGCGGACCCACACGATGGATGCAACACCCCTGACATTGGCCCAAGAGTTCTCGGGCTATGCCCATCAGGTCGCCATGGGGATCAAACGCATCCAGTCCGCCCTGCCCCATATCTATGAGCTTGCGCAAGGCGGCACGGCGGTTGGCACCGGCCTGAACACCGCGCCCGATTGGGCCGAGACGGTGGCAAATAACATGGCGCAGATCACCGGCCTGCCTTTTGTGACCGCCCCCAACAAGTTTGAAGCGCTGGCCGCACATGATGCGATTGTGGAGATGTCGGGCGCGGTCAAGACCGTTGCGGCATCGCTTTTCAAGATCGCCAATGATATCCGGCTGCTGGGCTCCGGCCCGCGTTGCGGTCTGGGCGAGTTGATGCTGCCCGAGAACGAGCCCGGCTCCTCGATCATGCCGGGCAAGGTCAACCCGACCCAATGCGAAGCGATGACGCAGGTCTGCGCGCATGTGTTTGGCAATGACGCCGCCATAGGCTTCGCCGGATCGCAGGGGCATTTCGAGTTGAACGTCTACAAGCCGATGATGGCCTATAATCTGCTGCAATCCATGCAGCTTCTGGGCGATGCCTCGGTAGCCTTCACCGATAATTGCGTTGTCGGGATCGCGGCCAATAAGGAGCGGATCGCGAAGATCATGGGCGAGTCGCTGATGCTGGTCACAGCGCTTGCGCCTGAGATCGGCTATGACAACGCAACCACCGTGGCCAAGACCGCCCATAAGAACGGCACGACCTTGAAGGAAGAGGCGATCAAGCTGGGCTTTGTGGATGAGGAAACCTTTGAGCGGGTCGTACGGCCAGAGAAGATGATCGGGCCGAAATGAGCAAGGGCCCGATAAACCTGAACAAGGCGCGCAAGGCCAGGGCGCGGGCGGAACGTCGCGACGTGGCTGATCGGAACGCGGTGAAGTTCGGACGCAAGAAGGTTGAAAAGCAGCGCGACGCGAAAGCGGCCGAGATCGTCTCCCGATTTGTCGACCGCCACAAGCTTGAGGAATGAGCAGGCCGGTCAAACACTCCCTCACATTGCGGGGGCACCGCACCAGCGTGTCACTGGAAGATCCGTTCTGGCAGGCGTTTCGTGCCATCGCGAAGGACAAGAACCGCGCCCTGAACGATCTGGCCAGCGAGATTGACGCGGCCCGTGACGAAGACACCGGACTCGCATCCGCGATCCGGGTCTACGTTCTTCACGAATTTATGGAACGATCAGGCGACATCCCTGTTGCGCACGGACCTTAGAGCCGCCTTGATCCGCAGCGCTTTGGAATTGCGCGCAACAAGCTGTCGCGTCTGCGCACCGATCTTAGGATCGCGCGCCATCACATCATGCAGATCACGGTGGAACTGCGCCTTCAGGACATCAAGCTGACACCCTTGGGCGTCTCGATCTGCCGCATGAGACAATCTTCTGGAAAAACTCGGTACAGCCGCACGTATCTGCGGAAATTTGATCACAATTCTCTTGCCGTCAAAAATCATCTTTTTGCCCCCCAAGGCTTGTGGACTGCGTCTTATCTACCGTTCGCCTGCCCCTAAGTTACGGGGAACTGAGACGAAATCTCGTCAGAATCAACACAGCCAGAAGCCGACCTTATGTATTGCATTGATTTTCAATGCATCTTCAGCACATTCCTTTCCAAAACGACGTGGCGTCCGTTCCAGAAAGATTCCTTATAACACCGTCTGATCCAATTAGGTGCAGTGATCAAGCTGTCGAGTCAACCGATGATTGTTTCTACCACGTCAACAAATATGAACGATTGTTACGCGACCCGGCGTCGCAATCGCAGCGCGATTCCATCTTTTGACCGCAAAGTAAGATGCGCCACCGGGACCGGCGCGCGCGTGCCTGCGATGTCGAAATGAAATTCGCGCACCAGCATGGCCAGCAGGACCGGGCCTTCAATCATCGCAAACCCCGCGCCGGGACAGACGCGCGGACCGCTGGAGAAGGGGATGAATGCAGTCCTCGCGCAGGCCTTGCCGGGCTCTGTTTGCCAGCGCGCGGGATCAAATCTATCGGGCTCGTCCCAGATACGGCGGTGGCGATGCAGATGAAAGGGCGAGATCACCATCAGGCGGCCCGGCGCCATATGCCTATCGCGCATCTCTTCGGGCTGGCTGTTTTCGCGCACCATCATTGGAACAGGCGGGTAGAGCCGCAACGTCTCGCGAAAGACATCACGCGTGAGCTTCAGCGAGGAGACCGAGCTGAACTGCGCTGTCAGCCCCTTTGCCTCCCGGGCCACCTTCTCCTGCCACTCCGGCGCGCGCGCCAGCAGATAGAGCGCCCAGGCCAGCGCGCTGGCGCTGGTCTCGTGACCGGCAAGAAAGAAGATCGCAACCTGATCGATCATCTCGGCCTCACTGAAGCCCCTGCCCGTCTCGGGGTCGCGGGCGCTGAGGATTTTGGTGGCCAGATCATCAGGCGCCGAGCCTTGTGCGATTGCCGCCATCCGCTCGGCGGTCAATTGCGCGATCAGCCCCCGGATCGCGCGCGCATTGGCCCGCGCGCGGGGCGGTATCAACCGCGGCATCCAGCGCGGTAATTTGATCATGGCGCCCAGATTCAGCAAAGGCTGCGCCCGCTGATAGCTGTGAAACTGGTCAAACACATCGCGCGCGATCTGGGTGTCGATGGGAATGGAGAAGAGCGTGCGAAAGATCACATCCGCTGCGGCAAAGCTCGTCATGGGCTCGATCTCGACCACGCCGGGCTCCAGTCGCGCCACGGCAGCCTGTCCCGCAGCCCAGATGGCCGGATAGGTATCGCGCAGCCGCCCACCCTCAAAGGCGGGATCGATCAAGCGGCGCTGCGCCTTCCAGATATCGCCATTGGTCAAAAAAACCGAATTGCCAAGCAGCGGGCGTAACCCCTCGGCGATCCGGTCGGATTTCGGGAAATCGTCCGGCCGCTCATTAAGCACACGGCGGATAAGATCGGGCTGGTTGAGGAGCACCGAATGAAACAGCGCGGTACGGTACTCGGCCATCCAGGCGCCATAGAGCCGGTCAGGCTGGGCCGACAGGATATCGCGCCGAAACAGCTTGAGATAGTGCCAAAGGCTGGCCCTGCCGGCCCGTGCGGGAGGCTTTGGCGGGATCACTGCGGCGGGTCCATATCAGTAAAGCCGGAGACCGGATGCGTGATGCGGGATTTGGATGGTGCGCGCCCCCGAAACCTGTCGGCCAGCGTGAGGGGCCCTGCCGTGATCTGGAAGTAGTCATAGTCGCCCGGCCGGTCGAAGGCGCACAGATACTGGAAATGCAGCCGGAAATAACGCCTTTTGAGCGCTGCATACCGCTCGGCACTCAGTGTCTGGCTGAACGCGGCAGAGACGACCAGAGGGCCCGTTTGAGGCTCGGGCGCTATGCCTGTGACGCCAACCGGGTCGCAAAGCGCAAAACAGCAGCCATCGCCGGGCGCGGAGACATCGACCCATGTGACAGCCTCGCTTGCCGCCAGCAAATGCAGATCAGCACGCAACCGGCTGGCTTTGGGCAGGAAGGAGACCATGGGCACGACCTGTCCGAGCGTAAGAAGCGACAAGGCCGGTGAGCCCGGCTGCAGGCCCGACGCGATCAGGGCCGCCAGCGACGAGACTGCCAGATGCGCGCCGGAGGAATGGCCGACGATCAGGACCTCATCCACATCCTCTGCCAATGCGGCTTTGATGCGGTCGCGAAACGCGGCAAGCCGCGCATCGAGCGCGGGCGGATAGGCGCCGCGATCCTGCGCGGTGAAGGCGTAGTCATGCATCAGGTAATAGGCAAACACCTTGCGGTCATAGCGCTGGAAGAACTTCAGGCAGGCAAATGCCGTGACAGCGGCGGCGACCCATTGAAGGGGGGCCGCGCCTGTGACCAGCCCGGCGGCACGCGCCGCGCCCCAGCCGGCCAGGCAGGCCAGCGCAAGCTGGGCCAGCAGGAAGACAACCGGGTAGAGTGCTGCGATAACGGGTCCCTTGCGCAGACGCATCAACCGGCCCAGCGCGCCCGAAGAGATGTAGGTCCAGGCTGTGCGGATCATTTGAAGATAGGTCATCGCGATGGAGTGCGACATGCTCGATTGCACGAGATCGGACCAGAGTAGAACCTCGACCCGGGTGCGGGTCTGCTGCCCTGAGATCTGCGCCGCGACATCCCAGCCCGAGGGCTGGCCGCCTGCTGCGCTCAGTGTGATTTCATAGCCGCTGATCTGAGCCTGCGCGCGGGCCTCGCTGCGGTAGAGCTCGCGGTAGCGGCGCGGGGGGAACGGGTCATATCCGGGGATATAGAAGACCGTCCGGCGGCGCACCGGGGAGGTTGCCGCTGGGACTGGTCGAGCGGTGTTCATGAAATGCTTTTAGCGCGGTGCTGTTGCAAAAGTAAGAACGCACGGCAATGGACAAGCTGCGGCGTTGCGCCTAGATCACGGGCTATGGATTGGGATGCTGAACTGGATGCGACCGGGCTTTTATGCCCCCTGCCCGTGCTCAAGGCGCGCAAGCGTCTTCAAGGAATGCAAGCCGGTCAGGTTTTGCGCATGCGTGCCGATGACCCTGCGGCGATTGTGGATGTGCCGCATTTCTGTGTGGAGGGGGGGCATGTCTTGCTGGATATGAGCGATGAGGGTGAGGGCCAGATCTATCTGATCCGCAAGAATATGTGATCCGCAAGGGATAGGAGATTTCATGCCTCCGGCGGGGATATTTTGGGCCAAAAGAACCGGGGGTCTTCATTCTGCAGCCTGTTGCAGCGGCTCCTGGTCCAGGAGGGTCAGAAGTGTTTCGCGGGTTTTTGCGGCCTCACGCTCATTGGCTTGTTTGACGGGGCCGAAGCCGCGGATTTTCAGCGGCAATTCGGCAAGGGCTATGGCCGCGTCCCGGTTTGCGGCCTTCAGGATGCGCGGAAGGTCGGCGCGGTATTGTTTGATCAATGCACGCTCCATCCGGCGCTCGGCCGTGTAGCCGAACGGATCAAATGGTGTGCCGCGCAGGCCTTTGAGCCGGGCCAGCAATTTGAAGCCGCGCCGCATCATCGCGCCATATTCTTTTTTGAGCGGGCGGCCATTGGGGCCGGTTTTGCTCAGCAAGGGCGGGGCGAGGTGGTAGGTGAGTTCCAGATCGCCGTCGAATTCGGCGCGGGCTTTGGCTTCCGTCTCCAGATGCAGTCGGGCGACCTCATATTCATCCTTATAAGCGAGCAATTTGTGATAGCCCTTGGCCACGGCTTCGCGCAGCTTTGGGTCCTCGATTGCGTCGACGGTCTTGCGGTAGCGTTTGGCGAGGCGCCTGTTTTGGTATTTGCTCAGGTGATCGGCGCGGAAGGCGATTTTCTCTTCCAGCGTTTTGCGAAGCGCGATCACGTTTGAGCTTGCGTAGCGCGCGGCGTCCTGGGGGTGGAGGGCGGCCCAGCGGCCAAGCTCGAATGCGCGCAGGTTCTTGTCGGGCGCGGCGCCGTTGAGCTCAATCGCGCGGGTGAGGCTTTCATGGCTCAGCGGGATCATGCCCGATTGCCAGGCCGCGCCGAAGAGCATCATGTTGGAGAAAATGCTGTCGCCCATCAGCGCGCGGGCCAGATCGGAGGCATCGAAGAAGGCTATGCGGTCGCGCAGTTTCGCCTGCAGCGAGAGTTGCAGCTGATCGGCGGGCAGCTGAAATTCGGTGTTGCGGGTGAACTCGCCCGTGATGATCTGATGGCTGTTGACGATAGCCTGCGCCGAGCCCGGTTTGAGCAGGCCCAGCGTTTTGGCGCCGGCCGAGACGACGAGATCGCCGCCGATCAGCGCGTCGCATTCGCCTGTGGCCACGCGGATGGCGGTGATATGTTCCGGCCGCTCGGCCAGGCGGCAATGGATGTGGACAGCGCCGCCTTTCTGGGCAAGGCCTGCCATTTCCATCATGCCTGCGCCTTTGCCATCAAGATGGGCGGCCATGGCCAGCACTGCGCCGATGGTCACCACGCCGGTGCCGCCTACGCCGGTGATCACCACGTTATGGGTGTCGGTGATAATCGGAAGCTCGGGCTGGGGCATATCGGGCAGCGTGACAGAGGCTGTTGCGGCCTTGCGGATCCTTGCGCCCTTGATGCTGACGAAGGACGGGCAGAACCCGTTCACGCAGGAGAAATCCTTGTTGCAGCTGGACTGGTCGATGGCGCGTTTGCGGCCCAGCTCTGTCTCGGCGGGGACCAGCGAGACGCAGTTGGATTGCACCCCGCAATCGCCGCAGCCTTCGCAGATATCTGTGTTGATGAAGATGCGCTTGTCGGGATCGGGAAAGAGGCCGCGCTTGCGGCGGCGGCGTTTCTCGGCCGCACAGGTCTGGATATAGACAATGGCCGAGACACCCTTGACCTTGCACAGACGCTCCTGGACGCGCGGCAACTCGGCGCGCTCAAAGGTGTCAATGGTTTTGGGGAAGGCATCGAAAGGTACGTCTTCCTTTTCATCATAGACGACAACCAGATCGCGCACGCCCATTGCGTGAAGTTCTGCCACGATGCGCGGCGCATCGAGCCCGCCATCATTGCCCTGCCCGCCGGTCATCGCGACCGCGTCATTATAGAGGATTTTGTAGGTGATATTGGTGCCCGCCGCGATGGCCGCGCGAATGGCCTGAATGCCGGAATGGTTATAGGTGCCGTCCCCGAGGTTCTGGAAGACGTGATCGCGGGTAGAGAATAGAGATTCGCCGATCCAATTGGCCCCCTCGCCGCCCATATGGGTAAAGCCGGTGGTCTCGCGGTCCATCCATTGCACCATATAGTGACAGCCGATGCCGGCATAGGCGCGCGCGCCATCGGGGATCTTGGTGGAGCTGTTATGCGGGCAGCCCGAGCAGAAATAGGGGATGCGGGCTGTGATATCCTGCGCATTGTCAGAGCGGCGCGCTTCGGCCAGCATGGCGAGCCCTGCCTCGATACGGTCGGTGCGCCGGCCCTCCTCGATCAGGATGCTGCCCAGTTTTTGCGCGATATCGACCGGATCCAGCGCGTATTTCGTCGGGAACAGTTCCAGTTTGCGACCGTTTTCATAGTTGTCGCCCTTGTGCCAGCCATAGACCCGCCGCCCGCCGCGATCGTCAAACAAGGCCTCCTTGACCTGCACTTCGATCAGCTTGCGTTTCTCTTCAACCACAATGATCAGATCGAGCCCTTCGGCCCAGTCATGAAACGTCTCCACATCCAGCGGCCAGACCTGCCCTACCTTATAGGTGGTCAGCCCCAGCCGTTCGGCCTCCTGGGCGTCAATGCCCAGCAATTGCAGCGCATGGACCAGATCGAGCCAATTCTTCCCCGCAGCCACAAAGCCGATCTTCGCCCCGGGCTTGCCCCAGACGCGCCTATCCATCCCGTTGGCCCGGGAGAAAGCCTCCGCCGCGAAGCGCTTATGCTCGATCATGCGCGCCTCCTGCTCAAGCGGGGTATCTACCAGACGGATGTTCAAACCGCCCTCGGGCATGGCAAATTCCGGAAGGACAAATTGCATGCGGTCGGGACGGCCATCGACGACGGATGTGGCCTCAACCGTGTCCTTCATGGTCTTGAGCCCGACCCAGACACCGGCAAAACGGCTCATCGCCCAGCCGTAGAGGCCGTAATCAAGGATTTCCTGCACACCGGCAGGCGAGACGATGGGCATATAGGCATCGACCATGGCCCAGTCGGATTGATGCAGCGTTGTAGAGCTTTCGCCCGTGTGATCATCGCCCATCGCCATGATCACACCGCCATTGGGAGAGGTCCCGGCCATATTGGCGTGGCGCATCACATCGCCAGACCGGTCAACCCCGGGGCCCTTGCCGTACCACAGGCCGAAAACGCCGTCATATTTGCCCTCGCCGCGCAGCTCGGCCTGTTGCGCGCCCCAGATCGCTGTGGCGGCAAGATCTTCGTTCAGACCCGGCTGGAAGGTGATCTGCGCCTCGGCCAGCGGCCTTGAGGCGCGCATCATCTGCATATCGACCGCTCCCAGCGGAGAGCCGCGATAGCCCGTCACATATCCTGCGGTGTTCAACCCGGCCGCAGCATCGCGCGCCCTTTGCATCAAAACCAGCCGGATCAGCGCCTGTGTGCCATTGAGCAAAACCGGCGAGCGCTCCAGATCGAAGCGGTCATTAAGCGAAATCAACTGGTCTACCATGCTTACCTCTCGACACCATTTCATTTGATTATAGGTCAAATAACTTGACCTTTATAGAAAAATTTTCCCCTCACAATCTTTTTGCAGTTGCAGCATAAATCGTTCAATAGGAATGGAACGCGCCCGGGCGCAACTTTGAAATGATTGTGACGTTATGGATTGGGACAAGCTCAGAATATTTCACGCAGTGGCTGATGCGGGTTCGCTCACACATGCGGGGGAGACATTGCACCTGTCGCAATCAGCCGTCTCGCGGCAGGTCAGAGCGCTGGAAGAAACGCTCAACACGACACTGTTTCACCGCCATGCGCGCGGACTGATTCTGACCGAAGAGGGCGAGTTGCTGTTTGATGCGACCCGCTCGATGACCAAACGGCTCGATGCGGCCGCTGCCCGGATCCGTGACAGCGAGGAAGAAGTCTTCGGGGAGCTGCGGGTGACGACAACCATCGGCTTCGGCTCGCTGTGGCTCGCGCCGCGTCTGTCGAAGCTCTATGCCGATTATCCCGATCTCAATATTGACCTGATGCTGGATGAACGTGTGCTGGATCTGCCGATGCGTGAAGCCGATGTCGCGATCCGCATGAAAGAGCCGAGCCAGGCCGATCTGGTGCGCAAGCGTCTGATGAGCGTACAGATGCAGCTATTTGCCAGCGCCGAATATGTAGCACGACGCGACGTGCCCGAGACCATGGAAGATCTGCGCGATCACCGGCTGATCTGCCAGAACACCCATTCCGAACAGGTCAGTGCCGGGGCCACGCTGGTGCGCGAATTGATGAGCTATGATCTGCCCAATCTGCTGACAGTGAACAATTACTTCGGCTGTCTTCAGGCGGTCAATCACGGGCTGGGTATCGGGGTGCTGCCCGATTACGTCGCGATCGACGATCCCAACCTGATCCGCATCCTGCCCGATGTGGAATCCAACGAGGTTCCGGTGTTTCTCGCCTTCCCCGAGGAGCTGCGGCAATCCAAGCGGATCGCGGCCTTCCGGGAATTCGTGGTGCGCGAAATCAACGAGCAGCGCAAGAAGGTCAACAGCCGGGCGCTGAGCTAGTTATGCGCTGAGCGCATAGCTGGTATGTTTCTGACATGCTTGATTGCTGAGCATCCCGCTCCTATTTTCTACACAGGCGGCGCTGATGCGCTTCCTACCTCCCTGTTGGACTTGGCCGAGCCATGCGCTCGGCCATTTTTTTGCCGGTCAGGCGCGCTGCCCCCGCGTGACGGGCGCCGCAAGAACTGGCCTTTCCCCTCGCCACCGCTTGTCCTAAAAGACCGGTATCGTGGGGCATTGGGGTATTTGCGTGATGACAGAGCCTGAGTTGAACGAAGACTTGATCCGGTCGCACGGGCTCAACGAAGAGGAATATGCGCTGATCCTCGACATTATCGGTCGCGAGCCAAGCTTCACCGAGCTTGGGATTTTCTCTGCCATGTGGAATGAGCATTGCTCCTACAAATCATCCAAGAAATGGCTGCGCACCCTTCCCACAACCGGCCCGCAGGTCATTTGCGGGCCCGGAGAGAATGCAGGCGTGGTCGATATTGGCGATGGGCAGGCGGTTGTCTTCAAGATGGAGAGCCACAATCACCCGTCCTATATTGAGCCATACCAGGGTGCTGCAACAGGTGTCGGCGGCATTCTGCGCGATGTGTTTACCATGGGTGCGCGCCCGGTTGCGGCGATGAATGCGCTGAGCTTCGGCGCGCCGGACCACCCCAAGACCCGTGCGCTGGTCTCGGGCGTCGTGGCGGGGATTGGGGGCTACGGCAATTGCTTCGGCGTGCCGACCATAGGCGGCGAGGTTCGCTTCCATCCGGCATATAACGGCAATTGTCTGGTCAATGCATTTGCTGCCGGTCTGGCGGATGCCGACAGGATTTTCTACTCTGCCGCGTCGGGCATCGGCATGCCTGTGGTCTATCTCGGCGCCAAGACGGGCCGTGATGGCGTGGGCGGGGCGACAATGGCCAGCGCCGAATTCGACGACACAATTGAGGAAAAACGCCCCACGGTGCAGGTGGGTGATCCGTT
>CAYGUB010000018.1:0-22452 GCA_964352845.1 uncultured Rhodobacterales bacterium | reverse complement strand
TGACATAGGCATAGATGATCATGATGCCCGATGGCGGGATGATTGGCCCGATCACAGAGCTTGCCGCCGTGATCGCAGCGGCGAATTTGCGGCTATAGCCCTGCTTTTCCATTGCCGGGATCAGCATCGAGCCAAGCGCAGAGGTGTCGGCCACAGCCGAGCCCGACAGCCCGGCGAAAAGCATTGAGGACAGCACATTGACATGCGCGAGCCCGCCGCGGAAATGGCCCATCATGGCTTGGCTGAACTCCACCAGTCGCATGGTAATGCCGCCGCGGTTCATCAACTCTCCAGCCAGCATGAAGAAGGGGATTGCCATCAGCGGGAAGCTGTCCATGCCGTTATAGACATTGCGGTAGAGCAGGGCGAGGTCACGCTCATTGCCATTGAGCCACAGCATGATCCCCGGCGCGGCCAGCATGCCGAAAAACACCGGCAGGCCAATCATCAGGAACAGCAAAAACAGCGGCAGGAACCAGACCAGCATCTATTCGGCCCCCTGCACATCGTCACCGGGAATAGGTCTCAGATCATCACCGCGACCGCCCATGGTGATCAGAGCGCGTAAGATCAACTCCAGGTTGACCATGGTCAGCAGCACGAGCCCGACAAACAGCGACATATACATCCAGGCGAGTTTGATCCGCACCGTGCCGTAGCCCAGCGCCTCAAGCGGCAGTTTCAGCGAGGAGGAGTTGAACAGCCAGCCCCCGTTGACATGTTTCCAGCCCAGTTGCAGTCCGATAATCAGCACCAGCAGTGACAAGAAGAGCAGGGCGAGCGACAGCAGCGCGGCAACCCGGCGCGACATCAGGTTCTCGACCATGTCGATCGCCACAAACCCGCCACGCCTATAGGCGGAGGCGGCGATCAGCCCTGTCATCCACAGCATCATGAAGCGCGCGGCCTCATCTGGCCAAGGCAGGGCATTGTTGAGCACATAGCGGAAGAAAACCTGCAAAAGGATAGCCAAAACCATCAAGACCATGGCCACAACAGCGACACTGCGCCCGATGCGCAGCACGATGTCATTGACCAGTTGCAAAGGGGTGAGAACCCCGAGCAATGGCGCCATGGCGCGTCCTCCCGTTTTGCTCCGGCTGCGCTGAGCCGGGGTATTGGCGGAGCTTTAAGCCCCTTGTACAAACCCGCCAACCTGTCCTGCGTGAAACAGCAAAGGCTCTCCCGGCCTGATTGACAGATCGCTGACCTTGAGCACGACGATCACGTGATCGCCGGCCTCATGGGTCGCGTAGAGTTCACATTCAAACCGCGCGAGACAGCCGTCGATCAGGGGCGTGCCATGCGCGTTGGCCGTCCAGTCACAGCTTTCAAAGGCGTCCTGTGATTTTGAGAAGGCCCAGCACAGTTCCTGCTGATCTGCGGCGAGCACATGGACCGCGATATTGGCCGATGCCTCGAAATGCCTGTAGCGCTTTGATGTCTTGGCGGCCGACCACATGATCAGCGGCGGGTTGAGCGATATCGACGTGAAGCTGTTGGCCGTCATCCCGACAGGCCCCTCGGGGCTGTTGGTGGTAATCACGGTCACGCCAGTGGCAAACTGGCCCAGCGCGTCGCGGAATATGCGATCCGATTGGCTCTCGGATTCGAATTCCTGCTTTGTGTTGCACCACCGCGCGACAAGCATCTAGGGCACCTCTCCGCCAAGCGCTGCGGTATAGATTTCAAACCATGTCTCGCGGTCAATCGTAACCCCAGCTGCCTCGCCGATCCGCTTGATCCGGTTGAGGTTATTGGTCCCCATCACCGGCATGATGCGGGCGGGATGGGCCATCAGCCAGGCCACGGCGATCGAGGTGGCATCGACCGCGTGTTCTTCTGCCAGCCGGTTCAGCACAGGCATAACCCGCTCGTTCTGGAACAGCGTCCCCCCGGCAAGCGGGGACCAAGCCATCGGCGCCACACCGCGCTCCTGCAGGAAGGCCAAATCGCCATTTGTGAACGGGTCATGATGCAGCACGCTCATCTCGATCTGATTGGTCACCAGCGGTGTCTTCATGGCCGATTGCAGCAGCGTCCAGTCATGCGGCCTGAAGTTCGAGACCCCGACCGCGCGGATTTTGCCCGAGGCCACAAGCCCGTCAAGGGCGGCGCCGGTTTCATGGTGGTCCATCATCGGATCGGGGCGGTGGACCAGCAAAAGATCAATCTGCTCGATCCCCATCAGTCGCAGTGAGTGTTCGACCGAGGCGGTGATATGGGCAGCCGATGTGTCGTAATATTTCACGCGGGCATGAGCGTAGCGACCAGCGGGGGCCACGATATCGCATTTCGTGACGATCTCTATCTGATCGCGCAGCTTTGTGCCCTGAAGCGCGGCGCCGAAGATCTCTTCGGCCGCATAGCCGCCATAGATATCGGCTTGATCCATCGTGGTGATGCCTTGCGCGAGGCAGGCTTCCACCTTGGCCTGCACATGGGCGGGCGTGGTGTCGGTGTCATCGCCCAGCCGCCACATGCCGTAGATCAGGCGCGACAGGGTAAGATCGGAGGTCAGGGAAATTCGGTCCATTCAGCGGGGTCCTGCGCCAAGAGGTGTCATCGGGGGTTCAGCAGGCACTCGACCATATTCATGTGGCAATGAACAGGTCTTAAGCTGGGGCAAAACGCGGGTGCCGAAGCTTTTGCATTCGTCGATATGCGGGTAGCCCGAGAAGATAAAGGCGCGGATGCCCATCTTGTGATATGCCTCGATCTCGGAGAGCACCTGATCGGTCGAGCCCACAAGCGCCGCCCCACAGCCAGACCGCGCGCGGCCAATGCCTGTCCACAGATGCGGCTCAATGTAGCCGAACTGGTCGGCCAGTTCGCGCGCACGGGCCTGATGCGCCACACCCAGCGAGATGCTGTCATGCGCCCGGTCGCGGATCAGCTTGCCATATTCATCATCGAGCTTTGAGACCAGATGTTCGGCATATTCACGCGCCTCGGCTTCGGTGTCGCGCACGATCATATGAACGCGGAGGCCATAATCCAGCGTCCGATCATATTTCTCGGCGACGGCATTCACGGCCTTCATGCGCTCGGCCAGAGTGTCCTTGGGCTCGGGCCACATCAGATAGACATCGCAATGCTGCCCGCACAGCTCCAGCGCATCGGGGGAGTATCCGCCGAAATACAACAGCGGCCCGCCCGTCTGATAGGGTTTGGCGGGGCCGGTTGTAACATTCTCGAACTTATAGACCTCGCCGTCGTAATTGATCTCGTCACGGGTCCAGGCCTGTTTGAGGATCTCCACCACCTCGCGCGAGCGCTGGTAGCGATAGGGCGACGGCTCTTTCTGGCCGGGAAAGTCGCTGGAGATGATGTTCACCGTCAGGCGCCCCTTGAGCATGTGATCGAGGGTGGCAATCGTGCGGGCCAGCATGATCGGCTGCATCTCGCCGCAACGCACGGCGGCCAGCATGTTGATTCGCTCGGTGATGGGCGCGCAGCCTGCCACAAAGCTCAGCGTGTCCTGGCCGACCTGATAGGAGGATGGGCACAAGATGTTGCGAAAGCCCTGCGCTTCGGCCTCTTTCAGGATCTTCGAGCAATGGGACCAGCTCGATTTGAGCGAATCATCGGGCTCGCCGAGAAGCGCATAGTCGTCGGAGCAAAGCGCCGAGAACCACGACACTTCCGAAGCGTCCAGATCTGATGATGTGACGGGGACAATAGTCACGCGTGATTCCCTCCCAAAGGCTCGATTTTCCCTTGCATAGCATTCAATAAGAGGTGAAACAATAGTGTATCAATTTTGGAGGGACCGTGACCGAACCGGGCGCATTGCCAGTCTATATGCAGATCAGCGAGATGCTTCTGCGCGAAATCGCGGCTGGCCATTTTCTGGACGGCGAACGCTTCGCGCCGGAGCGTGAGATGGCCCGCGAGTATGGTGTCTCGGTCGGCACCTTGCGCAAGGCGCTGGCGGAGCTGGAGCGGCAAGGCATGCTGGAGCGACGGCAGGGTTCGGGCAATTATGTGCGGGCGGGAAAGTCGGTTGATGGGGTCTATGCGTTTTTCCGACTGGAGTTGCCCGGTGGGGGCGGTCTGCCAACGGCCAGCGTTCTCGATATCGGGCGCGACGTGCCGCCGGGTGCGGTCTTTGCCCAGGCGCACCGGATCCGGCGTTTGCGGTATCTCAGCGGCACAGCCGTGGCGCTGGAGGAAATCTGGCTTGATGGTTCGATGACTGACAGCATCAATGCGGCCGAACTGTCTCAGTCTCTGTATCTCTATTACAAAAACGCGCTGGGCTTCTGGATCTCCAAGGCCGAAGACCGTGTAGGGCTGGACCGCGTTCCCGACTGGGCAACTGATGCGTGCGGCATGGAGAAGGGCGCGCCTTGTGCGCATGTTGAGCGGCTGAGCTGGGCGCAAGGGTCTGCGCCGGTCGAATATTCACGGACATGGTTTAATGCGGATCGGGCACGCTACGTGTCCAGGCTGAAATAAGAGGGCTAAATGAGTAAGATCTACAATTACGGAATTATCGGTTGCGGCATGATGGGGCAGGAGCATATCCGCAACATAGCCCTGCTGCCCGATGCGCGCGTGGCCGCGATTTTTGAGCCAGATGGCGGCATGGCGCTCAAAGCAACCGAGCTTGCCCCCCATGCGCAGATCATGAGCAGCATCGAGGCGCTTCTGGCTGTTGAGGCTCTGGACGTCTTGCTGATCGTCTCGCCCAACCATCTTCACATTGGCCAGCTGGAGCAGATCGCATCATCCAACCGCGCATTGCCGGTGCTTGTCGAAAAGCCGCTTTATACCGCGCCCGATCAGGCCGCCCGCGTGGCCGCGCTGGAGAGCTATCCGGCCCTGATATGGGTGGCGATGGAATATCGCTACATGCCACCGATTACCGCCTTTCTGAAAGATGCCGAGGCTGTGACGGGCGGGATCAAGATGCTCACCATCCGCGAACACCGCTTCCCGTTTCTGGAGAAAGTCGGTGATTGGAACCGGTTCAATGCCAATACCGGCGGCACGCTTGTTGAGAAATGTTGTCACTTTTTCGATCTGATGCGGCTTGCGCTGGGATCAGAGCCCGTGCGGGTCATGGCCTCGGCCGGGCAGTCGGTCAATCATCTTGAAGAACGCTACGAGGGGCAGACCCCGGATATATGGGATAATGGCTACGTTATCTTCGATTTCGCCTGTGGTGCCCGCGCGATGTTGGAATTATGTATGTTTGCCGAGGGCTCACGCTATCAAGAAGAGATCTCTGCTGTTGGCCCGATAGGCAAGATCGAGGCGCTGGTGCCCGGTCCGGGCCGGTTCTGGCCCGAACATCTGGGACCCGCGCCGATGCCCAAACTGGTGATCAGCCCGCGCGACCCGGCTGGTCCCAGAGAGCTTGATATCCCGGTCGATCCTGTCTTGCTGCAAGCGGGGGATCACAATGGCTCGACCTTCTATCAACACCAGCTGTTTTTGCAGGCCATAAAAGAGGGCGGCGCGGCAGAAGTGTCGCTGACAGATGGCGCGATGGCCGTGCGGATGGGGCTTGCGGCGCAGCGCTCGGCAGAAACGGGGCAGCCAGTGATGTTCGACACTGCATGACGGGGCCCGGGTCTGGTGACAGGATTTGACCGAAGACGGTGTTCCCCGTAACACGCATGAGGCAGGTGTTGAGGAGAGCAGGGCATGGCGCAATCGGAAATCGGGCTGATCGGTCTGGGCACAATGGGGGCAATGCTGTCTCTCAACATTGCGGAGAAAGGCTTCGCCATTTCCGTGTTCAACCGAACGGTCTCGGTGACGGAGCGCTTCGCCGCGCAGGCTGGACCGCTCAGCGACAGGATCACGCCTTGCGACAGTCTTGAGGCGCTTGTGGCCTCGATCAAGTCGCCGCGCGCCATCATCCTTATGGTGCCTGCCGGGGATATCATTGATCAGCAGATCGCGGCGCTTCGCCCGCTTCTCGATGATGATGATCTGATTATTGACGCAGCGAATGCCAATTTTCGCAACACCCAGCGCCGGGCCGCGGAGGCCGCCGAGCAGGGTGTGCCGTTTCTGGGTATTGGCGTGTCGGGCGGAGCAGAAGGCGCACGGCATGGGCCATCGATCATGGGGGGTGGGCCAAGGCCTGCCTGGGACCGGGTCGCGCCTATTCTGGAGGCGATTTCGGCCAAGTTCGAAGGCACGCCTTGCGCCACCTGGATGGGTGAAGGCGGCGCGGGGCATTTCGTCAAGGCCGTCCATAACGGGATCGAATATGCAGATATGCAGATGATCGCGGAGGTCTATGGCATCCTGCGTGACGGGCAGGGCAAATCAGCCGCCGATTGCGCTGCGGTTTTCGAGCGCTGGAATGAGGGCATCCTACAATCCTATCTGGTCGAGATTTCGGGCAAGGTTGCGCGTGGGGCGGATCCCGAGACGGGCCAGCCGATGCTCGACATGATTCTCGACAAGGCAGGCCAGAAGGGAACCGGCCGCTGGACGGTGATCGAGGCGCAGCATCTCGGCGCACCCGTGCCGGTGATCGAGGCCGCCGTGGCCGCGCGCAACCTCTCGGCCCGCATGGATCAACGTGCCAAGGGGCAGGCCCGGTTTGGCAAAGCGTCTCAGCCCCTGCCAGGCGATGCGCTGAGCGAGACCGATATCGAGCAGGCGATGATCGCAGGCAAGATCATGTGCTACGCGCAGGGCTTTGATTTGCTGTCTGCGGCAAGCGATGAGTTCGAGTGGTCTCTGCCCATGCCCGATATCGCGCTGGTCTGGCGGGAGGGCTGCATCATCCGTTCGGCCATGCTTGCCGATATGGCCGAGGCCTTGGAGAAAGCACCCAAAACCAACCTCATGTTTGCCCCCTATTTCGCCGATCAGATCGCGCGGACAGTGCCCGGTCTGCGCAAAACCGTCGCCACTGCGCTGAGCCATGGGTTGCAGGTGCCCGCTTTGGCCGCTGCCTTGGGGTATTTCGACGCGATGCGGACGCAGCGTTCGACCGCGAATATGATCCAGGCGCAGCGCGATTTCTTCGGGGCGCATGGCTTTGAGCGTATCGACCAGGAGGGCACAGGCTTCCACGGGCCATGGGTCGCATGACAGTTTAGACGTCGCGCGCGAGGGCCTTGACCTGCGCGTGGCGGGGGCAGGTGACGAGGTGGTCATTGATCAATCCGCAGGCCTGCATGAAGGCATAGACAATCGTCGGCCCGCAGAACTTGAACCCGTCTTTCTTGAGCGCCTTTGACATGGCCTGGCTCAGCTCTGTCTGGGCGGGCACTTCGGCCAATGTCGTGAAGCTGTTTTGAAGCGGAACGCCTTCGGTAAATTTCCACAAATACGTATCAAATCCTTCGCGCTGTTCGATCTTCTGCCACGCGCGCGCATTGCCAATCGTGGCCTCAATCTTGCCGCGATGGCGAATGATGCCGGGATTCTGCAACAGCTCGGTGACATGGCTTTCGTCCCAGCCTGCAATGATATTTGGATCGAACTGCGCGAAGGCCTCACGGAAACTATCGCGCTTTTTCAATATGGTGATCCAGCTTAAGCCCGCCTGAAAGCCGTCAAGGATCAGCTTCTCCCACAAGGCCCGGCTGTCATATTCCGGTACGCCCCACTCGGTATCATGGTAGTCAACATAGATATCCTCGCTCCCGCACCAGCCACATCGCTCCATGCTCTTCTCCATGTTCCAATGGTTACTTCGGTGTTTACTACAAGCGGAACAAAAGTGGAATATTTACCTGTCATTAGGAAATCGGGAGGTATCACAAACTTGTTTTAGGCGGTGGAGTTGTTGCGATGCTTGGTCAGGTTGGTGATGTTTTGGGCAAGGACCCTTTGTCCTTTGCGATTGCCCAGCGTGACGCAGAAACGCTGTCCATTGTGCGTCAGGGGCTTGAAAACAAAAATGTCAGGCTGGCCTATCAGCCCGTGGTGGCGGCTGGCAATCACAGAAGCTACGCCTTTTACGAGGGCCTGCTGAGGGTCCTTGATCCGACTGGTCGTATCATACCAGCGCGCGATTTCATTGAGGTGATTGAACCACTGGAAGAAGGCCGTCTGATGGATTGCCTGGCGCTTGAGATGGGGCTGAAGGCTCTGGCGGCCAATCCTGGTATTCGCCTGTCGATCAACATGTCGGCGCGATCCATCGGCTATCCGGGCTGGGATCACGTTTTGGAAGCCGGTCTGCGCAATGACGCCACGATTCTTGACCGGTTGATCATCGAGATTACTGAGTCCTCCGCGATGCTGGTGCCTGAGGCCGTCTGCGCGTTCATGCACAGGTTGCATATGCTGGGCGCATCCTTCGCACTTGATGATTTTGGTGCCGGCTTCACTTCCTTCCGGCATTTCAAGGATTTCTATTTCGACATCGTCAAGATTGACGGTGCGTTCATCCGCAACATCCATAAAGATCCCGACAATCAAGTCTTGACGCAGGCCCTTGTGCTGATTGCCCAGCAATTTGACATGTTTACCGTCGCGGAAGGGGTGGAACAGACCGCAGAGGCCGAATACCTGGCGGCCAACGGTATTGACTGTCTTCAGGGCTATCTCTTTGCCGCGCCGACGCTGTCGCAGCCTTGGAAAGACGCGCACGCACACAGGGATCCGGTGATACGCCACACCGCATAACCTGCGCAATTGCACCCTACAGCACCTGACGAAATATCTGAAACGTCACGCATCACGTAGCGCGCCCAAAATCTCTGATTTCAGGCAGCGTTGCGTGATTGAGGCCTTTTCGCATGACGCCTTGGCAAAATTAACCTTTCTTGAACTCAGCTGCGTTTTTCGGCACAACCTGTCTCCAAGAGCCCGATTTACCTGCGACATGATGGCCTGTGGGCCCGTCATTGCGACTCGGTGTACGGGCTCGCACGGTTGATGAGCGACTGTTTTAACCGGGATCGATACGCGCGAGTTGTTCGCGCCGCTTGAAAGGAATATTCAATGACGAATGTCGTAATCGCATCTGCAGCACGGACTGCGGTGGGGAGCTTTCTGGGGTCTTTTGCCAACACGCCAGCCCATGATCTGGGCGCGCGTGTCATCGAAGCCGTTGTCGATCGCGCGGGCGTGGACAAGGCCGATATCTCCGAGACCATCCTGGGTCAGGTTCTCACGGCAGGTCAGGGCCAGAACCCGGCACGTCAGGCGCATATCAATGCCGGCTTGCCGCAGGAATCTGCCGCTTGGGGGATCAATCAGGTCTGTGGTTCCGGCTTGCGGGCCGTGGCGCTGGGCGCGCAACATATCCAGCTTGGTGATGCGGATATCGTGATTGCAGGCGGTCAGGAAAACATGAGCATGTCGCCGCATGTGGCCAATCTCCGTCAGGGCCAGAAAATGGGCGATATGAGCTATATCGACAGCATGATCCGCGACGGCCTTTGGGATGCTTTCAACGGCTATCATATGGGGCAAACCGCCGAGAACGTCGCAGAGAAATGGCAGATCAGCCGGGACGCTCAGGATGAATTTGCGGTGGCCAGCCAGAACAAGGCCGAAGCGGCCCAGAAAGAAGGCAAGTTCGCCGATGAGATCGCGGCCTTTACGGTCAAGACCCGTAAAGGCGATATCATTGTCGATTCCGACGAATATATCCGCCACGGCGCCACCATGGATGCGATGGCAAAGCTGCGGCCGGCCTTCACAAAGGACGGCTCGGTGACGGCTGCGAATGCGTCGGGGCTCAATGACGGCGCTGCGGCAACGCTTTTGATGAGCGCCGCGAATGCCGAGAAACGCGGCATCCAGCCAATGGCGCGGATTGCGAGCTACGCGACGGCTGGTCTCGACCCGAGCATCATGGGCGTGGGTCCCATCTACGCATCTCGCAAGGCGCTCGACAAGGCAGGCTGGAAGGTTGAGGATCTTGATCTGGTCGAGGCAAACGAGGCCTTCGCCGCTCAGGCCTGTGCCGTGAATAAGGATATGGGCTGGGATCCGGCAATTGTGAACGTCAATGGCGGCGCGATCGCGATCGGCCACCCGATTGGTGCCTCCGGTTGCCGCGTCCTGAACACGTTGCTGTTCGAAATGGTGCGCCGCGATGCCAAGAAGGGCCTGGCCACATTGTGCATCGGCGGCGGCATGGGCGTCGCCCTTTGTGTCGAGCGCGACTGACCAAGGGAAATCAGGTTGCGCATCAAAATTGCGCAACCTATCATCCTTTGGTAATAAAGTTACACACATCTAGGAGAATAGACTATGTCCCGTGTTGCACTTGTCACCGGCGGCTCGCGCGGTATCGGCGCTGCCATCTCGAAGGCACTGCTTGCAGAAGGCTACAAGGTCGCCGCGACCTATGCCGGCAATGACGAAAAGGCCAAGGCCTTCACCGATGAGACCGGGATCAAGACATACAAATGGGATGTCGCGGATTACGATGCTTGCTCTGCCGGCATCGCCCAGGTCGAAGGCGATCTGGGCCCGATCGAGGTGCTGGTCAACAATGCGGGCATCACCCGGGACGCGCCTTTCCACAAGATGACGCCGCAGCAATGGTCCGAAGTGATGAACACCAACCTCAGCGGCGTGTTCAATATGACCCATCCCGTCTGGCCCGGTATGCGGGAGCGGAAATTCGGGCGGGTCATCACCATCAGCTCGATCAACGGCCAGAAAGGCCAGTTTGCTCAGGCAAACTACGCCGCCGCAAAGGCGGGCGATATCGGCTTCACGAAGGCGCTGGCTCAGGAAGGGGCGCGCGCCGGGATTACGGTCAATGTAATCTGTCCGGGCTATATCAATACCGAGATGATGAGCACGATCCCCGAGAAAGTCATGAATGATGTCATCCTGCCGCAAATCCCGGTTGGACGCTTGGGCGAGCCATCAGAAATCGCGCGGGCTGTTGTCTTTCTGGCCTCTGACGATGCGGCCTTCATCACTGGCTCGACGATTTCGGCAAATGGCGGGCAGTATCTGGTCTGAGTGGCTGCTCGACGTCAGGACAAGAAAAAGGCAGCCCCCGAGAAGGCTGCCTTTTGCAAGAATATAAAAACGGCCCTACTGGCTAATTCCGCATTCGGTTGATCTCTTCTTTCAAGAGAAGTTTGCGTTTCTTCAACTCCACAATGGTCAGATCATCGGCGCCGGGGCTGCGTTGAGCTTCCTCAACCTGCTGAGACAAGATCGCGTGTTTGCGCTGCAGCTCGGACAGATGTGAACTGATGGTCATTGCATACCTCCTGAATGTGAAATGTACCTGACCTCACCACATGAGCGCGCAAAAGTCACGAAAAACACTAGCCGCAGTGCAGAAATCACTAATGAAAAGTTAACGCCTTTCCGTCCCGCAATATGGCCTTGGCCTCGCTTGAGTAGTCGTCGCGATCGGCGGCATGGGTGGGTCCGTCATGCAATATCAACGGGTTGCACAGGGTGGTGCCCGCGCGTGATCCCTTGCGGGCGCGGATGACAACCAGTTTCGGAGGCCGATTGATGCGCGCGGCCAGAGGTTTGATTTCAAGCCCATCTGCCTTCGAATTGAGCAAAGCCAGAATATCGGCCAGCCGTTCGACCCGGTGGATGATCGTGATATAGCCCGATGGGCGCACCCGCGAGAGGCCTCCGCGAATCCACGGTTTGAGCCCGCCAAAATAGTGCAACGCCTTGTCCCGACCAGCATCGCCCGACCGTGATCCGGGCGCGAAGTAAGGCGGGTTCATGATGACGTGATCAAAACCAAGACCAGTGGTCAGCGCAGCCGCCTGCGCCAGATCACCCGTCATCACCTGCATCTCAATCCCATTCTCGGCGGCATTCCGACGGGCAAGCCGGGCGTATCTGTCTTGTAGCTCGATCCCCGTCAGCTCCAGCCCCGGGATGCGATGCGCCAGACACAGAGAGGCAACGCCGACCCCGCAGCCCAGCTCAAGCACCGTTTGCCCGGGCGAAGCCTCGCAGGCGGCGGCCAGAAATACCGGGTCCGAGCCCGCGCGATATCCATCCTTCGGTTGCCAGATCTGTAACTGCCCCCCGAGGAAGGCATCGCGGCTGAGCCCGTCACCCATCGCAAGCGATATCGTTGTCACGCATAACGGAGCGGGCCATGAACAGATCCTTGTTCGCGACCATGAGCCGGCGCGGCAATATGCCTATGGATCCTTCCAGCGCGCTCATATGGACGTCCATTTCAAACACGCTTATACCTTCCCCCTGTAGAAGGGCTTTCGCGAAAGCGATGACGGTCGGATCGTTACTTTTGAGAAGTTCTTTCATGCCTCAACGCTAACGTCACCACCCTGCGATTGTCGAGAGAAAGGGCAATATGCTGACCACGACGGATCCTCAGACGCGCGCAAAGCCGCATGATCGTTTGCAGCAACGGCTCAGCACTGATCTGGAGGCCGTGAATGCGCTGATTTCCGAGCGGATGGCATCAGAACATGCGCCGCGCATCCCGGAGGTGACAGCTCATCTGGTCGATGCGGGCGGCAAGCGGGTGCGGCCCATGCTGACGCTCGCCGCGGCGCGCATGTGTGGATATGAGGGCCCCTATCACATCCATCTCGCGGCGACGGTGGAGTTCATCCATACGGCCACCTTGCTGCATGATGACGTGGTGGATGAAAGCCAGCAGCGGCGCGGCCGACCTGCGGCCAATCTTTTGTGGGACAATCAATCAAGCGTTCTGGTGGGTGACTATCTTTTTGCCCGCTCCTTCCAATTGATGACCGAGACGGGCAGGCTGGATGTCTTGCGGGTCCTGTCGGATGCGGCGGCCACAATTGCGGAGGGGGAGGTGCTGCAACTGACAGCGGCGCAGAACCTTGCAACGGATGAGGCCACTTACCTACAGGTCGTGCGCGGCAAGACTGCCGCCTTGTTTTCAGCGGCAACGCAGGTGGGCGGCATGATCGCCGATGCGGAGCCCGAAGTTGTCAAGGCATTGTTTACCTATGGCGATGCCCTGGGCGTGAGCTTCCAGATCGCCGACGATGTGCTCGATTTCGGCGGCGTCGCGGCGCAGATCGGCAAGAATATCGGCGATGATTTTCGCGAACGCAAGCTGACCCTGCCGATGATCAAGGCGATTGCTGCGGGCGGGCAGGCCGATCATGCATTCTGGAAACGCACGATAGAGCGGGGTCAGCAGCAAGAGGGTGATCTGGAGATCTGCCGCAGCTTGTTGGACAAATACGGCGCGCTGGAGATTGCGCGATCTGAGGCGACCGACTGGGCCGGGACCGCCAAGCAGGCCCTGAATGCCGTGCCACGGGGAGATTTGCGCGATATGTTGCGCGATCTGGCCGATTACGTGGTTGACCGGATCAACTGACTTTCGTCACCTCGACCCACCAATCGGGACACGCGTCGCGGATTGATCGGGCCGCATCATTGGCATCGCGTTGCGTGGCAAAGATACCGCGACAGGTACTCCCGGAGCCCGACATGTCGGCGTCCAGACAGGTGTCAAAATCCCAGAGCGTGGCGATGATCTGAGCGATTTCAGGCACAAATTCGCAAGTGCAGTGCGTCAGATCATTGCGTTGGCCCGAAAGCCAGACCCAGAATTCATCCTCCGACGCATCGGCGGGGAGGTTGTCCATCGCCGGGTTGTCAATCTGGCCGCTATCGGCGAGTGCTGCGAAGATTTTACCCGTTGAGACTGAGATGCCGGGATTGACCAGAACGATCCACATCGCAGGCAAGGGCGGGGCTGGGCGCGTGATCTCGCCAATCCCGGACATGATGCTGGCATGCGGCGCTTGCAGGCAAACCGGTAGATCCGCGCCAAGTGTCAGGGCCTGTGCAGCGCTCGGTTCGGGCAGGGACCAAAGTTCCGCCAGGGCGCGCAGCGTGGCAGCTGCGTCCGACGATCCACCGCCAATCCCGGCGCCATGGGGCAGGTTCTTTTCCAGCGAAATCGCCGCGCCGAGATCCGGGTGCAGAAGCCGCGCGGCTTTCATCACCAGGTTGCTGGCATCCGTTGGGACCCCTTGGGCGAAGGGCCCGGTGACGTTCAGTGACAGACCCGCCGCTGGCTCGAAGGCCAGCCGGTCACCGATATCTCCAAATACCACCAGACTGTCGAGCAGGTGATAGCCGTCATCGCGCCGTCCCGTCACATGCAATGTCAGGTTGATCTTGGCAGGCGCAAAGGCTTCAATCATTGGCGGTTTGGGTCTCTCCCGTTTCCGCCTCTTTCTCCAAAACCGCGTCGAGGCCAATCTCGAGCTTCATCCGGATACGCTCTGCCTCGGTGTCGACCGGATCAAAGGAGAGCGCGCGTTTCCACTGAAACTCCGCCTCGCGCGTGCGCCCGACCTTCCAATAGACGTCCCCCAGATGGTCATTGATGATCGGGTCATCGGGCACCAGTTCCACCGCGCGCTCCATTGGGGCGACGGCCTCTTCGAACCGGCCCAGACGGTAGAACACCCAACCCAGACTATCGGTGATATAGCCCGATTGCGGGCGCTCGGCGACGGCTGTCTCGATCATCTCAAGCGCTTCGTCAAACTTGATGCGTTGTTCGACCAAAGAGTAGCCCAGATAGTTCAACACCTCGGGCTGGTCCGGCGAAAGCTCAAGAGCCTTGCGGAAATCTTGTTCCATGCCGGTATAGTCTTTCATCTGCTCGCGCACGATGCCGCGTCTGTAGAAAACCGGCCAGGACGAGAAATGGTCCTGATCGCGCAGCTCCAGCGATCTGGTATAGGCGTCGATGGCTTCCGCGTTTCGCTCTTCCCGCGCAAGCATCTCGCCATAGGCGGAGTGCACGATAGCATTGTCGCTATGCGATCTCGTGAGCGCGTCCAGCACTTCCAGCGCGGTCTCGGAACGATCATCGGTATAAAGCGCCTCTGCACGGCCAAGCTCTGCCAGCGCGTAGGAGGGATGATCTGTCGGCACCCGCCCATAGGAGAGAACGGCGAGCTCATATTGGTCCAGCTCGGTCAGCATTTCCGCGGCCATGATGCTGGACTGGACGTGATCGGGGCGCAAATGTTCGGCCAGTCTGACATAGATCAACACGGTCTGCGGTGCGGCGCGACCGCTGAGTATGGCTGCCAGGTTGAAATAGACCTCCGCCGCGCCATCCTGCGCGGTGGTGACGAAGTCATAAGGAATATTCTCACCTGCCGAGATACGGCTGCGCAAGGCGCCCAATTCGGGGCTGCGATTGCCATCTAGGGCTGCGTCAAGAAGATCCAGCGCATCATCGCGCCGGTCAAGCTGCACCAGCACCTGCGCATGTGCTTCGATCCCGCGCGGGCTCAGGGTCAGCGCCCCGAAACGGGCGCCCGAAAAGATCTCATCGGCAGCTTCGAAGTCGCCCACCATCGCCAACGCGAGCGCCTGTTGGTAATGCGCGAAGCTGGCGAAATCCTCATTCTCGGCAATCGCCTCGAAAGAGCTGCTCGCAGCCTCCATATCGCCGCGGCCCAATTGCGCCCAAGCATGGATCAGGCTGTCAAAAAGCGGGTCGATCCCGTCAATCACCGCGCTTGCCTCGGGGATGTCATCGAAGGCGCCGGCCTCCATCTGTAGCGCATATTCGGCCAGATCAAAGATCCGGCTGGAGGCACCGGCATCATTGTAAAGCTGCACGATACGCGCAACCTGATCCATATCGCCTTTGCCGATCATCGTGATCAGAGCCGATTCGAGCAGTTTTATATTCGTGGGATCCCTGGTGACGGCCTGTTCAAAATAGCGCGCACCTTCGGCGTAATCTGACGCAAGGCTCGCCTGGCGCGCGGCAAGATAGGGGCCCGCCACGCCCTGCGCAGCCAAGGGTCCGGAGAGGGCGGCAAGACCGAGAAGCGTGGCCAGTCCAGTGGTCAGTGAAAAGCGCATTCGGTCATTCCTTTTTTGCAGATGCCTGAGCGGGGGCAGTGGCCGGTCAGAGGTTCGGCGCGCGGTGGCTCCCGGTCACATATTTGGGTAGTTGGGCCCATCGCCTCCCTGCGGGGTTGTCCAGACGATGTTTTGGCTCGGGTCCTTGATATCGCAAGTCTTGCAATGCACGCAGTTCTGAAAATTGATGACAAACCGTGTATCCTTGCCCGCCTCCTCGACAAATTCATAGACGCCTGCGGGGCAATAGCGCGCCGACGGGCCGCCATATTTGGGCAGGTTGACCGCGACCGGGATGGTCGGGTCTTTCAGTTTCAGGTGGGCCGGTTGGCTTTCCTCGTGATTTGTCATTGCGAAGCTCACATTGGTGAGCCGGTCAAAACTGAGCGTACCATCGGGTTTGGGGTAGTCGATTGGCTTATGCGCGGAGGCCTCGCCCGTGGCCTCGGCATCTGATTTGCCGTGGCTGAGGTTAAGCGGCGACCAGCCGGTGAGATTATTCAGCCACATATCCGCGCCGCCAATTGCCAGCGATGCGGTCAGGCCGTAATCCGACCAGAGCGGTTTGACATTGCGGACCTGTTTGAGGTCCTGACCGATCGCGCCCTCCCGCACCTCGGTATCATAGGCATCGAGCGTATCGCCCGCGCGGCCCGCGCTGATCGCCTCGAAAGCGGCTTCTGCGGCGGCCTTGCCCGACAGCATTGCATTATGATTGCCCTTGATACGGGGCACATTGACCATCCCGGCCGAGCAGCCCAGAAGCGCGCCGCCCGGGAAAGCGGTTTTGGGCAGGGATTGCCAGCCCCCTTCGGTGATCGCGCGCGCGCCGTAAGCCACGCGTTTGCCGCCCTTGAGCAGCTCGGCCACCATCGGATGATGCTTGAAGCGCTGGAACTCCATATATGGAAAGAGATGCGGGTTTTCGTAGTTCAGATGCACGACGAAGCCCACATAGACCTGATTATTGTCGAGGTGATAGATAAACGACCCGCCACCTGCATTCCGGCCCAGCGGCCAGCCCATCGTATGCGTGACCGTCCCTTCGCAATGTTTGTCCGGGTCAATCTCCCAGATTTCCTTCATGCCGAGGCCGTATTTCTGCGGGCTTGCGCCATGGGCGAGGTCAAACTTCTCAATCACCTGTTTGGACAGCGACCCGCGCACGCCTTCGCCGAGGAAGACATATTTGCCATGCAGCTCCATGCCGGGCTCGTAGCCATCGCCCGGGGTGCCGTCCGGATTGAGGCCGAACTCCCCCGCGACAACGCCTTTGACGGCGCCATCCTGCGCATAGACGATGTCAGAGCAGGCCATGCCCGGGAAGATCTCCACGCCGAGCGCCTCTGCCTGTTCGGCCATCCAGCGGCAGACATTGCCCATAGAGACGATGTAATTGCCGTGATTGTTCATCAGAGGCGGCATGACGAAATTGGGAATCCGCAGCTGACCGGCCTCGCCAAGCATGTAGAAATTGTCGGTCTTGACCGGAACTGTGATGGGTGCCCCCATGTCGCGCCAGTCGGGCAGCAAAGCATCCAGCCCGGATGGATCAAGCACGGCGCCCGACAGGATATGCGCGCCGACTTCAGAGCCCTTTTCGAGCACGACCACATTGATCTCGCTATCGAGCTGTTTGAGCCGGATCGCGGCACTTAACCCCGCAGGCCCTGCGCCGACGATGACCACGTCATATTCCATGCTCTCGCGTTCGATCTGTGCCATCTTGCTGTCATCTCCCGATTTGGCCCCGTGCGGCGTCATCCCCCTGTGCCAGAATAGCGCGGCGGGTTCAATTAGGCAGGGGCCGTTGCGGGTATTGCGACATTGCGTCGCCGCAGACTGTCCCATTTGCGCTGCGCGGCCCAAAAGCCGGTGACTGCGATGATGGAAAAATAGCCGTCGATCGCGTAGTGCCAGCCGATATAGACCGACGCAAACAGGATCGCTGCGCAAAACAGAACGCCTATCGGCGCCAGCCAGCGAGAGCGTTCCATCAGATAGAGCATTGTGAGCGTTGCAACGCCATTATGCACCGAGGGAAAAGCGGAGATGCCCGAGCCCATGATCTGTCCGTGCTCTACATAAACGCGCCAAAGCCCGTCCTGTACCACCCCGATATGCGCGCCGCTGATGCCACTTTCCCGGAGCGCAACAAGTAATTGCGGAAAGCGCTCAGTCTCAAGAAGGCGGTCGTAATAGACAGGACCGACAGAGCTTGCCAAGATGGCCACCACATTGCCAAGCCCGATCCAGACGGCGCAATGCAGGATCAGGAACCGCTTCTTTCGCGCCGTGTCATTGTCACTGAGCGCGAGGATCAGGGGGAAGAAAGCGGCGGGGAAACCCCAGATCACAAAATAGAGAGTAGAGACCGCGTCGCTGGGCAGCCAGTCGGCGAATTTATGTGTCCAGACCCAAGGATCATTGCCGCCGTGCAGGGCGAAATCGACCCGAGCAAGCCATGGATCTGCGAAAAACGGGTTGATAAAGGGGATAGCGGTCTTGATCAGGGTGAAGGCGGCCGAGAATATCAGGCAGCCGCACAATGCCCAGATCGCCTGCCGCAGCATGTCCTTGCCGCCGAATTGCCGTGTCACCAAGAACAGGGCTGCCAGCCCCGCCAGAAAATAGGGCAGGTAGTTGATCAGGGCGGAAAGCGTATCGCGCGTTCTGATATAGGCATCAAAAAGCTGGATCGCCGGGTTTTCGCGGAAACTGCTCAGGATAATCACGGCGATCAGTCCATAGAGCACTGAAAACAAGAAAAAGTTGCGCATGAATCCCCATCCGGTCCGCAATATTTGGCGCTAAACTATCGGGCAAATCGGGCCGGTTTGTGTCGAAAAGCGTATCAGTTTGCGGCTGATTTTACCTCTGCGCTGTTTGACCTAGGTAAAGGGCTTGCTGAACAATGAGGCTCTGGTCATGTCCGTGTTACGAATGATTTATCTTGCGCTTGCCATCTGGGGCGCGATCCATCCGATGAGCTGGTTTATCGCATGGTTCAATGAGCATGGCTATGATCTGGGCCTGATGGTCGAGGCCTGGCACGCCAACGCGGCCACATCCGGGCTGGTCTGGGACCTCACCATCGCGGCTGTTGCGCTCACCGTCTGGATTATCGCAGAGGTCTATGTCCGCAAAAACTGGCTTGCTCTGGTTGCGATCCCTGCGACCTTTGGGATAGGCGTGTCCTGCGGTTTGCCGCTCTATCTATTTCTACGGACACGACCAGTTTAGCGGGACCGAAACGCCATGGACCACTTTCTGTATAAAGGCGGCATCTTGCATGCCGAGGATGTCATGCTGTCTGACATCGCGGCCACAGTGGGCACGCCGTTCTATGTCTATTCCACCGCTACGCTTCAGCGGCATTTTCGCTTGTTTGACGAGGCCTTGGAGGGTGCTGATCACCTCGTTTGCTACGCGATGAAGGCCAATTCAAATCAGGCGGTGCTTCGGACGCTGGCCGATCTCGGGGCGGGTATGGATGTCGTCTCGGGCGGCGAATACCTGCGCGCAAAGGCTGCTGGCGTGCCGGGTGATCGGATCGTGTTTTCAGGCGTCGGCAAAACCCGTGACGAGATGCGGCTGGCGCTGGACGGTGGCATCCGTCAGTTCAACATCGAATCCGAGCCCGAAATGCTGGCTCTGTCAGCTATTGCCCAGGATATGGGCAAGACGGTGCCGGTCACAATCCGCATCAACCCCGATGTCGACGCAAAGACGCATGAGAAGATCGCCACCGGCAAAGCGGATAATAAATTCGGGATCCCGATCAGCCGGGCGCGAGAGGTCTATGCCGAGGCCGCCGCCCTGCCGGGGCTCGAGGTCATCGGGATCGACGTTCACATCGGCAGCCAACTCACTGATCTTGAACCTTTTGAGTTGGCTTTCAACAAGGTCGCGGAACTCACGGAGGTGCTGCGGGCAGATGGCCACGATATCCGGCGGCTCGATCTTGGGGGCGGTCTTGGCATCCCCTATGAGCGCTCGAACACAGCGCCCCCGCTGCCCTCCGCTTTCGGCGCGTTGATCAAGCGCACCGTAGGCCATCTCGGCTGCGAGATCGAAATCGAGCCCGGACGGCTTATTGCGGGCAATGCGGGGCTGCTTGTCAGCCGTGTCATCTTCGTCAAATCGGGCGAAAACAGAAAGTTTCTGATTCTTGATGCTGCGATGAATGATCTCATCCGACCGGCCATGTATGGCGCTCATCACGATATTATCCCCGTGATAGAGGAGGCTCCGGGCGCGGAACCGGTCACTTATGACGTCGTGGGACCTGTTTGCGAAAGCGGCGATACCTTTGCAAAACAGCGGGTTATGACGCAGCTTTCACCTGAGGATCTGGTCGCCTTCCGCTCTGCGGGCGCATACGGCGCGGTCATGTCGTCCGAATACAATACCCGCCCCATGATCCCGGAGGTTCTGGTGAAGGGCGATCAATTTGCAGTCATTCGACAAAGACCAACCTTTGACGAGATCATAAAACGAGATACCATCCCTCCATGGCTTTGATGGTATGGTCTGTCAAACCGCCGGGATCCTTTGATGAGCAAGACAGCACAAAGCCTTGATTTGAGCAGCCTGACATGGCCGGTACGCCTGACTTGGGGCGGTCTTCTGGCGGAACGTCTCACGCGGGCCTTCTGGCCGGTCTGGACTGTTCTCCTGATCTTTGGCGCTGCGGTTTTCTTCGAGCTTCCGCAAAAACTTGGCGCGGCGCAGCTTTGGGCGCTGGCAGCGCTTGGGCTGGTGGCGCTGGGGTTTGCTGTCGTCTATGGCATCAGGCGTTTTGTCTGGCCGTCGCGCGCGGATGCGTTGGACCGGCTGGATCGCTCCTTGCCGGGGCGGCCTGTTTCCGCCGCGATGGATACGCAGGCCATCGGCGCGCAGGATGAGGCATCGCGCACTGTCTGGCAGGCCCATGTCGGGCGGATGCAAAAGCGATTGCAGGCAGCACGGGCCGTCGAACCTGATCTGCGCGTATCGGACCGCGACAGGTTTGGTCTGCGCTACGTAGCGCTTCTGATCTTCTTGCTCGCTCTGCTGTTCGGCTCATTTCTGCGCGGCGGTACTGCGGGCGACGCCGTTCTGGGCGGGGATGCACAGGCACTGGCTGCCGGGCCTGCCTGGGAGATCTGGATCGAGCCTCCGGGACATACCGGCAGGCCCACGCTGTATCTCAACGATGTGGAGCAGGCGGCGCTGGAGGTGCCTACAGACAGTCAGCTGACCGTCCGGCTTTATGGCGACACGACCGCGCTTAGCCTCAAGGAGACCGTGTCCGGCGTGACCCCCGATGAAACGCAGGAGCCACAACCCGCCTTCTCCCTGCCTATCAAGCAAAACGGTATCATCGAGATCACCGGCGGGCATGAGCGCAGCTGGGCGATCACCACCCTTGATGATGCGCTGCCCGTGGTGAGCTACAATGGCGGGCTGGAGCGTAGCCCGGAAGGCGAAATGCGCCTGACCTTCAGCGCCAGTGATGACTATGCGGTGAGTTCGGGGACAATCGAGATCAGTCTCGACCTCGACTCTGTTGATCGCCGCTACGGCTTGGCAGTTGAGCCGGAGCCACGCGAGACCCTGATCTTTGATCTGCCGATGCCGATTTCGGGCAATCGGGCGGAATTTACCGAAGTGCTTATCGAGAACCTTGCCCAACATCCCTGGGCCGGGCTTCCGGTCGAGATGAAACTGGTGGTGCGCGATGGTGCGGGGCAAGACAGCGCGCCCGAGTTGATCGTTGATGCCTTGCCCGGGCGGAGGTTCTTCCAGCCCATCGCCAAGGCGGTGATCGAGCAGCGCCGTGATCTGCTGTGGTCCATCGAAAATGCGACCCGCGTCGATCAGCTTTTGCGCACGATCACCCACCGCCCGGAAGGTTTTATCGAAAACAAACAGGCCTATCTGACGTTGCGCCGCGCGCTGACGCGGATGGAGCTTGCCCGCGATATGGGGGGCATGTCCGAGGTGCAGCGCGAAAGCCTTGCCGAGATGCTGTGGCGCGCCGCGATCCTTCTGGAGGAAGGCTCTCTGGCCGATGCGCGTGAGCGGCTGCGGCGGGCACAAGAGCGTCTCTCTGACGCGATGCGCGACGGGGCAACCGACGAAGAGATCGCAGAGCTGATGCAGGAGCTGTCAGAGGCGATGGACCAGTATCTCCAGCAGCTTGCACAGGAACAGCAGCGCGAAGGCGGCGAGCAGCAGCAGGCTCAGGGTGAGACCATGGAGATCACCGGCGACCAGCTGCAGCAGATGATGGACGAGATCCAGCGCATGATGGAAGAGGGCGACATGGAGGGCGCAGAGCGTCTGATGGCGCAGCTTATGCAGATGCTTGAGAATATGCAGATCGCCGAAAGCCAGCCCGGGCAAGGGCAGGGCGAAGGTCAGCAGGCCATGGAAGGTCTGCAAGACACATTGCGCGACCAACAGGGGCTGAGCGATGAGGCCTTCCGCGACCTTCAGGAACAGCTCAACCCGAACGCGCAGGCGGGTGAGAATCAGGGAAATGAAGGGCGCAATGGGGCGCAGGGTCAGGGCCAGCAACATGAAGGCCAAGGCGGTCAGGGTCAGGCGCAGAACAATGGCCAGCAGCAAGGCCAGGGTCAGCAAGGCCAAAGCCAGCAGGGTGAGAGCCAGCAGCAG
>CAYGUB010000017.1:0-22890 GCA_964352845.1 uncultured Rhodobacterales bacterium | reverse complement strand
GATGCAAAGCGAAGGCTGGGGTACCCATAGCGTCTGACGAAATACCTGAAACATCCCGTATCACGTAACGCGCCCAAAATCTTTGATTTCAGGCAGTGTTACGTGATTGAGGCCTTTTCGCATGACGCTCTAGCCATTGCTCCGCAGCACATGGCCCGCAAGATAGAGAGAGCCGCAGATCAGGATCCGGGCATCGGGCTCGGCTTGTATGATCGCAGCAATTGCAGACTCTATGTCTGCCGAAGTCACGGCATCAATGCCGACGCTTTGCGCGATCTGCGCTGTCTGCTCAGCGGTGAGTGTTGCGGCTTCGCCGGGGATGGTGACGGCATGCAGTCGCGCGATCCGACCGCGCAGAGGCTTCATGTAACCCGCAACATCCTTGGTATTGAGCATCCCACAGATCGCATGCACCTTGGGTCCTCGCGACAGATAGGCCGCGATGGCGGCACCAGCCGCCGGGTTATGCCCGCCATCAAGCCACAACTGCGCGCCGCCTGCCAGATCAACCAGCCGCCCGGATCTCAGACGTTGCATCCGGGCGGGCCATTCGGCCTGGGTCACGGCGGCCTCGCAAGCCTCCGGTCCGGACCCCAGATAACGCAGGACCGCCAGCGCCGTGCCAGCATTATCGATCTGATGATCGCCCGGCAGGTTGGGCAGGGGCAGGTCACACAGGCCGGTTTCGTCCTGATAGACCATGCGGTCGCCTTCGCGCGCAGCGTGCCAGTGCTGGCCGTAAGCCAGAAGCGGGGCGTCGAGCGCCCGGGCCTTCGCCTCGATCACCTCACTTGCGCTGTCCATCTGGCGCGCGACCACGCAGGGAACGCCACGCTTTATGATCCCGGCCTTCTCTCCTGCGATCTCGGGCAATGTGTCACCAAGAAACTGCTGGTGGTCGAGGGAGACCGGGGTGATCACGGTAGTCGCAGGTTTGTCGACCACATTCGTGCAATCGAGCCGCCCGCCGAGCCCGACCTCCAGAAGGCAGTAATCAGCCTCTATGCGGCTGAAAGCCAGCAAGGCGGCGACGGTGGTGATCTCGAAATAGGTGATCGGTTCGCCTGCATTGGCCGCGTAGCATTCATCAAGCACGGCCGTCAGGTCAGGTTCGGAAATCAGCGTTCCCGCCAGCCTTATCCGTTCGTGAAACCGGGCCAGATGCGGAGAAGTATAGGCGTGGACCTTATGCCCGGCCTGCTCCAGCCCGGCGCGGATCATCGCCTGTGTAGAGCCTTTTCCGTTGGTTCCCGCAATGTGAATGACAGGCGGCAGGCTCTCTTGCGGATTGCCAACCGCTTCCAGCAGGCGCCAGACGCGGTCCATGGTCAGGTCGATCAATTTGGGATGCAGCAACATCATCCGTTCAAGAATGACATCGCTTTGGGGTTTGCTCACGTTTCGCTATCCATGGGCTGGACATCTGCTGGCGGCGCCAGATCGCCTTTGATCGCGGGCGACAGACCCTGCAGCATGCGGATAATCGTGACCAGTTCGCCCTTCATCTGTTTGCGCGGCGTCACACGATCGAGCATGCCGTGGTCCAACAGGTATTCGGCGCGCTGGAAATCCTCTGGCAGCTTTTCGCGGATGGTCTGTTCGATCACGCGCGGACCGGCAAAGCAGATCAGCGCATTGGGCTCCGCGATATGTACATCGCCCAGCATCGCATAGGAGGCCGTCACCCCGCCGGTGGTCGGGTGTGTCAGGACGACGATATAGGGCAGACCGGCCTCTTTGAGCATCTCGACGGCAACCGTGGTGCGCGGCATCTGCATGAGGCTCAGGATGCCCTCCTGCATCCGCGCGCCGCCCGCGGCAGAAAACAGGACGAGCGGCAATTTCTGCTCCAGTGCTCGCTCAGCGGCCGCGATTATTGCATTGCCCACATACATTCCCATTGAGCCGGCCATGAAGCTGAAATCCTGGCAGGCGGCAATGATCGGCGTGCGCATGATTTCGCCCTGAGCAACCAGCATCGCTTCTTTCTCGCCGGTCTGCTTCATCGCCGCCTTCATCCGGTCGGGATATTTCTTCTGGTCGCGAAACCCCAGCGGGTCGGCCAGAGGTTCGGGCACGTCGATCTCGGTAAATTTGCCACCGTCGAACAGCGCGCGGAACCGGTCGCGGGCGGTGATGGGCATGTGATGGTCGCAATTGCTGCAGACGTTCAGATTGTCCGACAATTCGCGGTGAAACAGCATCGTGCCGCATTCATCGCATTTGCTCCACAGGTTCTCCGGCACTTCGCGCCGCGAGAAGATCGAGTTGATCCGTGGCCGCACATAATTGGAAATCCAGTTCATCAGCGCCTCTTTGCCCAGTTGACGTCCAGATAATCCCCGCGCGCGCAGATTGCAATCAGCGGATCAGCCGCCGGATGATGATCCAGATCACCAGCAGGATCACAATGTTGATCCCCAGAATACCGGCATCAGCCATCTCGGCCGGGATATTGTACAGCGCAAGGCCCGATAGCTGCCCCGGCACGGCCATCAGCAGCAGGGCGAAAGCATTGTTGGTAAAATGGAGCCCCATCGCCGCGCCAAGATTGCCGGTGACGCGGGTCAGATCAGCAGCGCAGAGCCCGACAATCCCTGTGGCCAGCACCGTCATCCAGCGCAACCCCGCCGCCGCTGCGGGGTCATAATGCATCGCCGCAAACAGAAGCGAGGGCAAAACGAGCCACCAGAAAGAATGGGTGAACCGTGCAGCCATCTGCTGTTGCAGAAAGCCGCGAAACACCATCTCTTCTGCCGTAATTTGTACAAATAGCATCGGGACCGCCCAGGCCAGCAGGCCAAGCCAAACGGGCAGACTGTGTTGCGGGGCGTAATTGACCGTCCCGAACAGGGCGAGGTCGATCAGAAGGATGCCGCCATAAATTACGAAGACCACGCCGCCGGCTTTCGCAAAATAGGTCCAGAACCGTTCGGCGGAGCCAAACAGGGTGCGGGGGCGCCGCTTGTGGATCAGCGCCATCAGCATCGCAAGCAGCATCATCGGGATAAACGTGGACAGAACGATGGCCATCAGAGCGGGCGTCTCGCCGGACATCAACAGATTGCCAATGGCTGCGGGGTCTACGCCGCCAGATCCGAAATAGCCAAAATAGAACAGAAGCGTGACCGCGGTCACGCCGGACAGGATCATGTAAAGAACCGTGCCAATCACCAGCGACAGGATCAGCCGCCAGATCTCGTTTGCTGCCCGCGCAGGCGCAACGAAGGCTTCGAATTGAGGGGGACGCATCATTGCATTGCTCGTTGGGGTAAGGTTTTCACGGCAGGCTATCTGTCAGCGCCAGCCTGCGCAATCACGCTTGTGCCTTGGGATCGGCAGCTTTATTCCGGTCGGAACTGCTCAGGGAGGCCGCAATGCTGAAAAAACCAACCGACAAGACAAAACTGCCCAGCCGCTATGTCACGGAAGGACCAGAGCGCGCGCCGCATCGGTCCTATTTCTATGCAATGGGTCTGGGCGATGAAGAGATCCATCAGCCTTTTGTCGGCGTGGCCACCTGCTGGAATGAGGCTGCGCCGTGCAATATCGCGCTGAACCGGCAGGCGCAGGCGGTGAAGCTGGGCGTCAAGCAAGGCGGCGGGACCCCGCGCGAGTTTACCACGATTACCGTCACGGACGGGATCGCGATGGGCCATGAGGGCATGCGGTCCTCGCTTGCCTCGCGCGAGGCGATTGCTGACACGGTCGAGCTGACAATGCGCGGGCATTGCTATGATGCGCTTGTGGGTCTTGCGGGCTGTGACAAATCCCTGCCCGGCATGATGATGGCGATGATCCGGCTCAATACACCATCGGTTTTCATCTATGGCGGCTCTATCCTGCCGGGCCGCGCGCCTGCCGGGGCCGATATTCCACAGGAATATGCAAATCGCGATCTTACCGTGCAGGACATGTTCGAAGCCGTGGGCCGTCATCAGGCCGGCGATCTGTCGGATGCCGCGTTGGATGTGCTGGAACGTGTTGCCTGCCCCTCTGCGGGGGCCTGTGGCGGGCAGTTCACCGCCAACACGATGGCTTGCGTCTCAGAGGCGATCGGGCTCGCCCTGCCGAACTCTGCCGGTGCCCCGGCCCCGTACGAGTCGCGCGACCAGTACTCCGTCGCATCCGGTCAGGCCGTCATGCACCTGATTGAGCGCAACATCCGGGCCCGCGATATCGTCACTCGCAAATCGCTTGAGAATGCAGCGCGTGTCGTGGCCTGCACGGGCGGCTCCACCAATGCGGGTCTACACCTGCCCGCGATGGCCCATGAGGCGGGTATTGATTTCACCCTTCAGGATGTGTGCGATATTTTCCGCGACACGCCCTATTTCGTCGATCTCAAACCCGGCGGGCAATATGTGGCGAAGGATCTTTATGAAGCCGGTGGCGTGCCCGTTGTGATGAAAGAGCTGCGCAAGGCCGGTCTGATCCATGAGGATTGCATCACAGCTACCGGACGCTCCATTGGCGAAGAGATCGACGCTGTCAGCCTGGAGGCGGATGGCAAGGTGATCTATCCGGTTGAGACGCCCCTGTCGAAGACCGGCGGTGTGGTTGGCCTGATCGGCAATCTCGCGCCCGAAGGCGCGATCGTGAAAGTCGCAGGCATGGAGGCGCAGCACCAGATGTTCACTGGGCCCGCGCGGGTGTTCGAATGTGAAGAGGATGCGTTCAAGGCGGTACAGGACCGTGCCTATGAAGAGGGCGAGGTTATCGTGATCCGCAATGAGGGCCCCTCGGGCGGGCCCGGCATGCGCGAGATGCTGGCGACCACAGCGGCTCTGTCCGGGCAGGGCATGGGCAAGAAGGTCGCGCTGATCACCGATGGGCGTTTTTCAGGTGCGACCCGCGGCTTTTGCGTGGGCCATGTCGGACCCGAGGCGGCCCATGGCGGTCCGATTGCGTTGCTCAGAAATGGCGACGTGATCACCCTGAACGCGATTTCGGGCGAGATCAGTGTCGATCTCGACGACGAAGAGCTCGCCGCGCGCAAAGCTGAGTGGGCCGGTCCCCGCCAGACGATTTACGCATCCGGCGCCCTGTGGAAATATGCGCAGCTTGTAGGCTCCGCCAAGTACGGGGCCTGCACCCATCCCGGCGCGAAGGAAGAAGCGCATATCTACATGGATATCTGACATCATGCGTTCGAGGATCGTGCTGGGTCTTTGCTTCGCTTTGTCAGCTTGCGACATGCCACTTTTTCAGGGTCCGGGTACTCTGGCGCCCGACGAGATTACCGTGACGCGCAACCTCGTAAGGGTCAGCGGTCCCGAGGGGTTTTGCATTGACCCCGACAGCTCGACCCAGTCCGAAACCGACGCCTTTATCGTTTTCGGAAACTGCAACGCGATCACGGAACGGGGCAAGCCGCGCAGCGCGCCCATCCGCGCCGTGGTCACCGTCAGCGTGACTGAACGGGACACCACGACCTCTGCGGTGGCGCAGGACAGCGAGGCGCTCGCCGCGTTCTTTGAGACGGAGGATGGGCGCAAGGCCCTGAGCACCGCGGGCATGTCAGATGATATCCAGGCTGTGGACAGTTTCGCCCGCGATGGTGTCGTATATCTGCGCGTCTCGGACCGTACAACCGGCCCGACGCTTGGGCTGGCAAACACCTATTGGCGATCCTATTTCGACGTGGATGCCAGCATTGTCGCGATCTCGGTGTTGGGCTTCAATGCACGGCCGCTGACACAGGAGACCGGATTATCGCTGCTGCAGGGCTTCATGACGGAGATCAAGGGACCCGCGCCCACCACCGCGACTGCCGCAAAGCAACCGGGTCCGGGCGCCTTGTTTCGGCGTTTATTCAACTGAAATAATTGTTTGCAATATGGAAATAATGGTAGCCGTGCAGGATGAAAACAGAAATGTCTACCGAACATGATTGCTAAGGTCAGGGAACTGATACGCCGCAGTGCCTACAAGCGCAGTCTGATCGAATGGGAAGCCGCAGCTCAGGCAGCCCATGAGCTTGACTTGCCGCGTTTGCGCCAGTTGCGCAGCCAGGCGCGCCAGCTTCGCAACCGTCTTGATCAGGTGGCCCATATCGCCGAAGGACGGCTGGCGCTTCCCCGCATTGGCTCCGACGCCATACGAAGGCCAAGCCAGACGGATTGGGCCTACCGCCCTGAAATATGGAGCGGACCGATTGCCCCGACCGGCATGTCCTCTGTGGAAAGCCGGACGCAGATCGGGAATGACGCCATTCTTTACCATGACTGCACCATCTCCGAATTGACCTATCGCCAGATACGCAATGGGCGCGACGGGGATCTGTCGCCTTTCAGCCTGCGTCTTGACGTGTTTCGCTTTGATGGCAGTTTTCTGAGCCTTGTGCTTTATCTGCCCGAAGAAGCGACACATGGGCTGCGCCGCAACCATATCCTGCGCCTTGATGCTGAAGTCGAACTCGAAAAACCGCTTGAGATCTTTGCGCGGCTCAACATCAAGTCCGGCCCCAATGTCGAACAAATGGTCCGGGAATTGCCGCTGGGCGGGGATGAGGTGATGGTCGAGTTTGATCTCGACCAGACGAAAATGAGCGAAAACCGCCTTGAGCGGATCTGGCTCGACCTGATCTTCGACGGCCCCGAGATGAACGAGATCAACCTTCGCGACATCACCCTTACGCGCAGACCACGGGCAGAGTTCTAGATCATGGCGCACCTGAAATTGACCAAAACGCGTATCCAGTCGGGCCGTTACGAGGCGGAGCTGACCTCGGATGAAGACAGCGCGTCACCCGATATCGGCGCCTATCACATGGGGGTCGCCCTGGACGGGCTGACGGTCGCGCGGGACCCGGACAGATCGCACAGCTGGCATGTCACCTTCGCGGTCCCGGCCGAGTTGTTGATGGATGGTGTCCAGACGATCACGTTCAAGGACCATGATAGCGATGAGATCCTGGACAGCTTTCATCTGCTCGCGGGCGATCCGCTCAGCCAGGATCTGCGCAGCGAGATTGATCTGCTGCGCGCGGAGCTTGATATGCTCAAGAAAGCCTTCCGCCGTCACTGTCGCGAAACGAAATAGCACACTGAAGCCTCATACGAAAAATGCTCGACCACATAGAGCTGCCCGAAATCAAAGATCGTAGGCGCGTTGGGTGATACGAGATGTTTCAGGTATTTCATAAAACGCAATAAACCTGCAGTTTACCGTTCACGGCGTAGGGTTTGGCTATTCCATGCATTAACCGTGAAAGCCGGGAGATCCCTGAGACGTGCCATTGCCCTTTCGTAGACCCCCGACTTGCCATCAGGTTTGACTGAAGCCGGCAAATACCCCGAATAGATCGGATTTTCTGCATCGGGATCTGATAAGAGCGCGGTTCCCGGGCTGTTTACCACAAAGGAACTATTCCCCGAAAACCGCTGAATCGTCTCGGCACTTTCCTATTCCTGCCGCATTTGACGGTGATACATGGCCAAAGTTTAGTAGCGGTATTGGGGATGATGTATGGATCGTCTGACGGAAATGGAAGCATTCGCCACGGTTGTTGACCAGGGCGGGTTCACCGACGCGGCACGGAAAATGGGGATTTCGAAATCCGCCGTCTCGAAACATGTCTCATCGCTGGAAAGCCGGTTGGGCGCACGTCTTCTCAACCGCACGACACGCCGCGTCAGCCCCACCGAAATTGGTCTTGCCTATTACGACCGTGCGCGCCGGGTGCTCAATGATGCGGGCGAGGCAGATGCGCTCGTCTCATCCATGCAATCAGCCCCATCCGGACTGCTGCGCATTTCGGTCGCAACCGATTTTGGCGTCAATCACATGTCCCCCATTCTCGGCGATTTTCTCGTCGACTACCCCGACATCACCGTCAACATGGTTCTCAACAACCGCTACGTGGAACTCATCAGCGAAGGGTTCGACCTCGCCATCCGGATAGGCGAGATGGAGGACAGCTCGCTCCGGGCCCGCAAATTGACGGAAACGACCAAGCGGTTGATCGCCAGCCCCAAGTATTTTGAGCAATTCGGCCGCCCTGTGAAGATCGATGATCTCAATGAGCATAAGCTGCTGCATTACTCCAACCAGTCTGCCGGCAATGTGTGGAAGCTGACAGCGCCCTCCGGCGAAAAGCGTCAGGTGCGCACCCAAGGCTGGCTGACGGTCAATGACGGGCAATCGCTGCTCAATGCCTGTGTCTCCGGGCTTGGCATCGCCTATCTGCCGAGCTTTCTTTACGCCGACGCGCTTGCCAAAGGTCTGGTCGTGGATGCGATGCCCGACCTGCCGGCAGAACAACAAGGCATCTTTGCGGTCTATCCTCCCGGGCGCTACACGCAGCCGAAGGTCCGAACATTCATCGACTTCCTTGTCGACGCGTTCAAGGAAAAAGGGCCTGAAAGCTGGTAGAACAGGCTCTACTCGACGGTTGTCAGAACCGCCTCAACCCGCCTGTTTCTGGCGCGTCCCTCCTCAGTCGCATTACTTGCCCTTGGCGCGAGATAGCCCACACCATCGGCTGAAACCTGACCCTGAGGCACCCCGAACTGCGACACAAGTCGCGCACGGACGGATTGTGCGCGTCTTCGTGAAAGGGCGATGTTCGCCTCCAGCGAGCCGACCGCATCAGTATGTCCAACAAGTGCCAATCCAGCACCTGGACGATCTTTCAGAAAACCCGCAATTTCCGCCAGTGACGCGAAGGTCGTATCCCCCAGATCGGCTGAGCCGGACCGGAAGATCAGATCATCCAGAGCGACCGATCCCGTGCGAAGCAATTTGTCCGCGATCGAGCCCGACTCCAGCCCAGATGCCATCCGATCAGCCGCCGGTGTTTCGGGCGATGCAGCAAGATCCAGTCCCCCTGCCGCGTCGAACCCGATACGTGTCATCTGCACATAGGCGAAGTCAGAGCTGCCACTGACCAGAAGGCTGAGATATTCAGGCCTCGCCCCGCCGAGCCTCTGTGCCGAAAGAAACCGAAAATCCCCAAGATCGACATGCATTTTGGGCTCGGCAATCACATCGGTTCCAAATCGGAAATCAAAACCGCCACATCTCTGCGTGTCACACTCAAATAACAGCTCGAACCCCATCCGTTCCAGCTGTTGGCGCAAAGAATCTGTCACCTGGAGGGTCGAGCCATTTGCGGTCTTGATACGCCAGACGCCTCGGGTGAAGGGCCCCTCGGCCACAAGGGTCGGGATCTCGCCATCGGCGAAAGGGCCCAGGGGCAGGTTGTAGGCGTGGAACGGCAGCTCTTCCGAGAAGGTCTGTACCGAGGCTCCGGGAAATTCAAAGCTCAGCTCGGCCCAGGCGGGACCAGCCAGACAGCACAGCAGGAGCCGGAGCGCGCATCTCATCGATCTGCCGAGTGATAGTCCTGATTGGGCCGCATATCCGTAGCCGACGCCATCCGGTTTGTCATATTGAAAAAGCCCGCAACCGCGGCGATATCCCAGATGTCGCGATCACTGAAGCCGACATCGCGCAGGGCCTGGCGATGCGGCTCCTCGATGCGGTAACTGGCCTCGGTCATCAACACGGCGAAATCGAGCATCGCGCGCTGCCGCGGCTCCAGCTTCGCAACCCGGTAATTCATGGCAATCTGCTCACCAAGCTGCGGATCACCCGAAAGGCCGCGAAGCGCCGCCCCATGCGCGACGAGGCAGTAGAAGCATTTATTCACAGAAGAGACAGCAACGGCGATCATTTCGCGTTCGAGTTTGCTCAGCCCGCTATCGGCCAGCATCAGATCATTGTAGAGCCCGGTGAACGCGTTCAGCTTCGCCTCATCAAACGCATAGGCGCGCAGGACATTCGGGACCATCCCCAGCTTTTCCTGACAAATCGCGAAATATTTTGCCATGGGTTCAGGAAGTGGATCGAGCATCGGCAGGTCGAGCGCGGTCGGGCTGTCATCGTCAGTCATCTTAACTCTCCTCCTTCATCCGGTAATGGTACCGCTCGACTTGAGACATTCCCAGCGATCTGTAGAGCGCCCTGGCACCTTCATTGGCCTCCGTCACCGCAAGGGTAAATGTCACGGCCCCCTGCTCGGCCGCCCAGTTATAGGCCGCCTGGCTCATGAAGCGCCCGAGCCCGTTCAAACGCGCAGAGGCGAGCACCTCAAGCGCGTGCAGCATCGCCACCCCCTCATGTATCGCCACGAAGCCAACTCCGCCCGCGTGATCATTGATGCGGCCAAAAAGCCCTGTCTTGGCACCCGTAACGCGGTCCATCACCGCAAGCCGGGCGGGTCCGATCCCGCCCACGCGCCAGATATCGCGCATCAATTCCAGCGCGGGCCAGATCTCAAACACTGTGACGGGCGGGATCTCATACCGATACGCAGGATCTATCGGCATGGAGTAGATCAGGGTGGGATCGACGATCTTGTAGCCTTCATCCGCCAGCATAGAGTCGATCTGGACCTGATCCTCGCGCAGTTGAAAGAGGCTCACGCCCAGGCAATCCTGCGCGTCCAGATGCTGACCCGGCACATAGGCAGAGCTGACCCGTTTGCCGCCACCGCCACCGTCGCGCAGGATCACAGGGCCCTTGGTGCGGCGTGCGACGGGCGGCCATGTGGCCTCAAGCACATCGAATATATCGGGCTCTGCCATGGCCTAGTTGCCCAGCCGCGCTGCCAGTTGTTCCATCACCTGTTCAAGCAGGGCTTCATCCTGTCCGCGCACGACGATATTGGAGCCATACTTCCCGTCTTTCTGGAACGGGTAGGAGCCGATGGACAGCTCGGCATATTGCGCCGCGATCTCACCCAGGGGACCTGCAATATCCCCCTCGCCCCGATCCACCCGCAAGCTGCGGGACAACAGGGGGGCGCCGCCGGTCAGACTTGGAAGGACAGAGGCCACCATCGCCTGAAATACAGAGGGCACACCGGCCATCACATGAACATTCTCAAGCGTGAAACCCGGTGCAACGGATACCGGATTATCGATCAATGTCGCGCCCTCCGGAATGCGGGCCATGCGCAGGCGGGCCTCGTTCAGTTCCATCCCGTTGCGCGCGTAGTGAGCCGCAAGAAGGGCGCGCGCATCGTCACGAATATCGACATTTCGGCCAAAGGCGGCGCCAATTGCATCGGCTGTGATGTCATCATGCGTGGGACCGATGCCGCCGGATGTGAACACGGTATCATAGTCTTCTGACAGCGCTTTGACCGCCGCGACGATTCGCTCATGCTGGTCAGAGACGATGCGCACTTCCTCCAGCCCGATGCCGATCCCGGTCAACTGGCCCGCAAGATAGTTCATATTGGCGTCACGGGTCCGGCCAGAGAGGATCTCATCCCCGATAACGACCATGGCAGCACTGGGGTTTGGCAAGTTCGTCCCTCCTGGATATCTGATTTCTCTATAGACAGGCATGGAAGTCGATCAAACCCCTTCGCCCCAGAATGTGTTGCGCTGGAACATGCCGAGCCATTGCGATATATGAGACTGGTTATTTGTGGATAGGACCATTGGACGAGATACACAGCGGCAGAGTTACAAGGGAGGGGATTCGCATCTATGATGATGCGGGTTTTGCCGGCATGCGCGTTGCCGGAGCGCTGGCGGCGCAAATCCTTGACGATATCATCCCGCTTGTCCAACCCGGCACGACGACAGCGACGATCGACGATGCAATTACCCGAATGGTGGAGGAAGCCGGAGCGACATCGGCCACCATTGGCTACAAGGGGTATAAGCACGCATCGTGTATCAGCGTGAACCATGTCGTGTGTCACGGCATCCCCAGCTCCAAGAAGCTGAAGGAAGGCGATATTCTGAACGTGGATGTTACCGTGATCGTGGATGGCTGGTTTGGCGATACCAGCCGGATGTATGTGGCGGGCGGCCTGTCTCGCAAGACACAGCGGCTTGTGCAGGTCACACATGATGCTCTGTTCAAGGGGATAGAGCAAGTAAAGCCGGGCAACACCTTTGGCGATATTGGCTACGCCATCCAGAAATATGTCGAAGCCCACCGCATGTCCGTGGTTCGTGATTTCTGCGGGCATGGCCTGGGCCGGGTCTTTCATGCGCCGCCAAATGTCTTGCATTACGGTCGCCCCGGAACGGGCGCGGTGCTAGAGGAAGGCATGTTCTTCACGATTGAGCCTATGGTTAATCTGGGCCGACCTGAGACAAAGATACTCGCCGATGAATGGACGGCCGTCACGCGCGACAAGTCGCTGTCGGCTCAGTTCGAGCATTCGGTCGGCGTGACTGCCGACGGCGTCGAGATATTTACCCCGTCACCCGGTGGCAAATTCCATCCGACCTACGAGGCTTAATCTCTTATTAAGCAGAATCGTTTGTTTTTAGGGGATGGTAAGAACTTCGTCAGCCTTTTCTGAATCCGCCTTGCCCGACTTCACCGTTCGGTCTCAGGAAAGGGTCGTGCATGAGCATCTTGAGCCGGATGCCGAAACATCCTTCCGCGAGCATCTGTGTGAGCGGTTTGATTCGGCTGAACCTGATACTATGTCTGACGAAGAGCTGTTGTCGCTGATCCTGTTTCGCGCCATCCCTAAGCGGAACGTCAATGCGCTTGCGCGGCTGATGATCAGCACATTCGGGGATTTCAACCGGGTCATGGCAGCGCCTCGGTCGCGTCTGGCAGAGATACCCGGCATTGCGAATTCCGTCATTCGCGAACTGAAGATCGTGGAAGCATCCGCGCACCGCATGGCACGGGCGCAAGTCATGCATCAAGAGGTTCTATCCTCTTGGGACAGTCTGCAAAACTACTGCCAGACACGCATGGCGCATCTGGATACGGAGCAGTTTCGGGTTCTCTTTCTTGATCGCAAAAACGTCTTGATCGCCGATGAGGCGCAGCAGATCGGCACTGTGGACCATGTGCCCGTCTATCCGCGAGAGGTGCTCAAACGCGGTCTGGAACTTGGCGCATCGGCGCTGATCGTCGTCCACAATCACCCGTCCGGTGACCCGACTCCGTCAGAGACTGATATTGAGACAACGAGATCGATCCAGACCGGCGCAGAAGCGCTGGGGCTTGTCTTGCATGATCATTTGATCATCGGAAAATCCCGCCACTACTCTTTCCGCAGTCATGGGCTTTTATAGAGCCTATTCGACCCAGATCTCGACACGGCGGTTCAAGCGCGCGCCCAGCGCCGTGTCATCACAGGATACCTGCATCACGTTCCCAAAGGGCGCGACCGCGATTTCCACCTTGTCATGCGCGCCCAGCGCCTTCCGCACCGTCCGGGCGAACCTTCTGGATGTCTCGAAACTTCCTGTGCTGCTGTCACTGAAGCCCGCAAGGGTCAGTTTGCGCCCGTCATAGCCCCCCGCGTTCAATGCCTTCGCCAGCCGCCTGACCCGGTCGCGGGACGGCATGTCGAGCTTGGTGGTCCCGGTGATAAACCGAAGCGCCCCCGTGAGCCGCCGCTTGCCCTCAACAGCGCTGGTGTAGCGCTTCAGATCTTCCAGCTGCGCCAGGGTGTCCAGCCGCGAGATCGCCGCTGCAAGCCGCTGCCCCAGATCGGTGAATTCGGTCTCGGACAGGCTCAACGGTGAGAAGCCCGCTTGCGCGATGATTTGCGCGGCTTTCGGGCTGTCGAGAAATTTGAGGAAATCGCGGCCCAGCTTTGGCAGGCGCCGGGGAGCGGTGTAGAGCATCACATGGACGGGGAAAGGGTAATCGCCAAGCCTGTTGGTTGGGTCGAGCCTGCGGCAGCCATCGGTCAGCGGCAATATATCCGACGGGTTCGCGGCACTAAGCAGTGACAACGCGACGCCACCTTGCGGTCGCGCCCCGGGCAACGCAATCGCTAGAGCCTCTTCCAGCGCAAAAGGGGCATCCACAGCGCTCGCGGCCAGACCCTCACTGCCTTCATTCAGATCGCCCAAGGACAGAGCCTCTGCCCGTTGCCCGTCTGGCTTCGTGAAGACCAGCGCGTCAACGGCAAGGATATGGGCCCGATCGCCGGCCAGGAGGTCTCTGGAGCCGCCGGAGCGCGACATGCCAAGCTCGGTCATATTTGGGGGACGGGTGACAAGCGCGATATCGGCTACTTCGGATATCAGATCGACATAGCCCTCTGCGGTTGTCGTCGCATGGAGGTCGAAACGGCCAGTGGCACCGCCCAGAGAGACGCTGATCCGATCAGGCGAAGGCTGGCTACGCGTGATCTCATGGCCGGTATCTTTGGCAAATCCATTGATCAATGCGGGAAGCAAATCCGCGACCAGTTTTCTGTCACCGGATATGCGGATTACCGGGCTGTATGAGCCGGGGCCGGGACAGTCAGCGCCTTTGCAGATCACGCCCGCCGCGTTGACAGTCAAAGGGCCGTAAATAGTGTCTAACCTGTAGTGATCCCCATCAAAGCTGAGCAAACTGCCACCGATCACCAGCCCGCTGCTTTTGGAGACCAACCGCACCTCTTGTGCGGTCGCCACAGAGCCCAAGGCGATGAGCAAGAAGGTTATGAGAAAACGGGGGAGCATTGCGCGCCACATGGAAAGGGGTATCGGCTCTACCCGATCTCACCGTGGCAATGCTTGAACTTCTTGCCCGACCCGCAGGGACAGGGCGAATTGCGGCCCGGATCGCCCCATGTGGAAGGGTCATTCTCGTCGAACCCTTCGGCAGCCTCACCCGCAGCGGGGGCCCCAGCGCCCTGTGGAAGCTGCTTGACCAGCTGCGCGGCCTCATTGGGGTTTTGCGCCAGGAATTGCTGGATCATCTTCTGCTGTTCTTCCGCGCTCATCGGGCGGAGCTGGGCCAGCTTCATCGTCACGTCCTCACGCAAGGAATCGAGCATGGATTCGAACAGCTGGAAGCTTTCGGTTTTGTATTCATTGAGCGGATCGCGCTGCGCATAGCCCCGGAAGCTCACCACGGAGCGCAAATGCTCAAGCGTGAGCAGATGTTCGCGCCATTTGCCGTCAATTGTGCGCAGCAACATTTCTTTCTCGATATTGCGCATCTGCTCGGGACCGAACTCCGCGGCTTTCTTGGCCATGAAGGCATCTGTTTCTTTCTCCAGACGCTCGATCAGATCAGTATCATCGACGCCTTCCTCTTCGGCCCATTCGATCACAGGCAGATCGACGCCCAGTCTTTCGACCACACCGACATAGAGCCCGCGCTTGTCCCACTGATCGGCATAGGATTTGGCTGGAATGTGCTCGGACACAAGATCGTCGATCACCTGATGACGCATATCACGCGTGATCTCACTGACATCCTTCGATTGCATGATTTCCAGGCGCTGACCGAAAATGACCTTCCTCTGGTCGTTCATCACATCGTCATATTTCAGCAATTGCTTGCGAATATCGAAGTTCCGGGCTTCAACCTTGGCCTGGGCCTTCTCCAGAGATTTGTTGACCCAAGGGTGAGCAATCGCCTCGCCCTCTTTCATGCCGAGGGTCGAGAGCATCTTTTCCAGCCGTTCAGAGCCGAAAATCCGCATCAGGTCATCTTCGAGCGACAGGAAGAAAGAGGATCGTCCCGGATCACCCTGCCTGCCCGACCGGCCGCGCAGCTGGTTGTCAATCCGGCGGCTTTCATGCCGTTCCGTCGCAAGGACAAAAAGACCACCGGCAGCTTTGACAGCGCCTTCGTCCTTGGCATGCTCCGCCTCGATCCGTTGACGAATTTCCTCGGGATCAGCGTCAGGCGCGGCGGCGATTGCTTCCATGATCTGGAATTCGACATTGCCGCCCAGCTTGATGTCCGTGCCTCGCCCGGCCATGTTCGTCGCAATGGTGACAGACCCTAACTTGCCTGCATCCGCGACGATCTGGGCTTCCTGCTCATGCTGGCGCGCGTTCAGAACATTGTGCTTGATACCGGCGCCAGTCAGCATCTGGCTGAGCTGTTCCGACTTCTCGATAGAGGTCGTGCCCACCAGTACGGGCTGGCCCTTTTCATTGGCGTCCTTGATTTCGGCCACGATCGCCTCGTATTTCTCGCGCGCGGTGCGATAGATCGCGTCATGCTCGTCGATACGGGCTATGGGTCGGTTGGTGGGCACCTCGACCACGCCAAGACCGTAGATTTCCGCGAATTCCTCTGCCTCGGTCACGGCTGTGCCGGTCATCCCTGCAAGCTTGGTATAGAGACGGAAATAGTTCTGAAAAGTGACCGAGGCGAGCGTGACGTTTTCAGGCTGGATATCGCAGCCTTCCTTTGCCTCAATTGCCTGATGCAAACCGTCAGACAGGCGGCGGCCGGTCATCATGCGGCCGGTGAACTCATCGACCAGCACGACCTCGGAATTGCGCACCATGTAATCCTTGTCCTTGGCAAAGAGCTTATGCGCTTTCAGGGCCTGATTGACATGGTGCAGCAGCGTGGTGTTTTCGGCATCAAACAGAGACGTGCCGTCCTCCAGCATCCCGAGCTCGGACAGCTTTTGTTCTATGAAGTCATTGCCCTCATCGGTCAGCGTCACATTGCGCTGTTTCTCGTCCAGCGTGAAATGCTCGTCGAGTACATGCGGGATGATACCATCCATTTTCACATAGAGGTCCGAGCGGTCCTCAGACGGGCCGGAGATGATCAACGGGGTCCGCGCCTCGTCGATCAAAATAGAGTCTACTTCGTCGACAATCGCGAAATGATGCCCGCGCTGACCCATATCGGCGAGGTTGTATCGCATGTTGTCGCGCAGGTAGTCGAACCCAAGCTCATTATTTGTGGCGTAGGTCACGTCAGCGCCGTAAGCGCCTTTCTTCTCCGAATCGGGCTGTTGGGGGTAGATGACGCCCGTGGTCATGCCCAGCGCTGCGTAGACCTTACCCATCCATTCCGCGTCACGTTTGGCCAGGTAGTCATTGACCGTCACGATATGAACGCCCTTGCCCGTCAGCGCATTCAGATAAGCGGGGAAGGTTGCAACCAAGGTCTTGCCCTCACCGGTTTTCATCTCGGAGATATTGCCCTGATGGAGGAAAATGCCCCCCATCAACTGCGTGTCAAAGGCGCGCAGGCCGAGGGCGCGTTTGGCAGCCTCGCGGACATTGGCGAAGGCTTCGGGCAGAAGATCATCCAGCGCCTCGCCAGCTTGCGCGCGGGCCTTCAGCGCTTCTGTCCGCTCCATGATGCCTTCATCGCTGAGCTTTTCGAACTCCGGTTCCAGGGCATTGATCTTCTCAACCAGCGGATTGACAGCTTTGACCTTCCGGTCATTTGGCGTTCCAAAGACCTTCTTCTTGAGTGCTCCAAGACCTAGCATTTTCTCTCCGCTTAACCGCCGCCTGCGTGCCGATTGACGTCTTCTTGTGAACTCTCACCTTGCGACACCGGCTTCCGCAACATATCTCAGCCCTCAAGGCGTTACTGCCAAGGGCCTTTTCGCGATGTAAGCGTCGCACCTAATAGTGTCAACGCTGCATGGTTTCGCAGCTTCTCAGGAGACAGATAATATGGGCAACTTTTCAACACTTCTTCGTGCGACCGGGCTTGCCGTTTCTGTCGCTCTACCAGCCGCGGCGCAGGATGCCGATACGGTTATGGCAACCGTCAATGGCACAGACATCACCTTGGGCCACATGATCGCCCTGCAAGAGCGGCTTCCAGAACAGTTTCGCGAGCTTGAGGATGAGGTCCTGTTCACCGGCATACTCGACCAGTTGATCCAGCAATCCGCGCTCAGTCAGGAAATGCAGAAGAACAGCACCAAGGCCGTGAATCTCGCCATGGAGAACGAGACGCGCGCGTTTTTCGCGGGCGAGCTTCTGGCGATCATCAGCCAGCAGGAGGTCTCGGAAGATGCGTTACAGGCGGCCTATGACCGGGAATTCGCCGATTTTGAGGGCGAGGAAGAGTTCAACGCATCCCATATCCTTGTAGAAACCGAGGAGGCCGCGAATGAGATTATCAAGCTTGTTGGCGAGGGCTCTGACTTTGCCGAACTTGCCAGGGAACGCTCCACCGGCCCCAGCGGTCCGGGTGGTGGCTCTCTGGGTTGGTTTGGGCGCGGTGCGATGGTCCCGGAATTCGAAACCGCTGTGCTGGCCCTGGAGGATGGCGCGATCACGCAAGAGCCCGTCCAGACCCAGTTCGGCTGGCATGTGGTGAAACGCAACGAAAGCCGTATCAGCGGCGCGCCTGCGCTGGAGGACGTGCGCGGACCGCTTGAAGAGCGTTTGCGTCAGGAAGCCACGCAGGCCGAAATCGACCGGCTGACCGACGCCTCGGAGGTCACGCGAGCAGAGGTCACAGTTGATCCGTCCATTATTCGCGATGTAGGACTGCTATCGGAATAATCCGACGAGCGTAGCAGCTATGGCAACCATCACCAAAACCTCCCCCCTGGCGCCAGTTGGGGGGTTCCCTGCCTTGCCGCATATTGCAGGCGTGCAATTCGCCACGACGCAGGCCGGGGTACGCTATCGGGGGCGGGATGATGTGATGCTGGCCAGCGTCGCACCGGGCTCGGCTGTGGCGGGCGTGTTCACACGATCTGCCACGCGCGCAGCCCCGGTTCTGGACTGTCAGGCCAAGCTGGGACAGCTCGAAGACAGGACGCGAGGCTTTGCGATCCTGGTCAATTCCGGCAATGCCAACGCCTTTACCGGCAAAAACGGCACAGAGGCCGTCGAGACCATCGCATCCGGCGTCGCGAAGACACTGAACCTGCCAAAGAGCCATGTCTATACCAGCTCAACCGGCGTAATCGGAGAGCTTTTGCCCGCAGAGAAGATTACAGCCGCGCTGGACGATTTGAAGGCAGGTTTGTCCCCAGATGGCATAGAGGCTGCCGCCCGGGCGATCATGACCACGGATACATTCCCAAAAGGCGCGGGGCGCGAGGTAAGCGTCGGCGGCGTGCCCATCCGCATCGCGGGTATTGCCAAAGGGTCCGGCATGATCGCGCCGGATATGGCGACGATGCTGGTCTATATCTTTACCGATGCCCGGATCAGCCAGTCCGCACTGCAAGAGCTGACGTCGCAGATCAATGCAAGGACGTTCAATTGCATCACGGTCGATAGTGACACTTCGACCTCTGACACGCTGCTTGTCGCCGCAACCGGGCAGGCAGAGATGGAGGAGATCACCTCTCTTGAGACGCCTGCCGCGCACAGCTTTTCCGAGGCGCTTGAGCAAGTCATGCTGGACCTGGCGCATCAGGTCGTGCGCGATGGCGAGGGTGCCAGTAAATTTGTCGAGATAAACGTGCGCCACGCGGCCACGCAGGCTGATGCCCGCCAGATCGCCATGGCCATAGCGAACTCACCCCTCGTTAAAACCGCGATCGCTGGTGAGGATCCCAACTGGGGGCGGATTGTCATGGCCGTGGGCAAGTCAGGCGCGAAGGCAGAACGGGACCGCCTGTCCATTCATTTCGGCGACATTCTGGTGGCCAAGGACGGTTGGGTTTCCCCCGACTACCAAGAGGCCGAGGCCGCCGCCTATATGAAGCATCAGGATCTGGCGGTCAGGGTCGATCTGGGCCTCGGGGATGGCTCGGCAACGGTGTGGACCTGTGATCTGACCCATGGCTATATCGAAATCAACGCGGATTACCGGTCGTGAAAACCGTGCTCGTCTCGGCAGTTGCTCTTGTGGACCGCGATGGTCGCATCTTGTTGGCCCAGAGACCGGAGGGCAAATCCATGGCCGGGCTGTGGGAATTTCCCGGCGGCAAGGTTGAGCCCGGGGAAACGCCCGAAGCCGCCCTCATTCGCGAGCTGCAGGAAGAGTTGGGGATCGACACATGGGCCAGCTGTCTCGCCCCTTTGACCTTTGCGAGCCACAGCTACGAGGATTTCCACCTGCTCATGCCGCTTTTCGCTTGCCGGAAATGGGAGGGAATCGCCCGACCTCAGGAAAACCAGATTCTGAAGTGGGTTTCGGTATCGGAAATGCGAAATTACCCAATGCCACCCGCCGATATCCCGCTTATCGCCATTTTGCGTGATTTTTTGTGAGCGGATTGTCGCTTAAAGCTGCAAAATTAGGCACTTACACATAAAATTGTCGAAAATATTAGTAGCCTAGAAACATCCAGCAACTATGTTTCTCTCAGAGGAATGTGGAGGAACTTATGTTACGGACAGTTAGAATCGGAAGTTGTGTTTCCATTCAGGGAATCTTCGTGAAGACCCTTAACGACGGGCGTATCCGCGTCCGCGACGGCAAGCGCTTCTTTGATGGTTGGGCGGTTGCATCGGCCGCTTGAAGCGGCCGATCAGACCCTATTTCAGCCAGCCAGACCCGTTCTCTTCAATGACGGTACACAGCGCATCGATATGCGCATCATCATCATTCAGGCAGGGTATGTAGGTAAATTGCTCGCCACCTGCCTCTTCAAAGCTTTCCTTGATCTCTTCATTGATCTCTTCGAGCGTCTCAATGCAATCCGCTGAGAAAGCGGGGGCAATGACCGCGATCCGTTTCTTCCCGTCTTCTTCCGCCAGCCGTGCCACCTCTTCGACCGTATAGGGCTTAAGCCATTCCTCCGGTCCGAAACGGGACTGGAAGGTCGTCACGATCTCGCTTTTCTCCCAGCCAAGCCGCTCGCGCAGAAGCCGCGTCGTTTTCTGGCATTGGCAGTGATAGGGATCGCCCTCCATCAGGTACCGCTTCGGAACGCCGTGATAGGAGCAGACCAGCACATCCGGGCGGTCTTCGATGCCTGTGTAGGCACGCTCAACCGACTGGGCCAGCGCCTCGATATAGGCGGGATGCTCAAAATAGGCGGGCACTGTGCGAATGGAGGGCTGCCATTTCTCCTGCATCAGGGCGCGGAACATCTGGTCATTCGCCGTGGCCGAGGTAGCGCCCGCGTAATGGGGATAGAGCGGAAAAAAGATGATCCGGTCGCAGCCACGCTCGATCATTTGCCGCAGCTTGGCCTTGGTCGACGGATTGCCGTAGCGCATGCAGAAATCCACCTCTACGTCATCGCCGTATTTCGACTTCAGCTTCTCGGTGATCTTGGCTGTCTGGTCGCGCGTGATGGTCAGCAGAGGCGACTCGCCCTTGTCATGGTTCCAGATGCTCTTATACGCAGCCCCGCTGGAGAAGGGGCGTTTCGTCAGGATGATGAGTTGCAAGAGCGGCTGCCAGACCCATGGAGAGTAATCGACGACGCGCTTGTCGGACAGGAACTCGCCCAGATATCTGCGCATCGGCCAATAGCTGTAATCATCAGGCGTCCCGAGATTTGCGACAAGGACGCCAACCTTACCGAATTTCACTTTCGGATGGTCCGTAGGCGCGTGGGGAAGGGCGTCGGTTTCTGTCTGGCTCATCATGTTCATCTTTTGTGATCCTTGTCCGCTTTAACCGGTTTTGCGTCTTCGCCCAACTCGGTCGTATTCAAAAAATCCGCCAGCCGTGTCTTTGCGGACCCCGGTTTCAAGGGTTGTTGCTGGCTCGCGTCCGGCGCCCAACCCGTCAGAAAGATGATCTCAAAACTTGCCGGGATCCGTCCATCTGCCGTCTCGAACTGTTCTTTGTATATACGCGCCGTCTGCGCAAATAGATCGCGGGGCGCGGTTGTTTTTTCGCGCAGCGCCAGCGCGTTGGTCTCTCCCATTGCGCGTAGATCGTGAAACAGGGAGGAAACGTCCCCATATCGGACATTCAGTTTCATGCTGTCTGCGACCGGAAGGGCCAACCCGGCACGCTGCAAAACAGACCCTAAATCGCGTATTTCTGCCATGGGTGCCACGCGCGGTGACAATCCGCCCCGCACCGCGATCTCGGCATCGCCGAGCGCCACGCGCAGTTCGTTCAGGCTGTTGCCACCGATGAGACAGGCCAGAAACAACCCGTCGGGCTTCAGGGCGCGGCGACACTGGATGATCTGTCCCACAGGGTCATTGGCCTGATGCAGACACATCGCGTGGATCACCAGATCATGTGCACCGCCGGCCAGATCCAGAATATCATCATCCGAAATGAGCCTGGCATTGGGCAAAATACCCCCCCAGGACGCGGGAAAACCTGTCACGATCGCCGGTGCCGTAAAGCGCCTGTTAATGTCGAGCAGTCTTTCATGTATTTCATCAATGGCTGCGCGATGCAGGAAATCGCAAAAGCCCAGCCGCTCAGCCCGCTTCCTGTGCGCGACAATCGCGCCGCGGTCGAAAAGCTGTTGAGATTGCGTCATGCGGCCTCCGTGTCGACACGTTCCATAGAGGGATCCCATGCGTTTGAAAACCATACTGAACGCTCTGTATCCCGCGCAATGTATGACATGTGATGCCGCCGTCGAGGAAAACGGCGCTCTCTGCGGTCCGTGCTGGCGGGAGACGCGGTTCCTTTCCGGTCTGTGTTGTGATCAATGCGGCATCCCCCTGCCCGGCGATATCGGGGAAGACACAGCCATCTGTGACGACTGTACCCACACCGCACGCGGCTGGCGCAAGGGAACTGCCGCCTTGCATTACAGTGGGTCCGGGCGTCGCATTGTGATGGGCCTGAAACATGGAGACCGGACGGAGCTCGCCCGGCCTGCTGCGCAATGGATGGCTCGTCGCGTCGGTGAATTAGAGCCTGATACCCTTGTGATCCCTGTCCCACTGCATTGGTACCGATACCTCAAGCGACGCTACAACCAGTCCGCGCTGCTGGCGCGTTATCTGGCGGAAGCCACGGGCACCACCTATGCACCACTGATATTGCAACGGGTGGGCCATACCGAAAGCCTTGACGGCAAGACGAAGATGCAGCGTTTTGATATCCTGTCAGATGCGATCCGCCTGCACCCGAAACATGGCGATGCGGTCTCCGGCCGGCCCGTGTTGATCGTTGACGACGTCATGACATCGGGCGCGACGCTTTCTGCCTGCGCGGAACAGTGTCAAAACGCCAATGCACGACATGTTGATGTGGCCGTGCTCGCGCGCGTTGCCAAGGATGCCTAATTGCAGATAAGAACGATCAGCGAAAAAGGAATGCCACCATGGCCAAGGT
>CAYGUB010000016.1:0-23265 GCA_964352845.1 uncultured Rhodobacterales bacterium | reverse complement strand
CCATCACACAGCGTCTATGGCGGCCATTGTTGGCGGCGGGCGCGGCGCAAAACCGGGGGAGATCTCGCTGGCCCATAACGGCGTGCTCTTCATGGATGAGTTCCCCGAATACCCGCGCACCGTGCTCGAGACGCTCCGCCAACCGATCGAGACAGGCGATGTCGTGGTCGCCCGGGCCAATGCCCATATCCGCTACCCGTGCAAATTCATGCTGATCGCAGCCGCCAACCCGTGCAAATGCGGCTACCTCAGCGAACCCGCGCGCGCCTGCGCCAAGGCTCCGCTTTGTGGCGAGGATTATCTGGGCCGTATCTCTGGCCCGCTTATGGACCGGTTCGATCTTCGCATTGATGTCCCGCCGGTGCGTTTCACCGATCTCGATATGCCCCAGACCGCAGAGAGCTCCGAGACGGTCCGCGCCCGGGTGAGCGCCGCGCGCGATTTGCAAACAAGGCGCTTTTCGGGTCATGAAGGCCTGCATGTAAATGCCGATGCCGAAGGGGAACGGCTCAAGGAGATCGCCACCCCCAGCCCCGAGGCACAAGCCATCCTGTCAAAAGCCGCCCAGCACTACGCATTTTCTGCCCGCAGCTACCACCGCATCCTGCGCGTCGCCCGCACAATCGCCGATCTCGACCAAGCGACGCAGATCGGGGCCCCCCATATCTCCGAGGCCATCAGCTACCGCATCTCCACCTGACACGCAGCCCACCCCTTCTTTTGGCGAAAAATATCCCGGAGCGCGAGGCAGAGCCTCGCAAAACATCACGCGCGCGGCAGCGCCTCGCACATCATGCCTCAGAGGATTTCGCCCAGAGATTAATGTCCTCTTCCATCGCAAATTTGTCAATCTGTGCCAGCTCATCTTCGGTGAACTCCAGATTGCCCACCGCACCGGCGCAATCGACCACCTGTTCGGGCCGCGAGGCGCCAATGAGCGCGGTGGTGATCCCGCCGCCACGCAGCACCCAGGCAATCGCCATCTGCGCAAGGCTTTGGCTGCGCGTCTCGGCTATGGCACTCAGCCCCCGGATTGCGGCCAATGCGCTGTCCGAGAGCATCTCGGGCCGCAAGGATTTATCCTTCGCAGCCCGACTGCCTTCGGGCACGCCGCCCAGATATTTATTCGTCAGCATACCCTGTGCCAAAGGCGTGAACGCGATCGAGCCCACGCCCAGCTCGCGTAGCGTGTCTTTCAACCCATCGCTCTCCACCCAGCGATTGAGCATGTTATAGCTCGGCTGATGAATGATGCAGGGCGTGCCCAGATCCGCCAGGATCGCCACAGCCTCCCGGGTCCGCGCAGAGTTATAGCTCGAAATCCCCGCATAAAGCGCCTTGCCGGAGCGCACGATCTGATCCAGCGCGCCCATGGTCTCTTCCAAAGGCGTGTCGGGATCGAACCGGTGCGAATAGAAAATATCAACATAATCCACCCCCATGCGCCGGAGCGACTGATCACAGCTGGCAATCAGATATTTGCGGCTGCCAAACTCGCCATATGGGCCCGGCCACATCCGGTAGCCTGCTTTCGACGAGATGATGAGCTCGTCGCGGTAGCCACGAAAATCCGTGCGCAGGATTTCTCCGAAGGCGCTCTCCGCGCTGCCCGGAGCAGGTCCGTAGTTATTTGCCAGATCGAAATGCGTGATCCCGTGATCAAATGCGGTTCTGCAAATTGCGCGTTTGGTCTCATGCGGCGTGTCATCGCCGAAATTGTGCCACAGCCCCAGCGAGATCGCGGGCAAAAGCAGCCCCGACCTGCCACAGCGGCGGTAGGGCATCTTGTCGTAGCGGGAGGGATCGGGCCTGTAGCTCATGAGGGGGTCTCCTTCTCGAAATCACGTATTTCAACCAAGGCGCCGCGCCCGCAGATAACCCTGCCTGCCAGACGGCTCGCCCTCGCGATATGGGGCGCCAGCGGTTCGCCTTGCGCAAAACCTGCCAGAACGGCTGCGTTGAAGCTGTCGCCGGCGGCGGTCGTGTCGATCACGGCGCGCACGGGCTCAGGACGCACAGAGCCGTGCCTGCCATCCTCGGCAAAAAGGATCTCGCCGGGGCCGTTCTTGACCACGACCGCGCCTGCGCCCGCACCCAGATAGCGCTGAAGCGTGGCCTGCGGGTTGGTATCGCCGAAATACCGCGCCTCGTCATCATGGGACGGCAGGACGATATGGCTGATCGCAGCCGCCTGCATCATCGCCGCGCACATCGTCTCCGGATCAGGCCAGAGCGCGGGGCGCAGATTGGTGTCAAAAGCTATCCGCGCGCCGCAGGCCCCGAGCCGGTCCAGCAACAGCGCACGTCCCTCCGGGTCGAGAATGCCCAGCGTAATCCCCGAGATATAGACCAGATCCGCACCGAGCAGCGCAGCATCAAGAGCGGCCGCATCACCCGCAAGCTTACGCGCCGCAGACTGCCCGCGCCAATAGGAAAAACTGCGCTCACCGGCGCGCAGCGATATCAGGTAAAGCCCGACCGTCCGGTCGCGATTGCGCCCGATATGGTCAGTGCCTATGCCGTGATCTTGCATGAAAGAGACCATCTGATCCGAAATCGCATCCGTGCCCACTTGCGTCACATAGTCAACGCGCCAGTTCGGGCGCAGCTTGCGCAGATACCAGGCGGTGTTGAACGTATCGCCCGCAAAGGACAGCTGGAAGCTCTCCTGCTGCGCGGCGGGCGCCATCTCAACCATGCATTCGCCGATCAAAACCACACGCATCAGAGCTCTCCCGGCGCGTCCATGCGCTCTATCATATCCACCAGTTCCCTGCCTGCGGTCAGCGCGCGGCCTGTCGCCTGTAACATCTGGGGCAGGATCATCCATTCCAAAGCCCAGGCCGCGCCCGAGCGTTCCTGTTCATGGACCAGCGCCTGATGCATAGCCCCCAGCTGGACGGCGTTGAACCGCGCCAATGTGACCAGAAGCTCGGCCAGAACCGGGTTCGATTTATGCGCCATCGCAGAGCTGCCGCCACCCTGCGCCAGCGTGATCTCATCCACGCCCTGCTGGGCCATCAGCGCCACGTCCTGACCCATTTTCCCCAAACTGCCGGACACCAGCGACAGCCAGCCTGCAAGCTCTGCCCAGACCGCTCGCATGGCATGACCCGGTTTCCCAGCGCTGGCAAGCTGAAGCGCCTGAGCCATGGCCGCAGCCACCGCGTCACCCTTGTCACCAAAACCCTGCCTTGTGCCGACCGGCCCGCCGAAATGCAGCTGCATCAGCCGCGGTTGTAACTCTTCCAGCCTTGCGAGATGACCCGCAAGCGGCAGCATCCACAGCTCGATCCGGTCGCGCACGGTGATCGGCAAAGCCGCTTGCATCCGGGTGCGCCCCATCAAAGAGGCTGCGCCATGCAGATCGGCCAAACGCTCCAGAGCCCGTGACAGCGACACAAGACGCGTCTGCAATAACCCAAGGATCGGGCGGAGGTTGAGCACAAGCGCGGTGTCGATCACATCCTGCGAGGTCAGCCCGCTATGGACCGCGCCGCGCAACTCCTCGGCCACGCCCGCACGCAATTGCGCCACCAGCGCGGGTACGACGAGCCCGTCGCGCCCCGCACCATCGCGCAGATCGGCTTCATCAATCCTGACCTGCGCCATCGCATCCGATGCACGTTGCGCAATATCACCAGGCACCACGCCCGCCTGGCCCAAAGCGTGCGAAAAGGCGCATTCAACTGACAGCATGGCGCGCAGCTGGGCTGGCGGCCCAAGATGTGCGGCCAACTCTGCATCGCCGAACAAGCCGCTCATCCATGGGTGATCAAACATGCTTGTCTGACCCGCCTCAGACATCAAGAAAGACCGTCTCGCCGGGTCCTTGCAGGCGAATATCGAAGCAATAGGCGCCCCGTTCACCTTCCGCAACCAAGCTGCCACGCCGGGCCTGATCCACCAGCTCCAGCAAAGGGTCCTTCGCATTGCGCGCGGCCTCATCGGCGAAATAGAGCCTCGTGTGCAGGCCCTGATTGATACCGCGCGCGACGATCCACAGGCTCAGATGCGGGGCCTGCAAGCGGCCATCATGCCACGCGACAGGCCCGGGCTTGATCGTATCAAAGCGAAACACACCGGTCTGCGCATCGGCGCCACTGCGCGCGAAGCCTTGAAAACCCGTTTTGTCGAATTGCCCCTGCGCGTCGGCCTGCCAGATCTCGACCACGGCATCCAGCGCAGGCGCGCCCTGCCCGTCAAGCACGCGCCCCTCGATGGAAATCACCTCGCCGCCCTGCATCGGATCAAATGGCAGCTCCTGCGGGCCATGGACCAGCCCGGCTGCGCGCGGCAGGCAGCCGATATGGACATATGGCCCTGCGGTCTGGGAGGCGGTCTGAAACAGTTTGGAGGGTGCCATCCGTCAGCTCCCCTCAGGCCTGTTTTCGAAAAATGTCGCGCGCGGGCCCCGCAGGATGATGTCGAACCGATAGGCCCGGAAATCCATTGGCACCGTGCGCTCCATGTCAAGCCGTGCGGTCAGGGCATCAATCGCGGCGGGGTCGGGGACCGTCTGGACGATCGGACAACGCGCGATATGCGGATCACCTTCGAAATACATCTGGGTGATCAGTCTCTGGGCAAAGCTGTGACCAAAGACAGAGAAATGAATATGGGCAGGCCGCCAGTCATTGCCCCCATTGGGCCACGGATAAGGCGCAGGCTGAACAGTGCGAAAACTGTAGGCTCCATTGGCATCCGTCAGGGTCCGGCCACAACCGCCGAAATTCGGGTCAAGCGGCGCAAGATAGCCATCGCCCTTGTGCCGGTAGCGCCCGCCCGCATTGGCCTGCCAAAGCTCCAGCAGCGCGCCGGCGACCGGTCGGGCCGCCTCGTCAAGAACGCGCCCATGCACGAGGATACGCGGGCCCAGGGCCGAGCAGCCTTCCTGCGCATAATTGACGATCAGATCGTCATCCAGCGCGCCGATCACGCCATGGCCGAAGACTGGCCCGTGAAGCTCAGAGGCGGAATTGGGAAAGCTCAGCTTCGGATTGGCGGGCGCCCGCAACCGGCTGGTGCGATACTGCGGCGTCAATGCCTTGGGCTGCCGGGTGGGGTCTGGCGCGGTATAGCCGAATTCGGGATGCCTGATCATGTATAACTCAGTCCTTGCTGGCGCGCCTCTAGGGCCCATTTCACGGATATGGTCGCAAAACTCAAGCCTCGCGGATGAGATCGTCGCACAAGGCTGCGACGAAATGGCGGCTATGCGCAATAGCCCTTCACTGCGCGGCATCTGGTGCTAGCTTACGCGCAACAGGCTGGAAACCCCGCATGCTTCTCAAGATCGAAAACCTGCGCAAAAGCTATGTCGACGCGTCGGGGCCGATACAGGTTCTGGACGGGCTCGACATGACGCTTGATCGGGCACAGACGCTGGCCCTGACAGGCGAATCGGGAAGTGGCAAAAGCACGCTTTTGCACCTGATCGGCGGGCTGGATACGGCCGATAGCGGCAGTATCTGCCTTGACGGGACCGAAATGAGCGCGCTGTCCGACCGCCAGCGCGCCGAGAAGCGGCGCGGCACGGTGGGCATCGTGTTCCAGCAATTCAACCTGATCCCCAGCCTCACGATCAAGGCCAATATAGCCTTTCAGGCTCAGTTGAGCGGCACGCATGATCCGGGCTGGGATGCGCAGGTGACCGAACATCTGGGCCTGAGCGATCAGCGCGACAAGTACCCCGAGGCCCTGTCGGGCGGACAACAGCAGCGCGCAGCCATTGCCCGGACGCTCGTTGCGCGGCCCAAACTGGTGTTGGCCGATGAGCCCACCGGCAATCTCGACGAGGCCAATGCAGAGACCGTGCTGCGCCTGATGCTGGAGCTGGCCCGGGACGCGGGCACGGCGGTGCTGATGGTTACCCATTCGGCCAATCATGCCGCGCGGCTGAACCGACAATTGCATCTCAGCCGCGGCAAGATCATTCCATGAGCTGGCACGGGTTTCGCGCGCTGATCTCTCACTGGCGGGCCAGCCCGTGGCAGTTGCTGACCTTGCTGACCGGTCTGGCCATGGCGACCGCGCTCTGGTCGGGCGTGCAGGCGATCAATGCCGAGGCCCGCGCAAGCTATGCCACGGCGCAGGATACTCTGGGCCAGGGTCAGGCGGGCCAGATCACGCGCCCCGGCGGCGCGCCCATGGAGCTTGCGCAATATGTGCGGCTGCGGCGCGCGGGCTGGCTTGTCTCGCCCGTCCTTGAGGGGCAGCTCGAGACTGCAAAAGGCCCCATCCGCCTGCTTGGCATCGAGCCTTTGAGCCTGCCCACCGGCGAGGGTGCCGCACTTGCAGGGCCGGATCAGTTCACCGATTTCATCAGCGCGCGCGGGGTCCTGATCGTCCACCCTGAGGACGCGGATGCGTTGCGCGGGCTGGGTCCGGATCTGCGCGAGGATGAGGGCCAGCAGCCGGGCCGGGCCATCGCGGATATCTCGGGCGCCCAGCGGCTGCTGGATCGCCCGGGCGAGATCTCTCGCTTGCTGGTTGCAGACGAGCAGCCATTGGGCAGGCCTGAGCTGTCAGAGATCGATGCGGGGCTGGTCTTCGAGACCCCGCGGGATCAGGGCGATCTGGACAGGCTGACGGACAGCTTTCATCTCAACCTGACGGCCTTTGGCCTGCTTTCCTTTGTGGTCGGGATTTTCATTGTCTATGGCGCAATCGGCCTGGCGTTTGAGCAGCGTCGCCCGGTCTTTCGCACCTTGCGCGCGCTTGGCCTTCCGCTGAGCAGGCTTCTGATATTGCTGACATGTGAGCTTACCGCTCTGGCGCTTGTCGCGGGCGCACTGGGGGTAGGTCTGGGCTACGTGATCGCCGGCGCATTGCTACCCGATGTCGCAGCAACGCTGCGGGGGCTCTATGGTGCCGAGGTTACAGGGCAGCTGAGCCTGCGCCCGTCCTGGTGGATTTCGGGCATTGGCATGTCGCTTCTGGGAAGCCTGATCGCGGCATCTGCGGCCTTCTGGCGGCTCTACCGACTGCCCCTTCTGGCCTCAAGCCAACCGCGCGCCTGGACGGCTCAGGCTGCCAAACGGTCGCGGCTGCAGGTGATCGGCGCGTTTGTGATCGGGCTGGTCGCCCTGATCATCGGGGTTTTGGGAGAGGGTCTGTTGGCAGGGTTCGCACTGCTGGGCGGGCTCTTGCTGGCCAGCGCGCTCGCCCTGCCCTTCGTGCTCGACCGGATGCTGATCTGGGCAAGCCGGATTGGCGGCTCGCCCGTTATCGACTGGTTCTGGGCCGATACCCGCCAGCAATTGCAGGGACTCTCGCTGGCGCTCATGGCGCTGCTCCTGGCGATGGCCACGAATATCGGCGTCTCCACAATGGTGTCGAGCTTTCGGATCACCTTCGAGCAGTTTCTCGACCAACGGCTCGCCTCGGAGCTTTATGTTCAGGCAGAGACCGCCGCACAGGCCGCAGAAATCCGCGATTTTGCCGCCACCAGGGCGCAGGCCGTGCTGCCGATTATCAGCGTCGATGCGCGGATAGACGCGGTGCCTGTCGAGGTCTATGGCGTGCTCGATCATCCAACCTATCGCGACAACTGGAGCTTCATCGCATCTGTCCCGGACGTCTGGGATACCGTGGCGCGCGGCGAAGGCGTGTTGATCAACGAGCAGCTTTCCTACCGCGCGGGGCTGGCAGTGGGCGACCCGGTGCCCGATCAGGATTTCGGCCCTGTCCTTGGCATTTTCGGCGATTACGGCAACCCGATAGGTCAGGTGATTTTGGGCTATGATGCGTTCACGGCGCGGTTCCCCGAGGCCACGGCGCTTCGCTTCGGGCTGCGCAGTGACGCGCCGCAGGAGCTGGCCACAGAGCTGCGCGCGCAGTTCGGACTGACGGGGACCGGGCTGATCAATCAAGACGAGATCAAGGCCTTTTCCCTGTCGGTGTTCGAGCGCACCTTTTCCGTGACCGCAGCGCTGAACCTGCTGACGCTCAGCGTGGCCGGGATCGCGATACTGATCAGCCTCCTCACGCTGGCCACGATGCGGCTGCCGCAACTGGCGCCGGTCTGGGCTTTGGGGATGACGCGCCGCAGGCTCGCCCGGTTGGAGATCGCCCGAGCCCTGCTGCTTGCCGCCTTCACCGGGCTTTTCGCCATACCGCTTGGGTTGGGTCTGGCATGGGTGTTGCTTGCCATCGTCAATGTCGAGGCCTTCGGATGGCGGTTGCCGATGTTTCTGTTCCCGCGCGACTACGTGATCCTTGGCGGCTTCACAATGCTCGCCGCCTTTCTCGCAGCGCTCTGGCCCGCAGTACAATTGGCGCGGACCGCTCCGACGGATCTTTTGAAGGTATTCAGCAATGAACGTTAAGGCCCTATTGTTACTGCTCGCCCTGAGCCTCGCCCCCGCGCATCCCAGCGCGCAGGGTTTTGCGGGGCTGGGCGCCGAGGCCGATGGGTTTGCGGTGCCCCGGCGCGGCACGGCTTTTTCCTTCCCGCGCGATCATGGCCCGCATCCCGATTACCGGATCGAGTGGTGGTATCTGACCGCCAACCTGGAGGATGCGGAGGGGACGGCCTACGGGCTGCAATGGACCCTTTTTCGATCTGCCCTGCGACCGCAGAGCGAGCCCGGCTGGAATGATCCACAACTCTGGATGGGTCATGCCGCGGTCACAACGCCTGACGATCACTTCGTGGCCGAACGTCTGGCGCGGGGCGGCATTGGACAAGCAGGTGTGCGTGCAGAACCGTTTGAGGCCTGGATTGATGATTGGGCCCTGAGCGGCCATTTCGATGATCTGCAGATGAATGCCAGCGGGCCAGACTTCGCCTATGACATGGCGTTGACGGCCACGGGCCCGCTCGTTTTTCATGGCGATAATGGCTATTCCGTCAAATCAGCTGCCGGTCAGGCCAGCTATTACTATTCCCAACCGCACTATCTGATCGAAGGCACGCTGCAACTGCCCGACGGGGATGTCGCTGTCACGGGGCAGGCCTGGCTTGATCGGGAGTGGTCGTCGCAGCCTTTGAGTGAGGATCAATCCGGGTGGGACTGGTTTTCGCTCAGCTTTGACACTGGCGAGAAGCTGATGGGATTTCAGCTTCGCCAGACCGATGGCAGCGCCTTTACCTCCGGCACATGGATCGCCGCCGATGGGGTTGCCACGGCGCTGTCTGACGGCGATTTCGTTCCCACTGCGCTGGCCAGCTCGCTTGTCGAGGGCCGGGATATCCCGACCGAATGGCACATAGCCCTGCCCGCGCGCGGGGTCGATATTACTGTCTCCGCAATCAATCCGAACGCCTGGATGAAAACCTCCGTGCCTTACTGGGAAGGTCCGGTGCGCTTTGGCGGCACACATTCGGGCCGGGGATATCTGGAAATGACGGGATATATGCAGCGGTAAAGCACCCAGTGAGAAACTGGAATTGCGCAACATGCCCGAGATCAAGAACTTTTGCGCTTCACGGGATACATGATGTTTGAGGTATTTCGTAAATCGTCCCAACGCATTTCGAGAAAACTCTGAGGCAATAGGATTCGTCCGATCCTTGATTTGTCATTCACTCTCTTTGGGAGGATCGGCAACATGCCAGCACCGTTGCCAAGGACGCGCCAAAGTCGTTTGCGCGCTTGATCGCAGAGGGGTTTTCAGGCAGGAAGGCAGTCTTGTAGCGTCGATGCGACCTGCCGCATGCTCTGCCCCGTAGATAATCCTGCCTGCGCCCTTTCCAGAAGGTCCGTTGAAAGTGCCTTGCCCGGCGCTCGCCCTTTATCTTGTGGCTCGCAGCAGTGGATCAGCAAAACCGCGCTGCGCGACTTCCCTTTCGATTCAGGACGATTTCATCACGCCATGGAGTTATCTGCGGGGCCTGCGGAAAAAAGGCGAGCACTCACAAATGCAAATGCTCGCCCTCATCTTCTTCAGATCAGCCTGTTGCCGGTCTGATCAGCCGTTCTCTGTGCCCAGCCATACTTCGACGCGGCGGTTGATCGCCTGACCACTGGCCGAGGAGTTACACGCGGATGGCGCCATCTCACCAAATCCAGCGATCTCGATATTGATGTTGTCGAGACGGTTTCCTGCACGCGTCTGGAGATCAAACGCGATCTGGCGGGCGCGCTCAATGGCAAGGTTACGGTTCGCTTCAAAGGCACCGACACTGTCAGTGAAACCGACCAGCGTCACATTGGAGCCTTCCGGTTCCTGCTCGAGATAGGCAATCAGGCGATCCATATCGATCAGGCCTTTTTCGTCCAGACGCGACGAGCCCTGCTTGAAGCGGAACGTGGTCGAGAGCCGGTCGAATTTCGGCATAAGAGCGAGCATCTCGCGCATGATGCCGGCTTCGAACGGATCGGTTGTTGTCTCGATCATCAGACGCGCGCGGTCGCTGTCCAGAGATTGCTCGCGCTTTTTGATGCCCAGATCGATGAAGCCAGACTTGGCGATCACGCCGTCAGCGTCTTTCGAGGTTGCAAATGACAGGAAGTCCCGGGCGCTGTCATCGAGATTGTCGATCCGGTTATAGAGATACAAGCGGCGTTGCAGCGCGTATTCCTCTGTCTTCGCAGAGAACGAATCCGGCTTGGTCGGGATGCCGCACTCATTGATCAGATCCAGCGCCTTCGCGCCCCGCTGAAACGCATAGCCGACATAGCCGATCGCGCCCTCATCGGCGTTTACCATCGCCGCCATTTCGTTATTGTCGGCGGCAATGACTTGGTCTGATCCAGAGATTATTTCTGCCTCGCCATAGACGCGTGTCTCAAATACCGAGCGCGTGCCGGACCCACCCTGACGGTTGATCACCTTGATCGGCAGATCCGGTCCGCCGACTTCCGACCAGTTGGTCACCTGTCCGGAATAGATCCGGGAGAGGTTTTCGAGCGTGACGCTCGTGATCGGGTTGTTTGGATGGGTGATCACAACCAGGCTGTCGACCGCAATAATATGTTCTTGCTGCGGGCTGATCATGTTGCCTGCGCCCGCATCGCGCAATTCGCGCGCTTCGGCGGGGCGGATGCGGCGAGACGACATGCCGATCTGCGCTTCATTGGACAGCAGGCTAGAGAAAGCGGCGCCCGAGGAAGAAGATGTGACGAGATAGGAGCCGATTTCGTCACCAAAACCTTCGTCGCCCACGAAGCTCGCCAAAATCTGGCCCTCTGTTTCGGTATTGGTGATGGAAGCCTCAGCATTGAGGTACGATGCGTATCCGGTCAGCACCAGCGGCATCAAACCCAGACCGACCGTATCGGAGCCAGCGAATTTGACATCTGCTGTTGTCGTATCGAATTTTGGACAGGCCTCTCCTTCACAGCGAACCCGACTGGCGCTGATACGCAGATCGCCAAGGGCAGTCCGAATGACGTAGCTGTCATCCTTGAACTCAATGAACTCGCCCGAGAGATTGACTGTACCGTCAGCCGACTTCAGCGCGACTTCAGCTGCATTGGCCGCGAACGGAAGGGCCCCTACCAAAGCGATTGCAAGGGCCAACATCGAAGTCTGGCCGCGTTTCAGGGACAATATTTTCACCGCATTTCTCCTGTGATCCTAGTAACCATGGCACTTGCCGCTATATGAACGAGCGATTGGGCTCTCATCCACACAGAAATTAACGGGCGATCCTACCCGTTCAAAGAACTGTTCGTTTACTCGACCATAACTGTGATTATTTTGAGGCAACGTTCCATCGCATATTTGGTCTTACTATGACACCAAAAAACCCGAAGAATCTACTAACATCGTCCATTATAAGCCAAATAACTGTCGAAATTTACGTATTTCCAGTAGGTTAAGAAGATCCGCTCAATAACCGCTTGAAAATAATTGATCTTAATCGTCAATTTCGATTTGTGGCAAAAACGCCTCAATTCTAAAATATTCCAATCCGGTCAGAAATTCTGCCATTTTTCCAAGACGTCCGGGATTGCGTTGGGTGCGATCAGAGCAAGCAGGGTCGAGGAATGCGCCGTTGCACATATCAGCCCCTCTTCATTTTCCGGCGAGACCGAGAGGACGACGAGGCGCTTGGTTGCGTCGCGCATAGGGTAGCTGTCTTCCAACAGCCTGGAAAAGCTGGCGAAATTTTCCTTGGCATAGGCGATCAGGGATTTCGTCTGCTCAGCTTCCCCAAAGGAAAGAACCACATGTTCATTCTCCAGAATGACGCAACATTGAACGTCTGGCTGGATCATCTCGGCGAAGATTTCGACACCGCCATGATCCTTTGCCTGAAAAACGCGGGCGGTCTTCAAATCCCACAATGCGGCAAGCTTGGCCACTGGCACGCCAACCCGACCCGACCCGAGCGATTGCGGGGGCTCGCCGGACGCAACGGTAATGGTTTGGCGGTTGGCCAGAAACGCGTCCAGCATGGAGTACAAGGACGCCATCTGTTCAGCGTCTTCATATTCCAGCTCTTCGCTTGCAGCCAGCGTCTCACCCCCACCGAGGCGCTCAACATTGAACACCCGCCTGTTTGAGACGGTGACACCAAGTACGCCGCCATCGTCATCGATAAATTTCAGCTGCCGGGGGAGGATCGTCATCTCGCATTCGGCCAGCAGCGCAGACAACAGCACCTGTGGGTCTTTCGCGGCCAACTGCCGGCCATTGCCAACCGGTTTGCTCTGCAGCGCTTCAATAGCGGCGCTTAACTCTTCGATGTCGGTCATGTTTCAGCTCCAATCGCTTCAACGCCGCTCTGGGCGGAGGACAGGAAAGCTGAAATATCCACGCCCGCCGCGCAGACGCAGCACAGCGCCTCATCGGGATCGGCCGGAGATCTGTGAAACACATGCACCGTATCGCCCAGCAGAATGATCGCTCTTTGCAGCGGTTGGGCGGTATCGTTCGAAATGACACCAGCGGCGTCCCGATCTGCCAATACCGCGGCGGCTTTGTCACACAGCATATCGAGCTTTTCCTGCGGGACCGCAAGTTTGCTCGCGCTCGACAGCACCATCCTGGCCGAGAGATCGACATAGGCCGCGATCTGACAATCGGCAAAACCGTCTTGCAGCGCGTTCAAATGTTCAGCAATTGCCACGGCCTATTCCACCCTTTTTTATCCATCCTGAGGATGGCAGGGCGCCTTGTCTTGAGCGCCCTGTTTCAGTCCCCTATAGAACGATGTCTAGTCCAGCTTGCCACTGTTCATCAAGTATCCGTGCGACCTTGCCGCGTTTCATCGGCCTGAGCGAAGACACCTCGCAGGTTTGACAGGCTGCTGAGCGGCGACAAAGCCGCCTTCGGGCGCTCTGATCCTATCCCGGAATCTGCTGGCGGGCGCGCCATGCGCTCCGCCCGCGGGCCCGTGCCTGATCTCTTGACGCGACGCGGCATGACACTCGTCCCGGGCAGCGCGCTTTCGGGCGGCGCCAGCGGAGGTAGCCTGTCTTTCTTTTCGGGCATCGGGTCAGGTTCTGCGGCGACCGGCGCTTCCGGTTGGGCGAGATAGGATGTCGCAACCATATGTGCATCCGGATCAAGACGCAGCGGGCCCGGTTCATCCGCTGGCCCTTCTTCCTGTGCAATGAAGCCATCACCGCCTTCTTCGAACTCTTCGCTGTACGACGTGCCGAAATCATCGTCGAAGGTCTTGTCGAAAGCATAGTCAAAGCCGCCATCGGTCACACCATCCGGTTGAGCGGCCAGGGCCAGTTCAGCCGTCTGCGCGGGCTCTTTGACGGATTCAACTGCGGGCGTCGCTTCCTCTTCGGGGAGCTTGATATCGCCCATTCGATCCACGGGCGCCAACCCCGCATTTTCCGCGACCGTGTAGGGCGCCTCAAGGTTGAAATGGTCTGCATTCTGTGCAAGCTGCTCTTTTTCAACGACAAGTTCCTGGATCAAATCGATCAGGCGGTCGGTGAATGCCTCGGCGCCACTGGCTTCCCATTTCTCATGATCCTCACCCGCAGCGACGGCGGCAAGAAGAGATATCGGGAAGATATCGGAGAAGAGCCCTTCCGTCTCCGATGCCACACGGCGAAGCAATTTCTTGCGGTCGCGATCAGTCAGTATCTTGTCAATCCGGGTGACCAGCAACAGGCTCTTGGCATGGAGCGAGACAGGCATCGTGTCCCACACGGCCGCCTCGCTCTGACGCCAGGCCTGAGTGGCATGGGTGCACCACAGAACACTATCGGCCTGCGCTACCATGCGCTGCCATACTTCCGGTGGCATGTTCGGATCGGAGATGCCCGGCATGTCGATCAAATCGCACAGGGTCAGGATATCAGTCTCGAGGAAAATCTTGATGTAGAGCGTCTCAGTCAGCGGCACCTCTTCGAGCCGATCAAGAAACACCGGATGGCGATTGCCCTCCAAATCTTCCCGATACGCTTCCTGCGTACCGTGCGTTATCCAGACAGGTGGCAACTGGGTCGCTGTGACCCGCTCCGGCAAGGGTTTTGCACCTAGCATCAGATTTGACAGCGTACTTTTTCCAGCGCTGAATTCTCCCATCAACGCGATACATGGCTTCTGGGCCACCTGCTCTTCCGAATTTATGTCCAACATCGTAAAATCCTTACCCTTCGCAACTTACGCGGCGTATTTGTTCAACTCGACCAAGGCCGCTTCCACAACACGGTTGCGATCTTCCTGCGCCTTGACACCAAAGAGCTCGCTCAGGTCATCGCGGCTCAAATTCGCTTTATCGGCCATACTCAGCAGGGCGCGCCGCTGCTCTGATATGAACTCGACCAGCTGGGCGCGCGCAGCACCTCTTATGGTCTCAACCTGCGTGACTTTCAGATCGTTCACAATCGGGTCCGTTTCCGCCTCGATCAGCTTGTAGAAATGCTCCGCATAGGTCTTGTAGCCACGACGACGCTGCCACCATTTTTTCCACCAGCTGCCACCCAGATCCAAAGCGATGGTCTGACCCAGAGCGACGGGCGGTGGCACGTTGGGCGCATTGGGGGCTTCGATCTGGAATCCGTCGACGGAAACAGAGAAAACCCTCGTATAGACAGAGGTAAACTCCTGCGCCGAATGATCGTAGATCTTCTTTGCCAGAGCCGTCGCCTGCTTGCCGAAAACCAGATAATTCGACCTCAGCAGGACGCGCAGACCCATTGGGTTGTAATGCCAGACAACACTTTCCCCATTCGTTTCGAGATGGCTGATCAAGGATTCCGTGGCACGGTCAAGGAAACGGTGATGCGAGCGGTCAAGCCGTTGTTCGAAATCAACAATCAATGCGGCCATCTGATCATCAAGCGATTTGAGCGCATGCGCCTCGACCCGGGAAAGCTCTGCCATCAGGGCTTCACGATCGGGCGGCGTGACGTCATCGTGCTCCATCTGGAGCGAGACCATCTGGTTTGACGCCCGCATCCCATTGACGAGGTTCAGGGCACCGTTGGTGATCTTGTCAATCATCTCGCCGCCGGGACCTTCGGCGATCCGCTCGGACAAGGCGCGGTAAAGCTCCGGCAGGCCAGACAGCTCCCAGGCGGTGGCCACCGCTGTATCCGGCGCAGCATCACCGGGCAGCGCAGTTTCGGCCCAGGAGAACATCGCCTGGGCACTGTCATCGGCCAGATCGCTCAGCGTCCCCGCCAGGGCATGGTTGGCCCAATAAGCGCTGCCGAAAATGATGTCGATGTCAGACGGCGCCTTCGATTTCTTCAGCGTCGCCACGATGCTTTCGCGGATCTCGGGGATCTGATTGACCGGGTCTGCAAGCTCATCGATGCGGTTGACGAAGATGATCACCTCGCGCGACTGAACATTCGAGATCAGTCGGATCAGCGCCATATCCATCGATGTCAGCGCCTGATGTGCAGAAAGCACGACGACGCAGATCCGGCTGTCCCGGATGGCTGAAATCGTGATTTGCTCACGCATCATGAATGTATCGTTCACACCGGGAGTGTCGCGGATACACAGACCCATCGGAATGTCCGGACGGTTCAGATAGAGATCGGCTGATTTCGTTATATCTGCAAATTGCCCCTGCGTGTCGGGCAGCCCATCTTCGGGCTCCATATCATCGCCAAGACAGACATAGCGCTGGATCAGATCATCATCGAAATAACCATAGTCATGCTTCTGGCCAAGCAGCATTTCAAACTTCTTGCCAAGCCGCTCGCGCGTCTTCTCACGCATCTGCGTGATCTGCGCCTTGACCTTCTCAAGCTCGTCATCCGCACCGGCGCGGCTGGCCAACTCCCCGATCCGGCCACCATTATCCAGCAGCCGGTCCCATTCGTCATGATCAAAGAACTTGAAGGAGGCGCGGGTCTCATCGGCGGATCTGTCCGCGTTGATATGAAGCGAGGTGACAACCGTCGTCCAGGGATTGACGTCCGATGGCAGCAATCCGGGGCTGCCGATCATGGCGTTGACCAAAGAGGTCTTGCCGGCCTTGATCTGTCCGATCATCGTCACACTCGGCTCCAGCGCGCGCAGCTTGCTTTTCAGCGATGCAGCATGCGCGGCGGTGTCCTCGTCGGCCACATCGACCAGATTGTCCAGCGTGTGCTCAAGCTCGGCGGATATCTCGAGGAAATTGCTCAGACCATCCAAGCCGTTCGCCAAAAGGGCAGCATTCGGAGCAGCGGTCTGGTCAGTGTGCTTACTTTCGGACAGGTCCATATTCATTACGCTCTCCAACGCCCAATCTCTTGTAGGTCCAGACTCTGGCCCGCAGAAACGACTGCGACAGGCGGCCCGAACTGCCAGGGAACACAATTCGCCCGCAAACCAATATGCCTGTCAGACTGTGGTCGATTTATGGCGAATTGATGAAAATAGTGAAAATCAGACAGGGCTTCGTTCTTCAATCTCACGCCGCAATTGGAACAGCACCGCAACGGCGTCCTGTGGTTTGGCCTCCCCGGCTTCCAACTGCATAAGCACCAACAGTTCCGAGGCTTCCTGGCAGCGCTGTTCATACCCCGCAAGCTCAGGATCCGCGCCATCGTCATTTAACACCAGATCCCCGAGATGATCGGCCGCCTGAACGCAACGCTCAATCACCGCCGCGCCAGATTGCTCCGGATTGTCCTTGACCAGTTTTGCCAATTCACTGGCCTGATCGGCTAGATATTTTAACGCCTCTTGTCGCGTATTTCTCTCGCCTGCGGCAGGTAGAACGGCAGGTTTGGATTTATATTCTTCGAGCGCTTCGAAATCCGGCATTTCCGTGATTTCGCCATCGGGCTCAAACGCATCCTGATCGGCAGCTTTTTCTTCAAGACCCGATTTCACCCGCTCAAGTGCGGCAGCAAATACTGACACATTCGAGCCATCCGGCCTGATCATGGAAGGCGGTTCCGGTGTGGCAGCTGGCTGCAACATGCTGACAGGCTCAGGCGAGATCTCGGGCGCGCTTTCTACCGGCTCAGGCGGTGCCTCATATGCGCTTTCGGCCGGCTCCGAGCTGACCGGACCCTGCTCAACCGGCTCCAGATCTTCGTCGGGCTCCACCCGCGTCAACCCGTAGCGGTGCAGGAACACCTCGATATTATCCATATCCGCCCGACGCCCGGCCCGGACATCGCGCAGGATCGCGCTGATCAGCTCTTGGCCCCCGCTGGAGCGGAACAGGGTCTCGCTGTCTTCCCCGTCACCTTGCATCGAGGCCAGGGCCTGCCTGCCAGCAAGCGGAATAATCGAATGAAAATAATGGCTTGCCACGTCCTTTACCGCGTTCATGCGATCATCAATATCGCCTGTGGCATCAAGAAGATCGGCCTTGTTGAGTACGAGGAAGCTATGGCCCAGCAAAGCGTCGGGCATCATGCGCCACAGTTCCTCTTCCTTGTTTGAAAACCCCGCGCTGCACCAGAGCGCAATATCCGCGCGTTTGCTGGCCCAGCGCATGGCGCGTTGTTGATCGGTCTCGTCCGAGCTGGCCACAACCTCAAGCAGGCTGATTTTCTTAAGCTGCTCTATCGGCATCTCCAGCCGGATCAAGGCCGGCTTCATATGCGCAGCGGCCCCAAGCTCTACCCGATCAAAAACCTTCTGCGACGCGTCACGCAGCGTGTAGACCGTCCGATCGACCTCTCCCCAGACCAGTTGAGTGGTCGGAAACGTCATACCCTCCGGCAGCACGACCTGCCCTGCGAGCATGTTGAAAATAGTGGACTTGCCGGTCTGTGGAAACCCCAGGATTACAACCTTCACCGGTGAGGTAAGCCGTCCAAGCAACTTCTCACCCGCCGCCTGTGCAGCCTCCCCGAGCCCACCAGATGACAGCGCGTATTTCAGATCATCAAGTGGGGTCCGGTCGGTCCCGACCGGAGCGGTCATGATCTACGATCTCCGGCGGCAAATACCTTCGCCGTCATACTGCGACCGCCCTTGGCGCCCCGACCATCATCTGGCGCGTCAGGATCTGTATCGTCGGATGACGCGTCCTCTTTCGCGTCCTTGCCATCCGCATCACCGGGCCCGTCCGTATCGCTCAACTGCACCACATCGGCGCCATTGACGTCCACACCGGACGCATCGCCTTCGGACGTAAAGCTGCTTTGATCCGTGATATCAATATCTTCCATTGGCACCAGCTTGGTAACCCGATCCCGACGCTGAGAGAACTCAACAGGTTCCATATCGGCCTCTTTGAGGATGGCCTTCGCCTCTGCCGCCGCAATGGCAAGACCGGTGGAGGCCGCACTCCTGCGGAAGGCGGCAGGGGCAACGTGGTTTACCTTGACCACTGAGAAGCAAATATTGTCCTGATCGGGATCCCCGAGCGCCTCAACTGTCGACAAGAGCTTATCCGCAATCTCAGAACTGCGGCGCTTTCTGTTGCGATAGACGATCCGCTCGATCTTATCATCGCTCAGGAACTGAACACCGTCGCTTGCCACGATGATGATATCGCCTGCCAGCAGCTTGAACGGCTCCTTGGGGCAATCGATTCGCGCCACTTTCGCGCCAAGCAAAACAGATGTCAGGCAATTGCGGTCCGGGTGATTTCTGCCGGTCTCGGCATCCATCAGGCCGGAATTCACCATCAGATCAATCTGAGGCGCCATCGAGTGATCTTCATTAAGCTGTCGCAGCTTTCCGCCACGCATCAGATAGAGAGGCGAGTCCCCTATGGAGATCCAAAACAGATTGTCCTCGATGATGACCGGCACAACAAGGGTAGCACCCATGCCACGCACATCCGGGTTCTCGGCCACGTAAGATTTGAGACATTCATTGGCCGTAAAGGCGATCCCGTTGAGGATGGTCGGGGCATTGGCTTCAAACTTGAGAATGTCGCTCGTGTGGAACTTCATCTCGCTATAGACTTCGGTCAGGATCATCTTGCTTGCGACATCACCCGCAGCATGTCCCCCCATACCGTCTGCCAAAATGGCATACCCAAAATCCGCACCAATCGGGAATTCCGCCATGACGGCGTCTTCCTGGTAGTCTCTCTTGCCCTGGCTAATAGCTGAGGCTACATCGAAACGCGTCTCACGCGATCGCCACATCATCGGCTTCCCCCCCATCCTGATCTTTGGGATCCTTGTTATCGTCCCAATTGAAGTCCTTGTCGCACAGCGCGATCAGACGCAAAGTCGTCTCCCCGATACGAATAAGGTCGTCGGACTTCAGCGGCTCCGTGCTCAAGACCGGCTTGGAATTCAGACGCACAAGGTTCGACTTGCCACCGTGACCAAGGAAAAACTGATGCAGCTCCGCATCATAGGCGATTGATGCATGATTCTCACGCGAGATCGTTGCGTCGCCGAAATTCAGCTGGATCGGCTGATCATCACCACGGCCAATCTGAGACATCCCGCTCATCAATGTGAAGGCCGTCCCACGTCCCGGGCCTTCCGTCACAACGATCCAGCCGACAGGTTCCTTGACCGACGGGACCTTGCCGGTCTTTGCGGTCTGGGCGAAGACGTCGCTGGAACCATCGGAATGCTCAAATCCGAGAAGCCGTGTCTTGACGCGATTGGAGCGCGGGCGCGCACGACCGGCATCCGCCGCCGCAGGTGCGGGCGCAGGCTTGGCGGCTGGCAGCGGGTCATCCTCGGCATCAAGGTCGATATCCCAGATATCCCTTGGCGCGGAAGCAGGCCTGGATGCAGGCGGGGCAAGATGCGCATCACGCGTTGCGAGCGTGGGCCCAGCGTCGCGCGGCACGCCCGCTTGTCCCGGCGCAATCTGCGCGGCTTTCAAGACGATCTCATCGGCACTCATCGCGGCACCGGTTCTAAGCTCTGGCGCAATGGGGTTCGCATCTTTGCCTAAGCTGGATTTTTTGCCGAAATCAGTGGTCGCAGCATTTTTCTTGCGCGCGATCATTTCACGTATGAATCTCATAGTCTTCAGCCTCTCTGAATAGAGCCCCGCATGAAGCGGGTACCAGAAAATTAGTTGTCGATTGCAGCTTCATAGTTGAGTGAAGCAAGCCATGTGCTTCCATCCCGCAATACTGCGAAGTTGAAATTTTTCTGACCTTCTGCCAGTTCCGCTTCGAGCAGATCCTGCAGCGAAGTCGGGCCGTCGATGGGAACACTGGTTCGGATGTACGAGACAACCTCATCGCCGGGCAGCAGCGCGCCGTCACCCTGATCGCTCGACTCAGTCACAACCGTTTTCCAACCATCGCCCTCGCGCGTGATCTGAAAGCGCGTCCCATTGAGCAATGCCACTTCGCGCACAACATCGAGCGAAATGTCCTGTTCGAACACTGGGCCACCATCTTCCTTACGATAGGCAATCTGCGCCTCGACCTGGGCCTGATCGGTCAGCTCTGTCGTTGAACGGACGACCTTTTCAACCTGATCGATCGAGGAAATCCTAAGCCCATTGACGCGAACGATCTCCTGGCCCGGCTCTAGCCAGTCCGAGACAGATGGATCGACATTTTCAACAATCACGCCGGGGGTGTCTCCGCCGGAAAACGGAACCGGCGTCGACCAGCCGGACATGACTGCGGTGAGTTCCAGAACCGAAGGCTCTTCAACAAAAACAGGGTCCGGGGTCGGGACTGCCGTTTGCGTATCGATCCCGCTCACATCGCCACCGGCGGCCGGCGCAGCATTGAGCGCGGACAGGTCCGGGCGCGCAACTTCGGCATCGGCAGGAACCCCGATTTCCACCGCTGCGTCAGAGTCGGGACGCGCGATCGGACGGACGAGGTTCGTCACCAGCTCGGGCGGTGTTTCATCGAATGTCGCGGGTGCGATCACCTCGGGTTCAGGCTCTGTCTCAGCCTGCGGCTCCGGCGCTTGCTCGGGCGTGGGCAGTGCAAGCTCTTCACCGTCCTGCGTGTCATTCTCTCCGGCCGTCAAGTTGCTGGTTGGCAGGCGCGCCTCATCGCCGAGCTGCGGCTGGGCGATATTCGGATCGACCAGCGCGAGTTCTGTGGCGGTTTGCTCGCCGACCTCTTCTGCGCCCGGCTCGGCAACATCCGGCAGGCTGTCTGGCTCTATTGCATCAGCAGCGGCCAGGTCTGTTTCATCACCCTGCGGTGCAGATGCGTCCGGGACGATGGTCGCGTCAGACTGGGACGGCTCCACCACGGGCGCGTCCGCAGCCGCATCAGCCTCTGCGATGACAGGGTCAGCAGCATCGTCCCGTTGGGTGACTTCCTCCACTGGATCAGCGGTGTCCACTTGGTCGGCCGGTGCGTCTTGCCCGGTCGTCTCAGTTGCAACGACTGTCGTCTGCTCGACCGCAGTGTCGTCTGCGACATCGACCTCTTCGCCACCACCAAACTGAGTGGCTGCAATCCCTGCGATCAGCGCCACAGCGGCGACAGAGCCCAGCAGCAGACCCATTTTTGACTTCGGTTCTTCTCGTTTTGGCGCCGCTGCCGCCGCTGCAGCGACGGCCGGGGCCGTTTTGGCACCAGCGGATTTCGGGGCCACGGCGGCTTTGGCCGCAGCGGCACCAGCAGCGGCATCCGTCGCACCGGCTTGCTTGGCTTCTGTATCCGCGGCCTTGCTGACCATTTCCACAACGGTCTTTTCGGTATCCGCAACAGTTGCCGCGGGTTTGATCGGCCCTATCATCTTCAACCAATCAGCAGCGGACTGGATCCGATCCTTGGGAAATACGTTCAGCGCCTTGTCGATGGCTTCAAGAAAACCCTTATCATAGCCATCAACACGCCCGGCGAGATTTTGGTAGGGGTCCTTGTCGCCAGCGGCAATCGCAGCCAGACGGTTTTGGCTGTTAGGCGGCGTTTCACCGGTAATCAGGTGGAAAAACGATGCGCCCAGCGCGTAGAGATCACTCGACGGGGCCTGATCGCTGCCCTGAATGTAGAATTCCTGCGGCGAATATCCGTCCTTTACCACGCGCAAGGCCGACAGGACCCGGCTGGCTTTCGTCGCCTCTTCGCGCGCTGCGCCAAAATCGATCAGAACGGGGTTATCATTACTGTCGATCAGGATGTTGTCGGGCGAGATATCGCGGTGCAATACCCCTTGATCATGGATAAATGCGACTGCGTCCAGGATCTTGGCCATGATGTGCTGGATCTGCTCAGGCCCGAGTTCACGTTTGGGATCCTCCAGAATGTCCAGAAGATCGTTCCCTTCGACATAGTCGAGCGCCATATAGGCGGTGTCATTATCCTCAAATACCTGATGCACGCCGACAATATTGGGATGCTTCAGCTTCGACAAGCTGCGCGCCTCCTGGACGAACAGCTTCACAATTGACTTGAATTCATTTTGATGCGCCCGTGAGCGTGCGCCCACGATCGTGTTACTACGTCGGCAGAAGGAGCCGGGAAAGCACTCTTTGATCACAACGGAGCGATCCAGACTGTCCTTGGCCAGATAGGTAATACCGAAGCCGCCACTGTTGAGGAAGCGCTCGATGACATAGGCGCCATTGAGGAGTTGAGTGCCCGGAGCCAGCTCATCCGCGAAGACTTTGTCGTCTTCACCGTTGTCTTGTTTCGCCGCTGAAGTCATTGCTCCACCCATTTTACCTACATGCAACCAACCCAACACACGGGTTCGCCATTAATTTTCACTTTGTTTTAGTCTCACCATAGTTTGTCTAAAACGCGATTGGATTGAGATCATTTCGTGACACAATTGTGGCGGAATCAAGCGACAAATCCCGACTTTCCAGCTGATTGTTTTTGGTTTGTGGCCAATTGAGGCCCAAATCGCTGCATTTCACGTCTCCCAACAGAATTGCTCTTATCAAAAGCTGTAAACAGTTTCCAGAGAGTACGCACAAAATACAGCGCGATTCCGCGCTGACGTGTTGGTGATCGCGGGCCTCGCGACCCGGTTCGCTGGCGACAGAGCATCGGTTTCTCCTTGGTCCGAACAGGCTGTTTTGTACAGAATT
>CAYGUB010000015.1:0-23312 GCA_964352845.1 uncultured Rhodobacterales bacterium | reverse complement strand
CGTTTTGAAATCGGCTTCAGACAGCCTTTTTCGCGTTCGGCCGACGCAACAGGGAGCGGACAAGCGGCTCAAGTTTGGCTTGAAACCTCTTCCAGCGCGGCGCGCAGCCGGTCTATATCGACGCGAAAGTCGTTTTGCGCATTCTCGGGTTCGGAGACAAGGCCCGTATAGCTGCCCCCGACGGCATGGGTCAGCGGGATGAAATAGCCGTAATCCCAGCGATCCACGGGGATAAGCTCTATAACTTTGGGCTGGTTGGCGTATATCAGATTGGCCAGCCCGGCCCCATGCGGGGCAATGATCGTAGCGGCCTGAGAGAAGATCTCGATCTGCTCGGCCACGGACTTACCTTCGGGAGCGAAGGTCTCCACGCCATATTCGGCAAAAACCTCCTGCAAAGCGTCATGGTTGAGTATCCTGCGTGTCGCAGCGCTTTGCCGGCTGATATAGATCTTCCTGCCACCAGCATCATGAGAGAGGTTCAGAGTCTGCAACACCCGCGATCTGAGTGCGCGCACCGCGTTCTGGGAAGAGACATAGACCTGCCTGCGTGGCGCACCGATCAACAGCGCGGAAATTTTCGTAGGCCGGTCCTCGGTTACATGAATCCGGTCTTCATCGATGCCCAGCAGTGACAGATAGGCCCTTTGAAACCCGCGCAAAGGCTGGGGCGCGAGAAGCGGAGCCCCGGCGGGAATGGCGCCGTTCTCATCATATTCGACGAATTTGGCGCAGGTATCGATCAGGAAGTGGTAATAGTTATCCCAGCCCCGCGTCCCGAACATATAGGCCCTGTCAAGATCAGCAGCGCGCCCGGCGCAATGTGACACCAGTTTGCGGCGCACGGCCCTGTCCTTGTCACGCCAATGCGTGTCGCGATCATACCATTTTACATCCGCATAGGTCTCCAGAATGCTCCGGTCAGGATGCGCCGGATCGGCCACGGTAAAGCCGCGCACACAGGCATTTTTCACCGTGAAGTAATAGGGCGCGGGAAGGATCGTCGGCAGGATATTGAGCCTCAGTTGCCTGCAGCTTTCCGGATGCAGGCTGGTCCGCGCAGAGCCATCATAGACCTCGTGCTGGCCGACATGGACCGGGTCATATTCAAGATAGGATTTCGAAACCGTGTTGATGGGTACGAAATTATCTATCAGCCAGCGCCTGCGGGCCTGGCTGTAGATAAAGTCATCGTAACGCGCCACTGCGCTCAGAAATGTTTTTTTCAGTATTCTTTTCAACATGATACGACACTGGCCAAGCCAGAACTGATATGGTTTCACACTTGTACATTGGGACTATAGGCCGTTTGTGGCGTTTGTCTTTGAGATTCTTTGAGGTCATGTGCCGCCAGACATGTTTCCTAAAGCCGCGCCATATGGCTGTCCCACATCGCGTGGCGGAACAGGTTTGACGGGTCCATCGCCCGCTTCTTGGCGGTGAAGGCGCGCAATCCGGGATAGGCCTTGATCATCTGATCGGTCCGAGCATGCAGCCGGTAGGGCAGGTAATAGCTGCCGCCAAGGGCCAGCACCCGGTCGATCAGCTCTTTCGTCATGCGGGCCATATCCGCCTCTGCGCGGTGGGTCTTTTCCTGTGAAAACAGCATGGCAGCGGCAATGCGTGGGGCGGGCGCGTAGCTCAGCCAGCTTTCATCATCGGTCTCGACATAGCGCAGGGTGACGTCGAGCAATTCCTGATAGCTTGACGGGATCACGTCGCGGCAGGCGCTGATAAAGGCAGGAAAACGATCAGGCGCGACAAAATATTCATGCAAGATGTCCGTGCGCTGCGGGTCGCGATCCTCCAGCGTCATCACCGGCTCATTGAGCAGCGCATTGCGGGTCGTGCTGCCAGATCCGATCCAGGGGGTGAGCGCTGCCTCAAACCACCAGCGCAGATGTTTATTGACGTCGCTTCCTGTCTGCGCGCGAAACACATCCCGGGTGGTCCTTGCAAGCCAGCCCGAGCCGGGCGCGAGCGGAAGGTCGGATTGGTCGCGCGCGGGCCTGTAGGTGACGATCATCGCGCGCTCCAAAAAGCGGTCCTTTGAGGTATCCATCCGCCCATAAGCCATTTGCACCCCGATACCTTGCTTGATCGCCTGCACAAAGCTGTTGCCGAATTCCATTGGATCGACATGCAGAAATTCAGGCTCTAACCGGGCATTTGGAACCATTTGCAGCTCCAGCTCGGTGATGATGCCAAACAGACCGTAGCCGCCCATCGCGGCGGTGAAGATATCGGCATTCTCCTCACGAGAGCAGGTCACGACCTCTCCGCTGGCCAGCATCATCTGCAGCGCGCGGACCGTCGCCCCGCAGCCTGAGAAAGGCACGGGCCAGCCATGCGCGTTGACGCTGAAACTTGAGGCCACGCCGAAATCACTGTTCGATTGCATCACCGCCGGAGAGAACCCGGCCGCGTCCAGTTCGCGTATCACGGTCGACCAGCGCGTGCCCGCACCGCAGCGATAGCTCAGTGCGGCGCTGTCGATCTCTACCCAGTCGTGATCCATCGTCATCGTCACACCAGCCCGCGCGATGCTTTGCCCGCCCATGGAATGGCGCGCAGCGCTGGCAATCGCGGGGCGACCGGCGGCTTTGGCCTCCGTCAGCTCTGTGCGCAAGGCCTCGGTCGCGGCTGCGTCAAAGCGATTGGTCAGCGTCAGGTGTTTGGCGACAGGGGTCGCGGAAAGCTCGCTGGCATCATTGAGAAGCGCAGCCTCGCTCGTGACAGTTCCAAAGGGTCTGCCCGCCGGGATTGGGTCGGTGTAATAGGCACGGGTAGCGTAGGCACCGAGCGCTGCACCGGTGCCAAGCAATAGGGCTCTGCGTGTTGTCTTGCTCATCTCACCCCATCTGCGACGTCGCCCTCACTGGGTGACCAGACGTCACCACGATGTAGAGAGCCGCGCTCAGATTAGGAGATTATCGGGCGCAAGGTCAAAACCGGCATCTCAACTGGCCTGTTTCATCGCCATTTGATCGGCGCGCAAAAACACCGGCTTGTGTGCTGTCGAAAGATCCGCCTGCCACGCATAGCCACCTGTATCAAAGGCGCGGAGCTGGTCGGGATCTGTAATGCGGTTCTGGATGATGAAACGTGCCATCGCGCCACGGGCCTTTTTGGCGAAGAAACTGACAATCTTGGGCCCGCCCGGTTTGTCTTCCAGAAAACTTGGCGTGATCACCTTCAGCTTCAGCGCACCCTGATCGACAGCCCCGAAATATTCCTGACTTGCGCAATTGACCAGATGCTGCGCGCCGGTCTCTTTGGCCTGCGCATTCAGCGCGCGCGAGATCTGATCCCCCCAATACTCATAAAGCGATTTGCCCCGGCTGGTTTTCAGACGGCTGCCCATTTCCAGACGGTAGGGCTGCATCGCATCAAGCGGGCGCAGCACGCCGTATAGGCCCGACAGGATACGCAAGTGATCCTGCGCATAAGCGATTTCATCGGGCTCCAGCGATGCGGCCTCAAGCCCGGTATAGGTGTCACCCGCAAAGGCAAACAGCGCGGGCCGGGCGGCACTGGGGTCAGTATCGAAATCACGGAACCTGTCGGCATTCAGCCTGGCGAGGTTTTCGGAGATATGCATCAGCTTTTGCAAATCCCCGACCGACAGCTTGCGCGCAACGGCGACAAGCTCGCGCGCCGCGCCCTGAAATGCGGGCACGGTTGGTGTGATATCCGCCCGTTCCGTCATATCGAGCTTTTTGGCTGGTGAAATAACTGTCAGCATGCAACCCCCTTTATCCTTCGTAAACTTAGGCCCGGCATCACAGCTGTCCAGCCTCAATGCTCCTGCAAGACCTGCAAAAACGCCTCGCCAAAACGCTCTGCCCGGCGTTCGCCCAGAAGTTTGACCAATGTGTTGAGATTGGACGGGTTGAGCTCCGCTATCTTGGCCAGCATCGCAGCCGAGCAGCTAAGCGGTTTATGCGTGCCATCCCCGCCGCGTGCCAGCTCAGCCTGCACCTGCAAGAGCCGGTCATAGACGGGCGCGGTGGATTTGCCCGCCAGTTTGCGCCGCGCGGGGTGTTGTGGCTCCGGCATTTCCTGATTGATGACCTCCAGAAACGTACGGCCATAGGTCTCCAGCTTCTTTGCCCCCACGCCCGAGATGCGCGCAAAAGCGTCCAGATCGGCCGGGCGACGTTCGGCCATCTCGATCAGGGTCTTGTCATTGAAAATGACATAAGCGGGCACGCTGGCGGCCTCTGCCAGAGCGCGGCGTTTGGCTTTCAACGCCGAAAGCAGAGGCGCGTGCTCGTCGCTGACCAGTGTTTTGACGGCAACCCGCCGCTCGCCCTTGGTGATCGTGTCGCGGCGCAGCGTGATCCCAGCCTCATTGCGCAGGATTGGCCGTGCGGCCTCGGTCATGCGAAACGCGCCATGTCGCGACGGATCAGGCCGGATCAGGTCCTGACCCATCATCTGACGAAAGACGGCCTGCCAGTGCCGCTTGTCCATGTCGCGACCCACCCCAAAGGTTGGCAACTGGTCATGCCCGCGCTGCTGGACCTTGTCGGTCAGATTGCCCGTCAGGATATCAATCAGATGTCCTGCCCCGAAATACTCCCCCGTGCGCAGCATTGCCGACAGCGCCTTGCGCACCGCCTCTGTCCCGTCAAAAACCTCGGGCGGCTTATCGCATAGATCGCAGCCCTGGCAGGTGATCTCGGTCTCTCCGAAATAGCCCAGCAGGTTCTGCCGTCTGCATACCAGCGCCTCGGCCAGACCAAGCAGCGCATTGAGCCGCCCGTGATCTGCCGCCTTGCGGTCATCCGGCGCCACGCTTTCATCGATTTGCTGGCGTCGGAAACGGATATCATCGGCCCCGTAAAGCGTGAGCGTCTGGGCAGGCGCGCCATCCCGGCCCGCGCGACCGATCTCCTGATAATAGCCTTCGATGGATTTGGGCAGATCGGCATGCGCCACCCAGCGGATATCGGGCTTGTCGACCCCCATCCCGAAGGCAATCGTGGCCACGACGATCAGACCATCCTCGCGCGAGAAACGCGTCTCCACCACGCGCCGCGCCTCCGGGTCCATACCGCCATGATAGTGGCAGGCCGAATGGCCATCGGCCTCAAGCGCGCGCGACAGAGTCTCGGTCTTGGCGCGCGTGCCGCAATAGACGATCCCCGACTGCCCGCGCCGCGCAGCCGCGAACGCCAGGATCTGGCTGCGCGGGTTGTTCTTGGCCTCAAAGGCAAGGTGGATATTGGGCCGATCAAACCCGTGCAGGAATATCTTGGGCTGCACACCGGCAAACAGGCGCGTGACGATCTCTTCGCGGGTCTCGGCATCGGCTGTGGCCGTGAAGGCGGCCAACGGCACGTCCAGCGCGCGGCGCAGCTCCCCGATGCGCAGGTAATCGGGCCGGAAATCATGGCCCCACTGGCTGACACAATGCGCCTCGTCCACCGCGATTAGCGTGGTATTGGCGCGCCGCAAAAGATCGCGCGTCGCCGTAGAGGCAAGCCGTTCCGGCGCGATATAGAGCAATTTGAGCGTAGCTGCGTGAAGCCCTGCAAAGACCTCTTCGGTCTCCTCCTCCGTATTGCCGGAGGTCAGCGCACCCGCCGCAACGCCGGAGGCCTTCAACGCGCGCACCTGATCGCGCATCAGGGCAATCAGCGGAGAGATCACAACCGTCAGCCCGTCCCGGGCCAAGGCAGGGAGTTGAAAACAAAGGGATTTGCCCCCGCCCGTCGGCATGATGGCCAGAACGTCCTGGTTATCGCAAACGGCGGCCACGATCTCGGCCTGACCGGGGCGAAATTCCTCAAACCCGAAGACATCGGACAACAATTGCGATGAATCGAACATCGGTTGGCGCGCCTGTTGCTGTTATCTGCTCATTTTTCTTTGACTTTCCCACATTACTATCGGGTGAACAACCTGTCTTACTCCCAATCGACCGGTTTGATGGCTTGCGGCGCGGGTGCAAATGACTATCTAGCCGAAATGCAATCGCATGTTTTGATCTGAATGATAGTTAAGGAGTTTTTCGCGGTGAGTTTTCTGAGGCATGTGTTTGTTTTGGCTGTTTTGGCGATGGGCGCGGGCCCCGTGGCGGCGCAGGAGGTGGTCTTACGGTTCCAGCATTTCTCCGCGCCAAAATCCGCCGCGCACAGGCTTTTCATGCAGCCATGGGCCGACCGGATCGAAGCGCAGTCAGGCGGGCGCATCAAGGTCGAGCTGTATGGCTTCATGCAACTGGGCGGCAAGGCGAGCGAGCAATATGATCTGATCCGCGACGGGGCCATTGACGGCGGCTGGATCATGCTCAACCATCAGCCTGATCGCTTCCCAAAGGCGCTTACGCTTGAGCTGCCATTCCTGCTATCCAAGTCGAGTGAGCAAGCCAGCCGCGCCGCCTGGGCGTTCACGCAAGCGCATCTGCTCGATGAGCTCTCCGACATCAAGCTGATCGCAGGCCATGTGCAGGGGCCCGGCATGCTCCATATGCGGGGCAAGCAGGTCCAGAGCCTGGAGGATTTCCGTGGCCTGCGGTTGCGCGCGCCCTCGAAACCCGTCAGGCGCTTGCTGGAAAAGCTGGGCGCGGAGCCCGTCGAAATGCCAGCGCCCGCCTTTCGCAATGCCGTGGATCGGGGCGTGGTGGATGGCGGTATCCTGCCGTGGAACAGCGCGCCCCGATTTCGCATGGGGGAGTTCGTGGACAGCCATATCGACATCGCGGGCGACCGGTCTTTGGGCAATACCTACTTCCTTTGGGCGATGAACAAGCGCAGCTATGAAAACCTGCCGCCGGATCTGAGGGCGATCATTGACGCCAATTCGGGCATGGCGCCCAGCGCACGCGCGGGTCGTGCCCATGATGAGGGCGATCTGATCGGGCGAGAGCTGATGGCGGTCAACGGCCAGGTGCTCAGCCGCCTGAGCGTGGCTGAAACGGATCGCCTTCGCGAGCTTGCCAAGGGGGTGGAGCTCGACTGGATCGTCGAGATGACCATGAAGGGCTATGACGGGGTCGCGCTTCTGGCTGACGCCAAGCGCATCATGGCCGAGATCGAGGCGGAGTGATCAGGCCTGCAGGATGGTCAGCCACGTGTCGCCATAACGCCGCGCATCAACCTGATCAAAGCTCTGCGGCGCATCTTGCTGGGTGCTGTCTTCCCAGATGATCAGCGCCTCTTTGGCCAGCCAGCCGCCCTCCCGCGCACAGATCAGCGCGGCCCGCCCCAGTTCGCTGCCATAAGGTGGATCAAGAAAGACCAGATCAAAGGGCTTGTAGGGATTGGGCAGCAGCGCGGTCGCGTCTTTCTTCAAGACGCTCGTCATCTCGGCCGCGCGCAATCGGGCGATGTTTTTCGACAGCAACTTGAAGGCCGCAGTGCCATTATCGACGAAACAAACCCGCTCTGCTCCGCGTGACAAAGCCTCAAGGCCCAGCGCGCCCGTGCCTGCAAACAGATCCAGCACATAGGCACCTGATATCACGTCGCCATGGGCACCGCCCGTCAGGATGTTGAACATGTTTTCACGCACCCGGTCCGTGGTCGGGCGCAGATGCGCTGCCTCATCACCCTTTCCAACCTCCGTCAGGACCGTTCCGCGATATTTGCCCGCGATGATCCTCATCGGGCTAGCAGAGCCTTCAGCTCCACGCCTGTGTCGGCCACTACGTTTTGTGGCGGGCTCTTTTGCGCTTCGATCAGGCGCTTGGCCACCATATAGGCGCGCGGGTCGTTCATGGCATCGACGGCCAGCAGCGTCGTTTCGTGGTAGTACCAATGCGACACAGCCCGGCCGTCAGATCGCGCGATAACACTGTCATAGCCTGTATTCAGCCCGGCAATCTGCAGCTTGATGTCATATTGATCGGACCAGAACCACGGCTTGGGGTCATAGCTCTGCGCCTCGCCAAGAATATTGCCCGCGACAAGCTCGGCCTGATCAATCGCGTTTTGCACGCTTTCAAGACGGATCTGACCATGGGCCGACGGAAACGAAGCGCAATCCCCCGCAGACCAGATTGCGGGATCCGAGGTCTGACCCAGCGCGTTGGTCTTGATCCCGTTGTCGATCTCAAGCCCTGCAGCCTGTGCGAGTTCGTCGCGTGGTTTCACACCGATCCCGGCAATGACGAAATCAAACGGCTCTTGGGAGCCGTCGCTGAATTGAGCCCCTGTCACACGGGTCTCGCCCAGCAACCGCTCAAGACCGAGATTTGCCCGGATATTGACGCCATGGCTCTCGTGAAGCGCGCGGAAATAATCGGAGGTCTGCGTGCAGGCGACACGCTGCAGGATGCGGTCGGCAATCTCGACCAGCGTGACCTGCACACCGGCCTGAACCGCGACGGCCGCGGCCTCCAGCCCGATATAGCCGCCGCCCACGACCAATGCGCGCCTGCCCTGTACCATCTCCGGGGCCAGCGCGTCGGCATCGGCCAGATCACGCATCACATGGACCCCTTCAAGCGCACCGCCAATAGCGCGGGGCAACTGGCGTGGCGCTGCGCCGGTCGTCAGCACCAGCGCATCATAGTCCAGCGCCTCGCGGCCCAGATGAACCACCTGGCGATCCCGGTCGATCCCCGTTACCCGGACACCGGGCCTGACCTCGATCCGGGCATCGGTATAGTAGCTTTGCGGGCGCAGCAACAGGCGCTCGAACGGCAATTCGCCCAACAGATATTTCTTCGACAAGGGCGGGCGCTGATAAGGCAAAACTGGCTCCTGGCCCAGCACCGTGACCTTGCCGTCATAGCCCGACGCGCGGAGTTTGGCCGCAACAGCCGATCCTGCCTGTCCCGCCCCGACAATGACAATGTTTTTCATGGTGCTTTTCCCTGCTGGTCATGCCCTGCGCCGATCCTATATGAGGTGGTAGCGAAAACTCATCAGGGGGACCAGAAAAATGGCGATTTCCAAAGGCGATACTCTACCGGATGCGATGATGACCCGGATTGGTGCCGAAGGGCCCGAAGCGGTCTCACTCTCCGATCTGACCACCAACCGCAAAGTGGTGATCTTCGCAGTGCCCGGGGCCTTTACCCCGACCTGTCATTCCGCCCATGTGCCCAGCTTCATTCGCACGCGCGACGCCTTCATCGAAAAAGGCGTGCAGGACATTATCTGTGTTTCCGTCAATGATCCCTTCGTGATGAAGTCCTGGGGCGAGGCCACTGGCGCCACAGATGCGGGTCTGGTCATGCTGGGCGATGCGGAAAGCAGCTTTACCAAGGCAATCGGCATGGATTTCGACGCGCCTCCTGCCGGGCTGATCGGCCGGTCCAAGCGATACGCGATGCTGGTCGATAACGGTGTGGTCGAGACCCTGCATGTCGAAGACAGCCCCGGTAACTGCGAAGTCTCGGCTGGTGAAGCCCTGCTTGAGACACTCTGAGCGGAACGCAAGCTTGCCGGTTCAGCCGGCGAGCTTGTCCATGATCCCGGCCAGTTTCACATCCAACGCCGACAGCCCTTCGGCGTCATGTGTGGTCAGCGTGACATCAACCCTGCTGTAGACATTGAACCATTCGGGATGATGGTTGAGCTTTTCGGCATGGATCGCCACGCGGGTCATGAAGCCAAACGCGTCGACGAAATTGGCGAATTTGAACTGTTTGGAGATCGCATCGCGCGCGCTGTCATGCGCCCAGCCGGTCTCATGCAAATTGGTCAATGCCTCGGCATGGGCCTTACCTGTCAGCTTTTCAGTCATGATCGTCACCTTGTGATTTCTTGAATGGTCCGTATGCGGTCAGCACCTCTATCTCCTCGTCAATCGCGGCACGCTCTGCCTCCAGATAGTCACCGATAGCACGCCGAAAACCCTCCTCGGCAATCCAGTGCAGCGAATGGGTCGTCACCGGCAGATAGCCGCGCGCAAGTTTGTGCTGCCCCTGCGCGCCCGCCTCCACACGGCTGAGCCCTTGTGTGATCGCGAAATCAATAGCCTGATAATAACACAGTTCGAAATGCAGGCAGGGGTGATCCTCGACACAGCCCCAATAGCGCCCGAAAAGCACATCACGCCCGATGAAATTCAAAGCGCCCGCAACCGGCCGCCCGTCAATTTCGGCAAGCACCAGCAACATGTCATCGCGCAAGGTGTTATGCGCCTCTTCAAAGAAACCGCGGGTCAGATAGGGCGTGCCCCATTTCCGTGCGCCGGTGTCCTGGTAAAAACGCCAGAACGCGTCCCAATGCGCAGGTTGTATCTGATCACCACGATATTGGGTGATCGTGCCCCCGAAGCCCTGGGCCTTGGCACGTTCCTTTCGAATGTTCTTTCGCTTGCGCGCGGACAGAGCCGCGAGATAGGCGTCGAAATTCTCATATCCATCATTGAGCCAGTGAAATTGCTGGCTGGCCCGGGCCATCAGTCCCATCGCCTCGCCCGCCTGCGCCTCTTCTTCGGTGCAGAAGGTGACATGCAGCGATGAAAGCTGATTATTTGCAGCCAGTTGCACCGCGCCCTGGATCAGCGCTGCCTGCCCGGTTTCCTCCCAGCCCGGACGGGTCAGGAAGCGGCGGCCGGTGGCGGGGGTAAAGGGGACGGCCATTTGCAGTTTGGGATAATAGCGTCCGCCCGCACGTTCATAGGCATGGGCCCAGTTATGATCGAACACATATTCGCCCTGCGAATGCGATTTCAAATAGAGTGGCGCTGCGGCGATCACCTCACCCGCCGCGCGCGCGATCAGATATTGCGGCTGCCAGCCAGTGCCGGGCCCGACAGAGCCTGAGCGTTCCAGAGCGCTCAGAAACCGGTGGGTCGTGAACGGGTCACGGGGCGGGCCATCTTCGGGACAGGCGCAGGCATCCCACTGCTCAGAGGGCACGGCCTCGAGGCTACCCTGCACCGTAATTTCGATTTCAGTTTGCGACATGGTCCCAGACACCCTCTTGGTTGCGACATGGCTCGGGGAGTGAGAACGTCAAGCGGGGGTGAAGCCCTCGAAAGTGATATTGTCAGCAATGCGCAGCGCGGCATCGGCCTGCTCTTGCGTGCGGACCGTCCAGCACAGGATGCGCGCGCCCTGGGCCTTCAACTCGGCCACGCGCGGGCGAGAGAGATCACCCACCTCATGCGAGATGAAACAGGCCCCGACCCGCGCGTAATCGGGAATTTCGCGCAGGTAATCCAGGGTGGCGCGCGGTAGTGGCCAGTGCTGTGTATCATAGGCACTGGTCACAATGCCACGCGGGACGTCTGGCAAAAGCTGGGCCATCTTGGCCACGGAATGCGGGTTGAACGACATCACCGCCGCAGGCCCTGAATATTGCGCCAGCACCGCTGCTACGGCCTGCTCCAGCACTCCGACATCAGGGCCCATCGCGCCATCCTGATCCTTGAGCTCGATCAACACAGGAACCCGACCTGCGATCTGTCCTAGAATAGCGTCCAGAGGTTCGATCACATCCTGCCCGTCGGTCAAAACAGTCTGGCTTAGCTTGGCGGAAGGGGTTTGCTGAATTGCGCCGCCAAGCGGGGTGAGGCGGCGCAGATCATAGTCATGAAACACCATCGGCCGCGCATCGGCTGAGAGCTGCACATCCAGCTCAATCCCGTAGCCTGCGTCAATCGCCTTCGCGAAAGCCGTGGCGGAATTTTCGATCACGCCACTTGCCCGATCATGCAGCCCGCGATGGGCGAGTGGCTGCTGCAGGAATATCTCTGGAAGTGTCACGCGCGGATTTTGAAGATGCCTTCGATCTCAACAGCGACGCCGAAGGGCAGACTGGCGGCGCTGACTGCCGAGCGCGCATGCCGCCCAGCATCCCCCAGCGCCTCGACGAGGAAGTCGGAGGCGCCGTTGATGACCTTGGGCTGATCCGTAAAATCAGGCGTGGAATTGACAAAGCCGGTCAGCTTTATGACCTGCTCAAGACGATCCAGATCACCGCCGCACGCGACCTTCACCTGAGCCAGCAGGCTGATCGCGCAGGCACGGGCGGCGCGGGCCCCATCTGCGAGCGGCATGCCGTCGCCGAGCCGACCTACCATCATGCCATCCGCGTCGCTGGCGATCTGGCCAGACACATAAAGCGTGTCGCCCGTCTGTACAAAAGGTACATAATTGGCCGCAGGCGCCGGCGCATCTGGCAATGTGACGCCCAGTTCCGTCAAACGGGCCTCAAAATTCTTGGACATCTGGACGCTCCATCAAACCGTGTTCGCGCGGACCGTAGCCATGAGGCAGGGTCCGCGCAAATCAAAAAGATCAGCTTTCGCGGAAGGCCTTGTTGAAATAATCCGCCAGCGGCTTGACCAGATAGGCCATAGGCGTCCGCGCATTGGTCTGGATGAAACCATCGACGGGCATGCCCGGCAAAAGCTCCACATCGCCAAGGCGGTCCATCTCGCCCTCATTGAGTGTCATCTCGACGCGGTAAAACCGTCGGCCATTGACCTCATCGGTGAAGACGTCACCTGAAATTGCACTGACGAAGCCGAACACTTCAGGCGTTGTGCGCGCATCAAAGGTAGAAAAGCGCAGGGTAACGTCCTGGCCCTGATAGACCTCATCGATATGGATCGGCTCGATCTCTCCGGTGATCACAAGCGGGCGGTCCTGTGGAACGATATAGAGCAACGCCTCAGCCGGTTGGATAACCGTACGTTCGGCAAAGACCGTCAGCCCGAAGATCAGTCCGGTGACAGGCGAGGTGATGACCAGCCGAGACAGACGGTCCTTGAGATCAAGCCGGTTTTCACGCAGCTCGAATTCGCGGAACTGCACGTCGCGCAGCTGGGTGATCGCATCTTCTTTGCGTTGTGTCTGCAGCCGCAGGATTTCCAGATCAATCTCGGTGATGCGGCCTTCGCTTTCGGCAGCAGAGGCGGTCAATTCGCCGACCTGTCCGCGCAGACGGGCCTCTTCACGGCGCAATGCCAGAACGCGACTTGCCTGTGCCAGACCACGGTCCAGCAGATCTTGCTGATCGCGCAATTCGTCGCCCAGAAGTGTCAGCTGAATTTCGAGCGCTTCCTGCTGCGCCTCGATCCCGGTGACCTGGCTGGCAATCTGCGCCTTTTGCTTTTGCAGCTGCTCAACGGCCTGTTGGCCCGCGAAAATACGGGTCTGGAACAACCGCTCCTGGCCGTCCATCAACTCCTTGAGCTGCGGATTGGCTTCTGCGGCTTCGACAAGCAGAGGATCGAAGGTGATCGTGTCGGAGTCGTCTCGTTCCGCAACAAGACGTCCGCTGCGGGCGATCAGCTCAAACAGCTGGCCTTCGACGATGTTGAGTTCTGATTGCAGACGGGTCGCATCGAGCGTGATCAGGACATCGCCTTCCTCCACACGGTCGCCTTCGCCAACCATAACAGCAGAGACAACGCCGCCATCCTGATGCTGGATGATCTGCCGGTTCTGATCCAGCTCGATCCTGCCGGTCGCGATGATCGCGCCGGCGATATTTGAAAACACGCTCCAGGCCCCAAAGCCGCCAACCAGGAAAAGTAGGGCAATCACGCCGACGATGATCGGTTTCTTCGCAGGCCAGTGGTTGGCTGTGGTATCGCTCATGTGACGCCTCCGGGCCCCGGTTTGCGGGTGATCGTTTCGTGGTTCTGGACCGTACTGCGCAGGACTTCATCACGCGGGCCCAGCGCCCGACGCATGCCTGTATCAAGCACCATTAGCAACTCACATTCCTGAATGGCGGAGGGGCGGTGGGCCATGATCATGATCGACTTGCCCTCCTTTTTCATGCGCCGGATCGATACGTTGAGCGCATTTGACCCCTCATTGTCCAGGGCCGCGTTTGGCTCATCAAGCACAAGGATGACCGGATCGCCAAACAGGGCGCGGGCCAGCCCGATGCGCTGCAGCTCCCCGCCTGAAAGGCGACCGCGCGCGGCAGAAACCTGCGTGTCATAGCCCTGAGGCTGCTTGAGGATCAGATCATGGGCCGCGGCTTTCTGCGCAGCTTCGACTATTTTTGCGGGATCTGCCTGTGGATCGAACCGTGCGATATTCTCGCCGATCGTGCCATCAAACAGGGCGACTTTCTGAGGCAGGTAGCCGATATGGTTGCCCAAAACGTCGGGATCATACTGGTCCAGCGCCGCGCCGCCGAGGCGGATCTTGCCCCCAGCGGGAGGCCAGATGCCGGTGATCGCTTTTGCAAGGGTCGATTTGCCAGCGCCTGACGGCCCGATGACACCCATGGCGACGCCGGGGGGAAGCTCAAAAGAGACCATGCGCAGGGTCGCCTGTTTTTCTCCGGGGGGCAGGACAGTGACCTGCTCCGCGATCAGACGGGCTTCGGGGCGCGGCAATGGTGTGCGGGGGGCATATTCGCCGATTTCGCTCAGCAGTGCCTGCAGGGTTTGCCAACCCGTGCTGGCCCGTTGAACCAACGCCCATTGACCGATGGCCATCTCCACCGGGGCCAGAGCCCGGCCAAGCAGGATGGAGCCTGCAATCATGGCGCCGGCGGTCATCTCGCCCTGAAGAACCAGATAGGCGCCGAGCCCCAGCATTGCCGATTGCAAGAACAGCCGCAGCGTCTTGGTTGCAGCCGTCAGGCTGCCGGAACGGTCGCTTTTGACAAGTGAGTTTTCCAGGGCGACGGAGCGGATCTTTTGCCAGCGATCAAAACTTGCCTCGCGCATGCCAAGCCCCTGAATGACCTCAGTTTCGTCCATCATCTCATCGCTGAGCCGGTTGGCCTGCATGGAGCTGATATTGGCCTCAAGCTGCGGCTTGCGGGTCAGTCTCTGGTTCATCAGCGCCAGCACGATCAGAATCGTCCCGCCCGCAACAGCCAGATAGCCAAGCCAGGGGTGGAAAATAAAGATCGCGAAGATAAACAGCGGAGTCCACGGCATGTCGAACAGGGCGAGCAATGCGGGCGAGGATAGAAGGGTCTGCACGGCCTCAAGATCGCGCAGGCCGGAGCGCGTATCCGTCGAGTCGGGCGCCTGTGACGCTTTGCGCAACATTGCGGAGAAAACACGCCGATCAAGCTTGTCCTGGAAACGCGCGCCGACCCTCGCAAGGATCCGCCCACGCGCATAGTCCAGAAAACCCATCATCGCATAGAGGAAAACGACGAGTATCGAGAGCGCAAAAAGAGTCTCTTCCGAACGGCTGCCGAGAACGCGGTCGTAGACCTGCAACATGTATAGCGGTCCGGTGAGCATCAAGATGTTCACGAACACACTGAAGATAAACGCAAAAATAAAGAGGCTGCGACTTTCCTGTCGTGCGGCGGCAAGCTCCGCCTTGCCATTTTGAAGCGGATCGCGTTTCATTTTATGCTAAAGCCTTCCCGATATTGCGGCGCGAAACTAACAACAGCGTCGTGCCAAGCAAACCCCAAATCGAATTTCTTCCTCAAGCAACTCTTGAACTTGTGGTTCTCTCCTGCTTCCTACATTAAACAGGGACCGTGCCGCTGCATAAAACTGCCTTGGTATTGCTATTGTTCATGAATGAGCCTGGAATTCGGAGAGAGCTAATGCGCGGCATTCTTGCCATCCTTCTATGTGTCACAATCGCTGCGTGCTCACCCGCACCCATTCGGACCGATTTCGCCGATCCCCTTGAGACCCAGAACCGCAAGGTGCATGCGTTCAACCGCGGGCTGGATCGCATCGTTGTGCGGCCGACCGCGACTGCCTACGGCACCGTCGTGCCCTCGCCTGTCCGCACGGGGGTTGGAAATTTCGCGTCGAACCTCAACCTGCCCGGGATGGTAGCCAATAACATCGTGCAGCTGCGCTTTGAAGATGCGATGACCAACACGTTCCGCTTCCTTGTGAATTCTACCTTCGGGCTTGGAGGCCTGCTGGATGTCGCCACAGAGGCGGGAATTGCCGAACAGCGCACGGATTTCGGCGAGACCTTGCATATCTGGGGCGTGAAGGAAGGCACCTATCTGGAATTTCCGGTTGTCGGCCCAAGCACCGGGCGTCACCTGACCGGACGGATTGTCGATACCATACTGAACCCTCTCAACTTCGTGCTGCCCAACCCGGAACGTGGAATTGTGACGACGACCGGTATTGCCGCACGATTTGGTGATCGCTACCGCTTCTCGGATTTCATCGACAGCGTCCTATATGACAGTGCAGACAGCTACGCCCAGGCCCGGCTGCTCTATCTGCAAAACCGGCGTTTTTTCCTGACCGGGGACGATACGCCAGAATTCTCGGATCCCTATGAGGAAATTTATGGCACAGAATGATTTTACCCGTCGCCTTTTTATAACGTCTGCGGCCTCCACAGTCGCGATCACGGCAGCATTGCCCGCCTATGCGCTGAGCGGCGGGGAGGCAGAAAACCTCGTGACTTCGGCTGTGCGTGACATCAATAAGATCATTGGTTCGGGCAAGTCAGAGTCCGGCATGCTTAGCGACTTCAAGCGCGTCTTTGCACGATATGCCGATGTGCCGACCATTGCGCTCAGCACCTTGGGGCCAGCGGGGCGTTCTGCGTCCAACGGTGAGAAGCGCGCCTATATCGACGCCTTCACCGATTACTTCACGCGCAAATATGGCCGACGGTTCCGCGAATTTGTGGGTGGTGAGATTGCCGTCAACGGATCGCGCGCCGCCAAGAGCTTCTTTGAGGTCAACTCTACCGCCAGGCTGCGCGGCCAGTCGCCCTTCAAGGTGGTCTGGCTTGTCTCTGATCGCAGCGGAAGCCCGAAGATCTTCAACATCATCATCGAGGGTGTGAATACATTGACCTCGGAGCGTGTCGAGATCGGCGCCCTGCTGGACAAGCGCGGCGGAGATATCGGACGGCTTACAGCGGATCTCAAAACGCTGGGCTGACAGGCCGGCGTTTGCGTTCCGCATGACGCTTTATAGCGTCTGACGAAATACCTGAAACATCCCGTATCACGTAACGCATTGAAATCTTTGATTTCAGGCAGTGTTACGTGATTCAGGTTTTTCGCATGACGCTCTAGTTGCCGAAGATATTGGTCAGGACATCAATCAAGATGTTCTCGGCGGTGTTGTTGCCCCGTCGCGTTTGCCGTTCGTCAGAGATCTGGGGCGCGGGGCGCGCGGGCTCAATGGGCTGAACCCGAGGCGGGCTTGCAGGTCGCAGCATGGGCAAAGGTTTGGCCGGCAGATCAGCGGTGATGCGCAGCATGGTCTCTTTCCAGATATCGGCAGGCAAACCACCGCCCGTTACATCCTTGAGCGGCGTGTTGTCATCGTAGCCCATCCAGACCCCCACGACGTAATCCGCCGTAAAACCAATGAACCACGCATCCTTGGAGGCCTGCGTCGTCCCGGTCTTTCCTGCCGCTTCGCGATCAGGCAAAGCGGCGCGACGGCCTGTCCCATCGGTGACGACGCGCCACATCATATAGGTCAGCTGCTCCGCTGCGCTCTTTGACATGACGCGTTCGCCCAAGCCGCCCTCCTGACCCATCAATGGCGCCGTATCACCCTTGACGCGCAGCTCACTCAGCCCGTAGGGCGTCACGGCCTGCCCCCCGTTCAGGATCCCGGCATAGGCCCCGGTCATCTCCAGCAGCGTGCTCTCGGAGGTGCCAAGCGCGAGGGACGGGTTGTCGGAAAGCTCATGGTAAATACCGAAATCCGTGGCCAACGCGCGGACCTGATCGCGCCCGACGACCTCGGAGACCTTTACGGCGACCGAATTGACGGAGACGCGCAGCGCATCTGTCATGGTCATCGGGCCCTGAAAGCTGCGCGAGTAGTTCTGCGGGCACCATTCCCCGGATCCGGGAATGTTGAGACAGACCGGCTCATCTACCACGACCGAGTCGTATTGGAATCCGCCATCCAACGCGGTGGCATAGACAAATGGCTTGAAGGCGGAGCCTGTCTGCCGCTCGGCCTGCGTGGCCCGGTTGAAGCCACCAATCTCGTCGCTTTCGCGCCCGCCCACCATGGCCCGCACCGCCCCGTCCGACGACATGACAACGATGGCAGCCTGTGCCTTGGAAGTTTTGCTGACCTTGGTCTCGAACACATAGGCCAGCGCCTCTTCGGCGGCCGTCTGGAACCGGCTGTCAAAGGTCGACTGGATCAGCACATCCTCGGTTGTCTCCCGCGCAAGAAAGGGCGGGACGGTGTCCATGACCCAATCGGCGAAGTAGCCGCCTGCGCGCTGCTCTGCCGCCTCGGACAGGGTCGCGGGGCTGGCCTTGCTTGCGGCGGCATCCTGGGCGGTGATGTAGCCCTGATCGGACATCAGGTTGAGGATCACGCTGGCGCGGTCCTGAGCGCGCTGGAGATTGTTGGTGGGTGCGTAGGCGCTGGGCGCCTTGAGCAGGCCTGCCAGCATCGCGGCTTCCGGCACATTTACCTGCGCCGCGGATTTACTGAAGTAGCGCTGGCTGGCGGCTTCAAATCCGCGCGCGCCCGCACCAAGATAGGCGCGGTTGAGATAGACCGTCAGGATCTCATCTTTTGTGTATTTCGCTTCCATAGCGAAGGCGTAGACCATCTCCTTGATCTTGCGGGGCATGGTGGTGCGACGGCAATCGGCCTCATATTCGGCCTCTGACTTCCATGTCTCCGGATCAAACGGCACGCCCAGGCATAACAGCTTTGCGGTCTGCTGCGTGATGGTGGAGCCGCCATTGCCCGACAGCGGCCCGCGCCCTTCGCGCAGATTGATCCGTATGGCACTGGCGATGCCACGCGGAGAAATCCCGAGATGTTTGTAGAATCGTTTATCTTCGGTCGCGACCACCGCATTTTTCAGCGCAGGCGCAACGGCGTCGGCAGAGATCGCCCCGCCAAACTGATCGCCCCGCCAGGCAAAAACCACGCCTTCCCGGTCAAGCAAAGTGACAGAGCCCCGGGTGCGGCCATCCACCAATTCCTCAATCGGCGGGATCTTGGTATAGGTGTATCCGACAGCGCCCAGCATGATCAGCGCCAGCACGGCGGTGATGCGCCACAACAGCGCCCAGACCAGACGGAAGGCGAAGATGAACGGCGCGAGAATCCATCCCAGGACACCGCGTTTGCGAGCGGGCCGGGACTTTCTGCGGCGCGTTTGCGTCTTTATGGATTTGGCAGGTTTCTTGGCCGCCACACCTGTGCCCGGCGTCGCGTTGGAATAGCGCTTATCTGCCACCGAGGGCTGCTTTCTGGATGGAGGCTTGCTCATAATGACCCGCTCGTTCTTTTTGCACCAACATACAGCGCCGCACGGCTCAGCGCGAGCAGAACTCGGGCCACGCTGATATTCGTTTCGCACAAAAAATAGTCAATGGTTAAAACTTGTGCAAATACTTTGAGAGATTCCGCCAAATCCCGGGCAAGTCGCGCCCGGTGACGTTGAAGCCGCGCTTGATTCAAACATTTCTCTTCCCAAAGGCCAACATGGGTCGCGGACGTAAAGGGGTGAATTTTGAAACTTGTCATTGCTGCAATCAAACCATTCAAGCTTGAGGAGGTCCGCGAAGCGCTGACCGCAATCGGAGTCAGAGGCATGATGGTCTCGGAGATCAAGGGCTTCGGTTCTCAATCCGGCCATACCGAGATCTATCGGGGCGCCGAATACGCCGTCAATTTCGTGCCGAAGATGAAACTGGAGATCGTCGTGGCGGATACCATGGCCGATCAGGTTGTCGAGACCATCGCCACAACCGCCAAGACCGACAAGATAGGGGACGGCAAAATCTTTGTGCTGGATGTGGGTCAGGCGGTCCGCGTGCGCACTGGTGAGACGAATGAGGAAGCGCTGTAAGCGCGGCAAGGGGACATAGACATGCAACAGAAAAAACTACTTCCACTACTGGCCATAGGTCTGCTTTTCCCGGCCCTTGCTATCGCGCAGGAGGCGGATACCACGCCGACAAATGCCGATATCGGGTTTATCTTCACCACTTTCATGTTCCTGGTCGCAGGCTTTCTGGTCTTCTTCATGGCAGCAGGTTTTGCGATGCTTGAATCCGGGCTGGTCCGGTCCAAGAACGTTACCATGCAGCTGACCAAGAACATCGCGCTGTTCTCTCTGGCGTCGATTTTCTATTACATGATCGGCTACAACCTGATGTATCCGGGTGATGGCAACTGGATGTCGGAAGGTGTTCTGGGGGCCTTGTCCCTTACCGGTCTGGAGCCTGTAGGTCTGGAAGGGGCAGAGCCTGATCTGACTTACGCCTCTGTCGGGTCGGATTTCTTCTTTCAGCTGATGTTTTGTGCCGCCACGGCCTCGATCGTCTCCGGCGCTGTGGCCGAGCGGATCAAGCTTTGGCCCTTCCTGATCTTTGTGGTCGTGCTGACATCGATCATCTACCCGATCCAGGCCTCCTGGAAATGGGGCGGTGGCTTCCTGGACGGCATGGGTTTTCAGGATTTCGCGGGCTCGACGGTCGTGCATTCGGTCGGCGGCTGGGCTGCTCTGACAGGTGCAATCATTCTGGGTCCACGGATCGGCAAATATGCCAAGGACGGGCGGACGGTGCCTATGCCAGGTTCTAACCTTGCGCTGGCCACCTTGGGCACGTTTATCCTGTGGCTGGGCTGGTTTGGCTTCAATGGTGGCTCGCAGCTATATATGGATACGGCGGGCAATGTCGCCGATATCTCACGCATCTTCTCCAACACCAATACGGCCGCGGCCGGTGGAGCCGTGGCGGCGTTGATCCTGACGCAGATCCTCTACAAAAAGCCCGATCTGACGATGGTGCTGAACGGCGCGCTGGCTGGTCTGGTCTCGATCACTGCGGAACCGCTGACGCCGACGCTGGGTCAGGCCACGCTGATCGGTATGGTCGGTGGTGTGATCGTGGTGCTGACCGTGCCGCTGCTTGACAAGTTCACGATTGATGACGTGGTCGGTGCGATCCCGGTTCACCTGTTTGCGGGCATCTGGGGCACGATTGCGGTGGTCTTCACCAATGATGCGGCGACGCTCGGTGTGCAACTCTACTCCATCCTTGTGGTCGGTATCTTCGTGGTCGTGACCTCGGCCGTCCTGTGGTTCCTGCTCAAGATGGTGTTGGGTATCCGCGTGAGCGAGGAAGATGAGATTAACGGGCTCGATATGTCGGAACTCGGCATGGAAGCCTACCCGGAGTTCTCCAAAGGCTGATCCCTCCCATTCCACCAGCCTTATCAACTGCCCGGACTGGAAACGGTCCGGGCTTTTTGTTTTCTTATTTCGAGATATAGAGGGGGCGCTGCCCCCGCGCGTGCCGCGCTCCCCCGGGATATTTTTCGCCAAAAGAAATGCAAGTGAGTGCGTCGGCGTCCGGGCGGTGCGCGGCGCATTTATAGCGTCAGACGCTATAATTCTGCATCAGACGACTTCGTCAATCCAGCTTTTGAGCGTGGCTTTCGGCGCTGCGCCGACCTTGTTGGAGACGACCTCGCCATTCTTGAACATGAACAGGGCCGGGATATTGCGCACACCAAGTTGAGCAGGGGCGTTGGGGTTGTCGGTGATGTCGACCTTTACGATCTTCACCTTACCTGCATATTCCTCTGACAACTCTTCCAGTGCCGGGCCGATCTGTTTGCACGGGCCACACCAGTCAGCCCAGAAATCCACGATTACGGGCAGATCAGCCTCGCGCACCTCGCTGTCGAAAGTCGCGTCGGTTGCAGCAACAGTTGCCATGTCAGGCCTCCAGATGGGTTACAGTGTCTTGGATAAGTTACGTATGGGCTGTCTCGGCGCGCGTCAAGATATATGGCTGGAGCGCAGTGCGGTCCTCACGATGTCGTGCGGGATTGTCATGAGCTGCGCGGTCGCGGTCCACAGAATTGCGATTGTAATTTCGCGTTCGGGATAGATCTGCTCCAGCGCCGAGAGGTAGGCGCCCATCTGCCGCAAGATGCCCAGCGGGATCGTCTGTGGCGTGTCGGGGACAACGGCGTTGGATTTGAAGTCCACGGCGGTGATCCTGTCCGACGAAAGAGCGATCCGGTCGATGCTGCCGGCGATACGTTTGCCACCCAACTCGGGCAGGGTGGCGGATATGGGGAGCTCCGCCAGTGTGTGTGGCGCGAACAGAAATTCAAGCTCAGGGTTTTCAAGCACGCGCCGGGCGATCTCGGGAAGGTTTTCCGGCAAGGGCGAGACGTAATCGCCCAGCAGGGTTGCGCTCATCTGTTCCCACTGCGCGCGCGGGGTGGCGGGGAGATGTTCAAGCAAGCGGTGGAGCATCGTACCGCGCAACATTGCGGCCTCTTCGTCCAGCAGGTTTTCGGCGCCGGGCAGAGCCTTGGGGCCGCCCAATTCCGACGGGGCGAGCGCTTTGTCCTGCGTGGGAGAAGGCGGAGCGGGCCTGTCTGCCCAATCCGGGATATCGATGCTTTGCGACCGATGCGGATCAGCTGCGGTTTGCAGATCATCGGGCCAGACGCCATGTTCCAGCCGCAATGCGATATCGGAATGATCCGGCGCGCTGGCATCGGCGCTTTCCAGTGCCTTTCGGGAATATTCATACCACGCGACAGCCTCTGGATTTGTGGCCTTGCCGGAGCCGCAGATCACCAGCCAGCTTTCGGCGCGCGTCATCGCCACATAGAGCAGCCGCTGGCGTTCCTGCGCGGCTTTGGTTTTCAGGGCCTCCGTCACCTCGGCCTGCTGGCGGGTCCGCCGGTCTTCCTTCATGCGCCAGATCGCGGTGCCGTTCAGATCGAGAATATCTGCGCGGGTCTTCTCGACGGTTTTGGCCGTGTCGGGCAGAATCACGATCGGCGCTTCCAGCCCTTTTGCGCCATGGACCGTCATAACCCGGATTTCATCTGCATCGCTGCCGATCTGGCGCTTGATCGTGACGTCATCGGCCTCCAGCCAGGTCAGGAAGCTGGTGAGACCCGGGATGGATGTGCGCTCAAAATTCTGGGCCTGATCGAGCAGGGCGGCGATGCCTTCCTCGGCCTCTTTGCCAAGACGCGCCAGCAGCTTTTCGCGACCATTATGGCGGGTCAGGCAGCGTTCCAGCAGATCATAGGGGCGCAGGAAATCGGCGGCGTTGCGCAGATCGGTGAGCATCTCATAGACATCGGGAAACCGGCCTTTGGCCCGCTCGAACGCAGCGCGCAGAACGGTTTTGCGCCCATAGGCAATCTGGTGCAACTCTGTCTCGCTGAGCCCGCCCAAAGGCGAGCGCAGCACGGTGGCCAACGCCAGATCGTCCTCCGGCGTCGCGAGATAGGCCAGAAGCGCGGTAAGATCCCTCACCCCCAGCTCGCCACCAATCCGCAAACGGTCCGCGCCCGCCAGCGGCAGGCCGCGTGTCTTGCAGGCGCGGATGATCTCCTTGAACAGGGTCGAGCGGCGCTGCACAAGGATCAGGAAGTCCTTGGGCGTGATCCGGCGCGTCACCGTGCCGTCGCTACCCACCTGGGTGATCTGGCCG
>CAYGUB010000014.1:0-23349 GCA_964352845.1 uncultured Rhodobacterales bacterium | reverse complement strand
ATTGTGCCCGAAGCCCTGCCGGATCAGTTTCTGGAACAGATAGGCTTCCTCATTGGTGCATTTGGCCGAACCAAAACCCGCGACCTCGCGCCCCCTGCCCTTCATGCCAGCGGCCGCTGCCTCAAGCGCTTCGTCCCAGCTGGCTTCGCGGAAATGTGTCTGCCAGTTGCCCGGATCAACATTGAGCCCTTTGGCCGGCGCATCATCGCGACGGATCAGGGGTTTGGTCAGGCGGTGATCGTGGTGGATATAGTCAAACCCGAACCGCCCCTTTACGCAGAGCCTGCCCTCATTGGCCGGGCCGTTGATACCTTCGACGAACTTGATCTTGTCACCCTTCACCTTGAGCGAGACCTGGCAGCCGACACCACAGAAGGGGCAGATGCTCTCCACCTCCCTGTCGAAATCCTTGCTGTCGCCAATCTGATCGGCATCGAGCACGGCGGCAGGCATCAGCGCACCTGTCGGACAGGCCTGCACACATTCGCCGCAAGCCACGCAGCTTGAGGCACCCATAGGGTCGGACATATCGAAAACCGGATAGGCATCGTGCCCCCGTCCCGCCATACCGATCACGTCATTGACCTGCACTTCGCGGCAGGCCCGCACACACAGCCCGCATTGGATACAGGCGTCGAGATTGACATTCATGGCCACATGGCTGTCATCAAGCAGCGGCACCCGGTCACGCTCCAGCCTGGGCAGACGGCTGTCGGAGACGCCTTGCATATCGGCCATGTCCCACAGATGCGCGGATTTATCATGCGCCACGTCACGCGCGGGCTGATCGGCGACCAGCATCTCCACCACCATCTTGCGCGCGGTCTTGGCGCGGCTGGAATTGGTGGTGACGATCATTCCCTCGGAGGGCTCCCGGATGCAGGAGGCGGCCAGCACGCGCTCGCCTTCGATCTCGACCATGCAGGCGCGGCAATTTCCGTCGGGTCGGTAGCCCGGTGCAGGTTTGTGGCACAGATGCGGGATCACCAGACCACGGCCATTGGCGACTTCCCAGATGCTCTCCCCGGGGGCTGCTTGAACGGTCTCTCCGTCCAGCGTAAACGTGATCATGTCGGACATGGCGGACTCTCCCTTTGGGTCAGCCTACACCGATTCAATTGCGGGCGATAATAGCACTCGCGACGCAGGGCAGCGCGTTTCCGTCAGGCACCGTTTCCGATACGCGGCGCGGCGTCCCTTATGACGATGCACAAATGACCGATGGAAGGCTGCACCCGGAGCGATCCAGATCAGCCCCTGGCGAAGATCCGGTAATAGAGCCAATCGGGCAAAAATTGGCTGAGCCGGAACATCGCGCCGAACAGGGCGGGGAAGTTCTTTTTGAACCCGTCGCTGTGCATATGTTCGATGAATTCACCAGCGGCGATCTCAGGCTCCATGATGAAGGGCATCGTAAAATCGTTTTTCTTCGTCAGCCGGGTCTTGATGAAGCCCGGATTGATCAGCTGCACCTTCACGCCTGTCTTGCGCAGATCCGCATAGAGGCTTTCGGCCAGATACATCAGCCCTGCCTTGCTGGCGCCATAGCCCACCGCGCCGGGCAAGCCGCGAAAGCCCGACAGGCTTCCGGTGAGCACGATATGGCCGCGATCCGCCGCGATCATCCCCGGCAGAACCGCGCCCAGAACGCGGGCTGCACCGGTGAAATTGATGTCGCACATTGTCTCGACCTGATCTGCGTCCCATTCGCGCGCCGACATGGGCCAATAGACGCCTGCCAGATAGATCAGCCCATCAACCGGCCCCACTTCCTTTGCGGCCCGCGCGACATCCTGCGCGTCTGAGACATCGACGGTCACGGCCCGCCCCTTGCCAGACATCTCATCGCATAGCGACAGCAGCCGGTCCTCCGAGCGGGCGGAGACGATCAGTTCAGCGCCGGCGCGGCTCAGCTTCAACGCAACCTCGCGGCCCAGACCCTCAGACGCGCCGACGAGCCAGAACTTCTTGCCAGTCCAATCGCTCACGCGGCATCCTTCAGGCGCAGGGTCTCCTTGGGCCGCATTGTCGCGACCAGCTCGGCGACCTTGAAGCCATATTTGCGAAATTGGGAGCGGTTCATGATCGTGCCGTTATCGACCAGATACATCCAGTCCACCGTATCAAGCTCATGCCCGCCGGAATTCTCGGGCAGTTTGATACGGTAGTTCAGCTGGACCGTTGGACCCTTCTGCATCCCGTGCCCCTGCCCAACTACATCCGGCGCTTCGGCCTTGATAGAGCCATCATTGCCGACAGTCAGCACCCAGTTGCGGGATTGGGTCTCTCCGCTGCAATAGCGGAACTCTTCGGTCATCGTGCCGACATTGCCGTCCCAGCTGACATCCATATCGGCCACAAAACGCGACGTGACCCGCCCGGTCGGCCCGTAGATCATCCCCTCACACAGAAGCGGGCCGCGCAGATGCTGGCGCAGGTCAAAATGGGGTCCTTTATCCGCGTAGTCTTCGGGCATTTGCGCAGTGAAGGACGCAAAACGGGCTCGAGCCATCAAAAAGCCGAGCACCAGCGTCATTCCGATCGCGGTAAACAAGAGAGCTTCCATCGTCTTCACTCCTCTATTGGGGTTGCAAGCAGGATCGCGATTGCAATCAGTTTCAATACGCAGGGAACCAGCGCATATAGTATCGTCAGCAGAAACAGGGCTTCCGGCGGGTTTGCCGTGGCCCCTGATGAGAATCCGTAGGCTTCCAGTGCTGGCAGCAACAAAACCGCCGCAAAAGCCAGCGAGAATTTCGACACCAGCGCCCAAAGCCCAAAGGCCTGCCCCCCATTGGGCGAGATAGACGCCATGCGCCGCGCGAACAGGGCGGGCAGCAGCGTGAGGTCCGCGCCGATTGTCGCACCGGAAATCACGCAGATGACGGCGAAACTGATCTCATCGCCACTGCCCAGCGGCAGTACAAAGCCGAACGCCACGATAGCCAGCACCATAGCGCAAAGCAGGACGCGCTTGGACCCAAAGCGTTCGGCAAGCATGGCCCATACAGGCGCGGAGAGTGCCGCCGACAGGAAGAACAGCACCAGAAGCGGGCCCTCCCAGCCCGGCGCGTTTAACCTGCTTTCGACAAAGAACAGAAAAAGGGTCGACGAAAATGCTGCCGGAGCCGCGTTGACCAACGCAAGGATCAGCAGCCTGCGGGTCACGCGATCTGACAGGATCGTGCGGATCGGCGTGGGTGCGTGATCGACCCTGCCCGACCATTCCGGCGACATCATCACAATCGCGACCAGCACCAGCCCCGCGAACCCGACCGCGAAGGCAGAAAAGGGCGCTGCGACGCTGCCTTGCAGCAGTGATGGCGCGATCGCCGCAAGGCAGACCCCCAACAGCGCACCGGTTTCACGCCAGGCGGCGAGCCGCGTATGCCCGCCCGCGATCTGGCCTGCCTTGCTGATGCCCTGCCCGTAGAAATTGATTGTCAGGAAGCTGAAGGCGGTAAACAGCGCGGTGATCATCAGCGCAAACCAAAGCAGCGGAGAGGTCATGGGCTCGACAGCAAAAAGCCCGATCATGGCACCCGCAAGCAGCGCGCCGCCCAGAGCCATTGCCAGCTTGCGGGCAGCGCCGAGCCGCTCACTCAGCCAGCCCAGAGCCGGATCCTGAACCACGTCAAGCAGGCGCAGCCCGAAAAGCAAACTGGCAAGTGCCGCGAGGCTGACGCCGTAGGTATCGGCGTAGTATTTAGGGGCATAGATATAGATCGGAAGTCCCGCGCCTGACAAAACCGCTGCAAAGAGCGAGTAGGCCGGAAGCCGTTCTGACGGTTTGGGCAAAGCGGTCGCAATCATCGCGACACCTCCTGGGATGGCGGCGTCGGGCGGGCCGTGTACTGCGCGCCTTTCAGCCAGAGCTTGAATGCCTGCCAATGGATCAGGCCCAATACGCGGCGGGAGCCGAAGGGGCGGCGCAGGCAGGCTTGCAGAATGGTCAGATTGGACATGGGGCGCCGCTTGCCCGTGAGCGTGGCGAGCAGCCCGCCGTTACCGGCGCTGTAATCGATCCAGATGCCGATACGTTCTGCGGTGATATCGAAGCGGAAACTATAGGCGCCTTCGACCTTCTGGAAAGGAGAGACATGGAAAATCTTGGCTGCGTGCAGCACATCTTGCGGCAGGATCGGGCGAAGGTCATCATGCATGCACAGATAGGAATGGCGGTCGCCGAATGTATTTGTGACCTCAGGGATCACGGCACGCAGCTGATCTTGCGCGTCCCAGCATAGCCAGAAGCTGACCGGGTTGAACACATGGCCCATGACGCGCGGCTGGGCGAGCAGCTCGATCCGCGCGATCTGCGGGTCCACGCCATGCGCGGCGAGGACCTCATGCACCCAGATCACACCGCGACCCGATTTCGGCGCGCCACCGTGATCGCTGTCAAACAAGGCCGTGAGGTTGCGCCTATTGCGTGAGAACAGCGCCGGGCCGCGACTACTAGCCGCCGGGTCGACCAAAACGTAATCCACCCCGTATTTGAACGCGTTTTCAATCGCGCCCTTTCGACCGTGGAAGGTCGTTGCCGATATGTGTTCAATGCCGCTCATGCTGCGCGGATCGCCTCTGTCTGCAAAAGAGCGTCGGCCACATCGACCGCGCTGGCAAAACCATCCTCGTGAAAGCCGTTTCGCATCCAGGCGCCGCAGAACCACGTGGAATTTGTTCCGTTGCGTGCCCGGATCGTCTTTTGTGCCTGCAGCGCGCCCAGATCGAAGACAGGGTGTTGGAACGTGGTGGTGTCATAAATCAACTCTTCGCGGATCCGGCGGGTCGAGTTGAGTGTCACAAACATCGGATCATCCTGCGGGATCGGTTGCAGCGAGTTCATCCAGTAGGTCAGATCAATCTTGTCGGAGGTCTTTCTGGCCTCCTCGCAATAGACCCAGCTGGACCAGCATTTCCGGCGGCGCGGCATCAGCGCCTCATCACAATGCAGCACAGCCTCGTTGGGCTGGTAGCGCACCGCGCCCAGGCTCTGCGCCTCCGATGGGGAAGGATCGCTCAGCATGGCAAGGCTTTGATCGGAATGGGTGGCAAATACCACCTCGTCAAAGCGTTCAACCGTGCCGCCCACGGGCAAGACCTCGACCTTGTCATGGCGCGAAACGGATTTCACGGCTGCGCCCAGACGCAGATCGACACCTTGAGAGATCAGCTTGGCCTCCAGACGACGGACATATTCGATCGAGCCACCTTCTACCGTATACCACTGATGCTGGTTCTCATAACGCAGCAGGGCATGGTTCTCCATGAAGCGGATCAGGGCCTGCGCGGGGAAATCCATCATCTTGGAGGTCGGTGTCGACCAGATTGCCCCGGTAAAGGGCAGCAGATAGTGATCGCGGAACCACTTGCCCGTGCCCAGAATGCTCAGGAAATCCCCGATGGAGATATCGGGGTCCTTTGCCGCATCAAGGGCGTTGTCGTTGAACTTCTTGATGTCACGCACCATCCGCAGGAATTGCGGGCGCATAAGATTGCGGCGCTGCGCGAAAATAGCGTCGATACTTGCCAGCCCGTATTCCAGCGCGCCACCCTTGAACGACGCCCCAAAGCTCATGTTGCTGGGCACCACAGGCACGTCGAGCTCTGAGAACAAGGAGGTGAGGTTCGGGTAATTCGCCTCGTTATAGACAATAAAGCCGGTATCAACCGGCTGATCGCCCCGTTTGCCGGCTTTGACCGTGCGCGCATGCCCGCCAAGGCGTGGCTCCGCCTCGAACAGGACCACGCGATGCGCCTTTGACAACAGATGCGCAGCAGCCATGCCCGAAATACCCCCGCCGATCACGGCAATTCGCTTGGGGGCAGCAGAAAATTTCTCGAATGGCATACATGGGGCTCCAGCACAGTCTTGGTGTTTGTCTGAGAGTACTACGCACAGATCAATCATTCGGATTAAAGCAAAAAATATTGATCCAGTCGGGCTGTGGGGCCGTAAACCTGACATGTATACCGAAACGAGCACCGCGACATGTTATCCAATAGCGCCTGACGCTGTTAAGAATAATGTGGCGGATGGGGTGGCCAGACCGCCCGGAAAGACCAGGCGCGTGGCGGTGAACGCAGAAGATAATACGATTTGGGTTGCGCATGTTGCCCGCATAAAACTCGACAAGGACAAAGCAGCCTTCGCTGCTCTGTTCAGTCATTTCGCACCAAGGGTGAAAGCGTTTCTGATGAAGTCAGGCGCGGATGCATCCCTGGCGGAGGAATGTGCCCAGGATGTCATGGCGACGCTTTGGCACAAGGCGCATTTATTTGATCCATCGCGCGCAAGCGTGTCGACCTGGATCTTCACGATTGCGCGGAACCGGCGGATCGACCTGCTGCGCAAGCAGCGTCGCCCCGAACCGGATGAATTGGAATGGGGCCCCGAGGCCGAGCCTGATGCGGCCGACATCGTGGAGCTTCAGCAGGAAAGCAAGCGGTTGGCAGAGGCTTTGGCCGAGTTGCCCGCGAAACAGAGGGATCTGATCCAGAAGGCCTTTTACGGTGATCTGTCGCATAGCGAGATCGCCGAACAGACAGGGCTTCCACTGGGAACGATCAAATCGAGGATACGTTTGGCGCTCGAAAGACTGCGTCATTCCATGAAGTGAAAAAGATGGCTGATATCAAACACCACCTGAATGATCCGCTCTTGATGAGCTACAGCGCCGGGACCTTGCCCGAGGCCTTCAGCCTTGTCGTGGCCACGCATATCTCCATGTGCGACGAATGTCGCGCCCGGCTTGCCGCGATGGAAGCGGTGGGCGGCGCCATGCTGGAGGAGGAAGTCGACAACGATCTGAGTGTTGATCTTGACGCCACCTTGGCCCGGATTGAAGCAGGACCCAAGGACCCGATCCAGATTGCCGATCGACACCCGGACGGTATTTTCCCGAAAGTTTTGCAAAAATATGTGAATGGTGATCTGGACGCCGTCAAATGGCGTCCCGTCGGCATGGGGGTTCGGCAAGCGATCCTGAAGACGTCCAAGGATGCATCCGTGCGGCTGCTGCACATCCCCGCCGGTTGTGCCGTCCCCGACCATGGTCACCGTGGCACGGAATTGACATTGGTGCTGCAAGGCGCTTTTGAGGATGACGAGGATCGTTTTGCGCGCGGGGATCTGGAAATCGCCGATGAGGATCTGGAACATACCCCCGTCGCCGCACCTGGCCTGGACTGCATTTGCCTTGCGGCGACAGATGCTCCGTTGAAATTCAACGGGATCATCCAGCGCGTCGCGCAACCTTTCCTACGTATCTGACGCCGTCGGGCTGAGGGGAACGACATTGTCGTCTTCCTGCGGATCGTCGAATTCAAACCGGTCGAGCTTATGGGCTCGACCGCTTGCTTTCTGGGCCGATATCTTGATCTCGCCCACATCCTTGACCGCAAGCGCAAAATGCTTGTCGAGATTATCGACCCGCGCGCCCAAACGCTCCACATCCTTATAGAGCAGACCAAGCTCCCGGCGGATGGCACCGGCTTGTTCACGCATTCTTACATCTTTCAGGATCGCGCGCATCGTATTCAGCGTTGCCATGCAGGTGGTGGGCGACACGATCCAGACCCGGGCATCGAAGCCTTCTCGCACGACATCGGGCAGGCGGGCGTGCAGCTCGGCATAGACGGCCTCCGAAGGCACAAACATCAGCGCGCCATCGGCCGTCTCGCCATCTATCAGATAGCGCTCCGCGATGGCTTTTATATGCATCCGCACCGCCTTGCGCAGCTCTGAGGTTGCAGTTGCCACCGCCTCTGGCGTTTCGGAATTGACCAGCGCCTCGTAAGCCTCCAGCGGGAACTTCGCGTCGATCACAATCGGTCCCGGCGGGTTGGGCAGCCGGATCAGGCAGTCGGCCCGCTTGCCATTGGAAAGCGTCACCTGAAAGTCATAGCTGTCAGATGGCAGCGCCTTGGTGACGATATCGTTGAGTTGTATTTCCCCGAACGCCCCCCGGGTCTGCTTGTTTGACAAAATATCCTGCAAACTCAGAACATCGGAGGACAGCTTTTCGATATTGCCTTGCGCCTTGTCGATCGTGACCAGCCTTTCCTGCAACTGGGTCAGTGATTTCGTCGTCTTCTCGGAGGATCCATGCAGCGAATTGTTCACAGCCTGCTGCAGCTCCGAGATCGTGTTGGCGGATTTCAAAGCCGTGCTTTGCAGGCTATCATTCATGTTTTGTTGCATCGCGGCCAGACGTTGATCCATGATCTGGCTGCTTTGGCTCTGGAACTGCGACACGGCCTCAAGCCCGCCGGTCAACCGTTCCTGCCCCGCACCAAGCGCCTGGACCGTCGCGCCCAAAGCGCCGAGCTGATGAACCAGAGGTTCAGCCAGCCGCGCGGCCCGACCCGATGCGCGCATGGCGACAAACAGCATGATGAACAAAAGCAACACCAATACGCCCCCGACCAGCGCCGCAAGCACCAGCGGGTTTTCAAGATTGATGGTAACATCGCCAATCTGGATCATGTGCGCCCGAACAGCTTTTCAATATCACTGAGCTTCAGCTCCACATAAGTCGGGCGCCCGTGGTTGCATTGCCCGGAATGCGGCGTCGCTTCCATCTCGCGCAGCAGCGCATTCATCTCTTCGCCATTCATCCGCCGCCCCGAGCGGACCGAACCATGGCAGGCCACCCGGCTCAGCACTGCATCCAGCCTGTCCTGCACCGTCGAACGCGTGCCCTCATGTAACGCATCAAGCACGTCACGCAGCAGGTTTTCGGCATTCACAGGCCCGAGTATCGCAGGCGTCTCGCGCACGGCGATGGCGCCGTCACCGAAAGGCTCTATCGCCAGACCCAGCCGCGCGAGATCGCTTGCCTGTTCCAGCAGACGCTCCGCATCATCGCGCGACAGCTTGACGATTTCAGGGATCAACAGCGCCTGCGCAGCGACGCCATTCTCAGCCATCTGGCGTTTGAGTTTTTCGTAGACAAGCCGCTCATGCGCTGCGTGCTGATCGACGATCACCATGCCGTCTGCGGTCTGCGCCACAATGTAATTCTCATGCACCTGCCCGCGCGCAGCCCCCAGCGGGTGATCTTCTTCCACTTGCGCGGGCTCATCGACGCGCGAAAACACCGGCGCGGTCTCCGCAAAACCTTGCGGCATGGGCTGGCGCACCGAATAGGCGCGCGCGGTCATATCCATCTGGTAGTTGCGCGGGGTGGTGGGCTCCGGCTGGAAGGCAGCGAGGGTCGCATTGGCAACCGTCGTGGAGGCGCGGTGACCTGCCTCGGCCAGCGCGTGTTTCAGCGCAGAGATGATCAGACCCCGCACGGTGCCGGGATCACGGAACCGCACCTCTGCCTTGGCGGGATGCACATTGACATCGACCAATTGCGGATCGCATTCGACAAACAGCGCGCAGGCCGGATGCCGGTCGCGGCTCAGGAAGTCGGAATATGCGCCGCGCAGCGCCCCGATCAGCAGCTTGTCGCGCACGGGCCTGCCATTCACGAAAAGATACTGCGCCACCGCCGAGCCGCGCGAATAGGTCGGAAGTGCGGCAAAACCGGTCAGCGCGAAACCGTCCCGTTCGGCATCAATGGGCAAGGCATTGTCGATAAACTCCGCGCCCATGATCTGCCGCAGCCGCCCCGCCAAAGCATCGAACAGATCACCGTTTTGCGGATCCGCGCGGAACGTCTCCCGGCCGGTGCCATGGTCGCGCAACGAGAAGCCCACATAGGGTTCCGCCATAGCCAGCCGCTTGACCACATCGGAAATCGCCTGCGTCTCGGCCCGGTCAGAGCGCAGGAATTTCAACCGCGCGGGGGTGGCATAAAACAGATCACGCAGCTCGACCACCGTGCCACGGTTGAGCGCAGCAGGCCGCAATGGTTTGAGCTTGCCGCCATCCACAGCGATCATCGCAGCCTCCGCACCATCGACGCGCGACGTGATGCTCATCCTTCCGACCGCGCCCATGGAAGGCAGCGCCTCGCCGCGAAACCCGAAACTGCGGATATCAAGAAGATCCGTGCCGTCGATCTTGGAGGTTGCATGGCGCGACAGGGCCAGCGCAAGATCATCCGCCGCGATCCCATGCCCGTCATCGCGCACCTGTATCAGCGTCTTGCCGCCATCCTGGATGGTGATGTCGATCCGCGTGGCATTGGCATCCAGCGCATTCTCGACCAGCTCCTTTATCGCGGAGGCCGGACGCTCCACCACCTCGCCCGCCGCGATGCGGTTGACCACCACCTCATCGAGCTGCCTTATTTTGGGCTTTTCGGGCCGTATGTTGGGGTTCGGGGCGTTCATACCCCAAACTGTAGCATGGCCGATCAGATTCGGCCATCGCCGTTAAGCTAGTTTGAGGCCTCCAGCCCCTCGGGCTGACCCACCACCACGAAATGCAGACCATCGGGTTGCAACAGACGTTTGGCGAGGGAATTGACTTCTTCCAGCGTCACCGCCTCCACCTTTGCGTTGCGGGTCTCGATATAGGAGATCGGCAGATCGTCCATCTGCATCCCCACAAGGATCCGCGCGATCGGCGCATTGCCGTCAAAGCGCAGTGGATAGGCCCCTGTCAGATAGGTCTTGGCGACCTCGAGCTCTTCTGCCGTCACGCCTTCGGAGGCCGCCTTGGCCCATTCCGCGCGGATCACCTCGATGGCTTGCGCAACGCGGTCATTGGCCGAGGCGACCTGACCCATATACAGCTCCGCCAGATCCTTCGTCGCAAGGAAGCTGTAGACGCCGTAGGTCAGGCCGCGCTTTTCGCGCACCTCTTCCATCAGCCGTGATGTCAGTCCGCTATCGCCGAGGATCTGGTTGAGTAGATAGGCCGCAAAGAATTCCGGGTCATCGCGTTCAATGCCCTCATGGCCAAACAGCGCCACGGATTGCGGCGTGTCGAAGGGGATCACCGTCTCGCCGCCTGTGAGCAGATAATCTGCTTCACCGGGCAGTTCCGCACCGGTTGCAGGCAGACCGCCCAGCAGGTCATCCAGCAGCGGGCCGAGTTCGGCAGCGGTGATATCGCCCACCGCACCGATATAGACCCGGTCCAGCGCGATGGTGTCGCGATAGGCATTCACCAGATCATCGCGGGTCAGTGCGGCGACGCTTTCAGCTGTCCCGTTCAACTGGGAGCCGTAAGGGTGATCACCAAAAGCCAATTCATCGAAAGCGGCAGCGGCGATCTTGCCGGGGTCTTTGAGGTCAGAGGCGATGATCGACTGGACCTGAGCGCGCACCCGTTCGATCGCGGCATCGTCAAAACGCGGCTCGGTGAGGGCCAGTTTGAGAAGCGCCAGCGCCTCGTCACGGTTTTCCGTCAGGAATTGGGCCGAGACGGTCAGCGCGTCATCGTAGACGTCAAACCCGTATGAGGCCGCAAGCGCCTGACGCGCGGCTGCAAATTCGGTCGCATCCAGATCGCCTGCGCCTTCCTCGATCAGCGCAGTCATCAGGTTGATCGCCCCGCGTTTACCCTCACGGTCCACCGAAGCACCGCCTTTGAAGCGGATTTCCAGCGCCATGAAGGGGATCGAAGGCTCCTCGACCAGCCAGGCTTTGAGTCCGCCGGGCGAGGTGACTTCCTTGATCTCAACCGCTTGCGCAGGAAGCGCGAGCGCGAGCGCCGTCACGGCGCTGAGGATAAAACGGATCATTGGCTCACCTCCTCGGTTTGCGGTTTCCTGAACCAGCCGGTCACGGCTTTCTTGCGGTCAAACACCATCTCGGCAGCGGCGAGGATGTCTTCCTCTGTCACCTCGGCCAGCAGCTTTGGCCAGTCCTGCACATCCTTGATGGTCAGCCCGGAGGTCAGCGCCGCGCCGTATCTGCGGGCCATTCCGCCCACATCATCCTGCGCATAGATCTCGGAGGCGAGTATCTGTGTCTTGATCCGCGCCAGTTTCTCGGCGTCAATTCCGTCCTTCATGAATTGCGCGATAACCGCGTCCATCTCGTCTTCTGCCTCTTGCAGCGACAAACCCGGCGAGGGGACCATGATCACACCGAAAGACGTGTCATCATAGCTCACGCCGGAATAGAACGCTGCCGTGTAGACCGCTTTCTGGCTGTCCTGCTGCAGCGCCTTGCCCAGCACGGAGGTCGCGGAATCGCCGCCCAGAAGCTCTGCCAGCATCGTCAGCGCGGCAGCCGCGGTCTGATCGCCCGCGTCCCGCTCAGGCGCCAGATAGGTGCGGATCACATAAGGCTGCGCGACCCGCGCGTCCTCATAGACAATGCGCCGTTCGGCCAGTTGCGGCGGCTCCGCCGGACGGACCCGTTCGGTCAGCCCCTCGGTCGGCTTCAGCGGGCCGTAATGCTTCTTGGCCAGCTCCTCGACCTCGGCAGGATCAACATCGCCCGCCACCACAAGGATCGCCGCATTGGGCGCATAATAGGTGCTGTAGAAATCCAGCGCATCTTCCATTGACAGCTGTTCCATCTCATGTCGCCAACCGATGATCGGGACGCCGTAGGGATGGTTCATATAAAGTGCAGCGCGGCGTTGTTCACCGAACAGCGCGCCGGGCTCGCTATCGGTCCGCTGCGAGCGTTCCTCCAGGATCACATCGCGCTCGGTGCGGATATCTTCCTCCGTCAGGCGGATATTGCGCATCCGGTCGGCTTCCATCTGCATCATCAATTCAAGCCGGTCCGCCGCGACGCGCTGAAAATAGCCCGTGTAGTCCCAGGACGTAAACGCATTGTCAGAGCCACCATTCGCTTCGACCACTTTGGAGAACTCACCCGATTCAAGCGTGTCGGTGGCCTTGAACAGAAGATGCTCAAGAAAATGCGCCACGCCGGAAACGCCCGGCTTCTCATCGGCGGCGCCGGCCTTGTACCAGAGCATATGGACCACAACCGGCGCGCGGTGGTCTTCAAGCACGACGGCCTCAAGCCCGTTTTCAAGCGTGAATGTCGTGATCTTCTCGGCCGCGACCGAGGGCAATACCCCGATCAGCAAAACGAGACCGGCCTGCAGCATGGATTTCATGAAGAGCGCTCCTGAAGAAATGTCTGGATTTAAATTATGGCGCAAAATGCCAATCTTTCAATTCGACATACGCGGAATTGAGCGCGCGTTATTTCAGCGCGGCCCTACTCGAACCCTTCGGGCGGGACAGATGGCGTGCGCACGCCCAGACGCCGCAACCGCTCAAGCTCTGCATATTGGTCGAGCTGATGTTCCCGGTAGGCTTTGAAATAGACGTTCACATTGAACAGACGTTCCAGCAAGCGGCCATCATTTTTACGGCGGAATTCGAGGTCTTCCTGCGCAAGCTGGGACCGAATGGAAGGCGTCACGCCGTAGCGCTGCGCATAGCCGACCAGACCGCCATCCTGAAGACCGCCTGCGGGATTGCCACCAAGAGCCAGGATCGCGTCCTCTTCGGGCGTGGCTTCCGTGCGGTTGCGACCGCCGGGTTCAGGCAGGGTCGATACATCGTCAGGCAGGGTCAGCGGCTTGTTGGGCACGATCGCAAACTCATCCGGGCCAACAAGGTCGGATTTGACGTTCAGAAGCCGAGGGTCACTGTCTCCACCACAACCGCTCAACACAATTGCACTGCACAGCGCCGCCAGCATCATCGGTTTGCGTCGCATCGCCCTTATCCTCGCTCGTCTTTTGTCGTAGTTTAACCCATTGTGCCCGGCGCGTCACGTGGTCTTGTGATCGTCAAACACGATCAGCCCGAAAGCGCCCGCGAAAATGAAGATATCCGCGATGTTGAAAATATAGGGATTGTCGATGCCACAGCATGACATGTTCAAAAAATCGGCAACTGCGCCGTAAATCACCCGGTCAGCTGCGTTGGCAAGCGCACCGCCGATGATCAACCCTGCCGAGATCAGCGAAATCGGGCGGGTCAGGGATTTGCGGGCCCACAGGATCAGCCAGCCCGAGATGCCCAGCGCCAGCCCAATCAGCACGTAGCGCATGATCTCCGGGCTGTCGCCAAACAGGCCGAAATTGATCCCCGTGTTCCAGCCGAATTGAAACACCAGATAGGGGGGAAAGATCTCCCAACGCTCGCCCAGCTCCATGCCCAGCCCGTAGATGACCCAGTTTTTCGAGTTCTGGTCGACCGCGAAAGCCAACAGCGCAGTGAAAAAAAGCAACCGCATCAGTGTCTGAAATGCCGCATGCCGGTGAAGACCATGGCAAGGCCCAGCGCATCTGCCGCCGCGATCACCTCTTCATCGCGCATCGAGCCACCGGGCTGTATCAGCGCTGTGGCCCCGGCCTCTGCGGCTGTCTCAAGCCCGTCGGCAAAGGGAAAGAACGCGTCTGACGCCACGGCGGAGCCTATCGTGCGGGGCTCGGGAAGGCCCAGCAGCTCGGCGACATCAAGCGCCTTGCGCGCGGCGATGCGGGAGCTGTCGACCCGGCTCATCTGGCCCGCACCGATGCCGACCGTGGCACCGTCTTTGACATAGACGATGGCGTTGGATTTCACATGTTTGGCCACACGCCAGGCAAATAGCATATCGGCCAGCTCCCGGTCAGTGGGCGCGCGTCTGGTCACGACCTTGAGCGCATCGCGCGTCACCATCCCGCTATCCTTGTCCTGTACCAGCAACCCGCCAGACACCTGCCGGATCGTCTGCGCCGTCTCACGCGGGTCGGGCAGCCCGTCGGTGACAAGCAAGCGCAGGTTCTTCTTTCCGGCAAAGACTGCGCGGGCCGCCTCATCCGCGCCGGGGGCAATGACCACTTCGGTGAAGATCGCGCTGATCTCTTCGGCTGTGGGCCCGTCCAATGGCTGGTTGAGCGCGATAATCCCGCCAAAGGCAGAGGTCTGGTCACATTCAAACGCGCTTCTATACGCCTCGGCCAGTGTGGCCCGCTGCGCCACACCGCAGGGATTGGCATGTTTGATAATTGCAACAGCCGGGCCGTCTGCGGGATCGAACTCTGCGACCAGCTCAAACGCGGCATCGGTGTCGTTGATATTGTTGTAGGACAACTCTTTGCCCTGAAGCTGGCGCGCGCTTGCCACGCCGGGGCGGTCGGAGCCATCCACGTAGAATGCAGCCTGTTGATGCGGGTTTTCTCCATAGCGCAGGCTTTGCGACAACACGCCCGCAAAGGCACGGCGACGCGGGGTCTCGCCCAGCGCATCTGCCATCCAGGCGGACACTTCCGCATCATAGGCCGCCGTCCGCGCATAGGCCGTCAGCGCAAGGGTCTGGCGGAACGCGTAGGACGTCTGCCCATCCTGCGCGCCCAGTTCGGACAAAAGGGCCGCGTAATCCTGCGGGTCTGTTACGACGGTGACAAATTGATGGTTCTTGGCCGCAGCGCGCAGCATAGCCGGGCCGCCAATGTCAATATTCTCAATGCAGGTCGCGTAATCCGCGCCTTTTGCGACCGTCTGCTCGAACGGGTAGAGATTGACCACCAGCAGATCGATCCCGTCAATCCCATGGGCTGTCATCGCCGCGACATGATCGGGGTTGTCGCGCAAGGCCAGCAGCCCGCCATGCACCCTGGGATGCAGGGTCTTGACCCGACCGTCCATCATCTCGGGAAATTGCGTCACCTCCGAGACATCGCGCACCGCAAGCCCGGCATCGCGCAATGCCTGCGCCGTGCCGCCGGTAGATAGCAGTTCCACCCCTTTGGCGGCCAGAGACCTGGCCAGATCAACCACGCCGGTCTTGTCGGATACGGAAAGCAGTGCGCGGGTCAGGGGCACAAGGTCGGTCATGAAGGTCCTCTCACGGATAGCTATTTCGGCGTCGTTGACAGCTCATCCGCGACATCACGCACGAAAGACGGGGTCTCCCGCGTCTTGGCCAAACTCCAACTGACCTGTGTCGCATATTCGATCACGCGACCGGATAAAACGATTTGTTTCGCCGCACGCGGTCTCAGCCGCCCCTTTTGCAGATAAACGCTGGGCTCAAGCGTGATTTCTGTGTGCCCATTTGCACTGAAGATCCAGATCTCACCGCTTTTCAGCGTCAAAGAGACCTCCGTGCCGCCCGGGTCGATCTCTGCTTCGACATTGGGGTGAAGGTGGAAGCGCAGCACATAAGGCACCCCCTCCAGAGCAGAGGCATCCATGCGCTTCTCAAAAATCAGCTTCTCTGCCTCCGACATGCCCGCCAGCGTGTCTTCACCCCCCAGCACCCGGCCATCGTAGCTCAGATCCAGTTTGCGGATATGCGTCAGACCGCAGGTCTTGGCGTATCCGTTATGGCTGGCGGTCAAGCCTGCACCGTCCTCGTCAGCGCGGTGCTCCAGCGTCACACGGTCGGGCGCGGTCTTGATCAGTTCGGGGTTGGATTTGAAATCAATGATACTGGAGGACTGGCCGTCGACAATCATCGTGGAATGAGACGCCGTCGCCCGGCTGGCCCGCTGCCAGTCAAGACCGAAAGGCGTGCCCGCGCCACATCCAACGATCACCTCGCGACGGCCCGAGGTCAGCTCGAACGCGAGTGTCGAGGCATGGGCATTATAGGACACCGCACCCGACGGCGGCGGGGCAGCATCGACGATGACCGTACTGCGCGCGCATTGCAGGCGCATATAGCCCATCGCCGGGCCTTCGCGCGCGAAGGCCTTCACGCCCGATTGCGCCAATGCCTGATCCAGCCTGCCCTCCGCCCCGCGCCCTCCGCCGTGAAACCGGGCCAGTCCCCCATCGGCATGGCGCAGCGCCCGCAGGGTCGGAACGATCCGTTCAATCGCCGAAAGATGCGCCGCATCCGGTTCCTGTCCGGCATCGCGCAGCGCGGCACTGGCCCAGGTCAGCAGCGTCAGGATCTCCATCAGCTCTTCGGGGTTGCGTAAAGCCATCCCCCCCTGCGCATCAATCTGATCCGCGCTTTCATGCCCCAGCGCCCGAATGGTGGGAAACACATGGCGGTCCATGCCTTTCAGGCTCAGCCCTGCATAAAGCAGACCCGTCAGCGCCTCAAACCGCGGCAGCCCGGGCGAGGCCGCTTTCCAGCGACGCGCCAGAAAGGAGGTCTGATGGGCCACAGAGGTGAGATAGCGCTGCTCCTCCGCCTTGGCCTGGGCGTTGGTCACGAAAACCGCGTTATTGATCCAGCGGATGACCCGCCTGCCCGTCAGATCAGGCGACCAGCCCGGCCCCGTGCCGCCGCCAAACCGGGAGATCCAGCCAGCCAGCCATTCCTGCGCCAATTCGCGCGCCGCACTGTCGCCGACCGCCGCCAGATCATCGAGCCAAGTAAATCCGTGAAGCTCGGTCTCGAAGGCCAGATCGGGCGGATCCACGGCCCAGACATCGCGCCCGGGCGATTGCACAAGATGGCCACCAAACTGGTAATTGCCGGCAATCAACTGCTTTCCGCGCGCGAAGGAGCCGATGGTGCGCGGTTCGGGCCGGGTCATCAGCCCGGTCGCACGCGGTTTGCGCGCCGTCAGCTGCGCGGTCCACCTATCGGCCAGATTGCTGGTCCGCAGATTTGCAAATAGGGGTGCGACTTTTGCTCGGATGCCCATGGGCCTGCTGTGCTTTCTTGTCTTCGGTTGCGTCCGATTTGCGCCAATTTGCCAGCCATAAGGCGGGCTGTCACCGAATTATTCCGGCTTTTGCAAGGCGATCATGAAAAAACCGTCCATGCCACCGGCCTCAGACCAGTAATCTGGCCGGGTGCGATAACCGCCTCCGTCGCGCAGCCAGGACGGATCGAGGCCACTCACGGGCTCAAGGACGGGCTTCAACCCGTGCCGCCCGCAGGCCAGCTTCGCCTGGCGTTCCCCCTCTTCTGTCAGAAGCGAGCAGGTGCAATAGACGATCCGGCCACCCGCTTTGGTCAGCTGAACGGCGCGGTCGAAAAGCTGCTCCTGGAGCTCAAACAGGCCATGCAGCTCCTTACCGGTCTTGACGAAGGGCAGATCAGGGTGGCGGCGGATCGTGCCCGTGGCCGAACAGGGCGCATCAAGCAGGACCGCGTCAAACGGCTCGGCCTGCCAATGCAGCGCGTCCGCGACAACACAGTCAGCGCTCAGCCCGGTTCTGTGCAGATTTTGCTCAACCCGCTTCATGCGGGGCCCGGAAATATCGAGCGAGGTAAGCTGAGCCCCTGCGGCCGCCAGTTGCAGCGTCTTGCCCCCCGGCGCGGCGCATAGATCCAGCACCCGCTTGCCCGAAACGTCGCCCATCAGCCGCGCGGCAAAACCAGCGGCTGCATCCTGCACCCACCATTTGCCATCGCCGTAACCCGGCAAATCGGTAATCTGGACTGTTCTGTTGATCCTGAGCGCGCCGCCGGGCATCACCTGCGCCCCCAGCTTTTCGGCCCACACGCCCGCATCCTCGCCCGGATGGAGCGTCAGATCATAGGGGGCACCGGCAAAATGCGCCGCCTCGATATCGCGCACGATCTGGGCGTCATAGATATGGACGATCCTGCGGCGCAGCCATTTGGGAAGCTCTGGCGCTGGCAGGTCGGCCCAGCCCTGATCCTCGGCGGAGATCTTGCGCAACACCGCATTGCCGAGCCCTGCGAATTGCCGCGCCTTGGGATTGCGCCGCATCAGGGTCACGGCACTATCGACAACACCATGCGCGGCCTCTCCTTCCTCCAGCAGCTCCACCGTGGCCAGCCGCAGGATATTGAGCGCAGCTGTCGGCGGGAATTTCTCGATATGGCGGGCAAGCACCGCATCGGCCTTGCCAATGCAACGCAGCGTGGTGACGGCCAGCCGTTGCCCTCGTGCCCGGTCAGCCGGGGCGAGGCCGTGAAACAGCTCTGGCCCGGCCAGCAGCTCTGACAGGGGCTGTTTGCGGGTCAGCACGCCAAAGAGCAGCCCGAGCGCGGCTTTTCGCGCCACTTTTCCCTGATCGCCTGCCGCCATCCCTTGTCTCCCGTTTTCTTGGCCGTATATCAGGAGGTATGAAGACACAAGACGACCCGCCATTGCCGCCCGAAGCCCAGCGCGCCCTGAACGAAGCGGAAGAGCGTCGCAAAGCCGCGCGCAAGCTGGACCTGCCCAAGGAACTGGGGGGCCGCGACGGGCCGGAGCCCGTGCGCTACGGTGATTGGGAAAAGAAGGGCATCGCGGTCGATTTCTGAGCGCCGGATCCCGGCTGCCACGGAAATTACTGCATCGTCAGATCAGCAAAGCGACCGGTTCCCTTGTCAGAGGTGAAGCGGACCGTGTTGCCATCGACCCGCACTTCCTGACAGTTCGGGCCAAGATCGCGCTTGCCCCAATAAAGATCACGGCAGAAATAGCCGTCTTTCCACTGCCACCTGCCGGAGACATCGCGGCCATAGGCGCGGCCATCAATCTCGCCACTGGGGGTGACTTTCACGCGAATGCCAAAAATCGTCAGCTCCTTGCCGACGACCAGACGCTCAAAATCCTGCCGATCTGTTATCTTGTTCAACTCAAGATCAGCCTGAACGGAGCCTGTGCAGGCAAGTGTCGCCAAAACGGCAAGAGCAAGTTTTCTTATGGTCGAAACTGTTGTCATCCGTTCACTCCCGATCGTCTGGATATGATACGTCACCAGTTGCCGGTCAGATCACTTTTTCAGCCCCAACACGTCGAGCATATCATACTCGCCCGGCTCCTTATCCAAGGCCCACAAAACAGCCCTGACAGCGCCACGCGCGAATAATGCGCGATCCGTAGCCATGTGGCGCAGGGTGATGCGCTCGCCATCTGCTGCGAAGACCACGTCATGTTCACCCACAATATCACCGCCGCGAATGGCCGAAAAACCGATATCGCCCCGTCGGCGGGCACCGGTGATCCCGTCACGCCCGCTATCGGTGACATCGCCCAGCGATACCCCGCGGCCTGCAGCGGCAGCTTCGCCCAGCATCAGGGCAGTGCCGGAGGGCGCGTCGACCTTGTGGCGATGATGAGCCTCAATAATCTCAATATCGAAATCCGCGTCAAGTGCTGCGGCCACCTGCTGTGTCAGCGTCACCAGCAGATTGACACCAAGGCTCATATTCCCCGCCCGTACAATGGGCGCGTGATGGGACGCGCGCCTGATTTGCGCGATATCGTCCTGCGTCAGACCCGTCGTGCCAATCACATGAGCCGCGCGCGCCTGAGCTGCAAGCTCCGCATGGGCCAGTGTCGCCTCGGGCGTTGTGAAATCGATGATCGCCTGCGCGTCCTTGATGACCGTGATGGGATCATCGGTCACGGGCACACCTGTGGCCTGCCCGCCCATCGCCTCGCCCAGATCACGGCCTATCCAGTCATGGCCGGGGCGCTCCGTCACGCCGCCCAGCCGCAGACCGGAATGCGCGGTCACGGTCTCGATCAGCATCTGCCCCATCCGGCCAGAGGCACCGGTGACAACCACCGAAGGTAAATCCGCCATATCCAATCTCCTGTCTGCCTCGTTCTGGCCCGCTTGCACCGGCCAGGCAAGCCGATTACACCCGAAGACATGGCCAAGAACTCACATTTCTCCGGCGCGGGCCCCTCGCAACGACAGCTGCGCGTGGGCGAGCTGATCCGCAGGACCCTCGCCGATGTGCTCAACCGGGGTGATATCCACGACCCCGATCTCAACCGTATGTCAATCACGGTCAGTGAGGTGCGCAGCTCCCCCGATCTGAAAATCGCGACAGCTTTCGTGCTGCCTTTGGGTGGCGACAACCGGGCTGAGGCGATCGAGGCACTGGCCCGCAACAAGTCAGAGCTGCGCCGCGCGGTGTCAAAGAACCTGACGTTGAAATTCTCGCCCGATCTGCGCTTCGTCATTGACGAGAGCTTTGACCGGATGGATGATACGAACCGCCTGCTCAAACGCGCCGACGTGAAGCGCGACCTAGATGCGGATTAGAACCCTCTGCGCAGCGTTCTTTATGCTGGCCTCACCGGCCACGGCTGCTGAGTGTTTCGAGACGACCCATCTGGGTGACCGCTACACCGTCTGCTCCGTCACCCAGCCCGGGAACCTGCGACTATGGCTGCGGGATACGGATGGGAAGGTGCTGGGCGATTTCCAAAGCCTGCGGGCCAAGCTGCGGCGTGAGGGCGAGATGCTGACATTCGCGATGAATGGCGGGATGTATCATGAGGATCGCAGACCCGTGGGCCATTTCCTGTCAGACGGTGTCGAAGAGATGCGCGTTGTGACCTCCGAAGGGCCGGGAAATTTCGGCCTGTTGCCCAATGGCGTGTTTTGCGTGGCCAATGGAAAGGCTCTTGTCATCGAAAGCCGAAGCTACGCCGCCAACCCGCCAAAATGCCGGATCGCCACGCAGTCGGGGCCCATGCTGGTCATCAACGGGGCGATCCATCCGCGCTTCATGCCTGACAGCACGTCGCGCAAAAGACGCAATGGGGTCGGGGTTGCGCGCGATGGGACCGTCCATTTCGTGATCTCGGAAGACTTCGTCCGGTTCCACGATTTCGCGACGCTGTTTCGCGACCGGCTTTCCAGCCCCAATGCGCTGTTTTTCGATGGGACGATCTCAAGGCTTTACGCGCGCGAACTTGGCCGCAGCGACACAGGCGCACGGATGGGACCGATCATCGGAGAAACAGCACCGGATAACTAGGGCCTGTTGACCTTCAGGACCCCACGGCGGTTGCGCTTGTCGGGTCGAGCCGGGAACCGGAACAGTTCGGAAAGCAAAGCTCGGTCTCTGTACAGCTGCAAGATGGCGTGTTTGACCCCCGCTTCAACGCGATGGATCACTGACTGTTGAAAATCCGTCAAATCGAAACGCGCCAGTCTCACCCCCTGTCTTGCGGAAAGTGGATCGCAACTCAAAGCACCTGGGACCACTGTCTACGGGTCTGTGACATAGTCTGTCCGATTGACCCCGCGCCCGAACCGGCATACCACGACCGCCCAATCTATTGCGGGGGTAGGGGTTTTGGGACGCCGAAAGAAAGGTCGCGACATTCATGGCTGGCTGGTGGTCGACAAGCCCGCCGGGATGACCTCCAACGATGTCGTCGGGCGGGTCCGCTGGGCGTTTGACGCAAAGAAGGCGGGCCATTCCGGCACACTGGATCCCGATGCGACCGGCGTTCTGGCCATTGCGCTGGGCGAGGCCACAAAGACCGTGCCTTACGTGACCGATGCGCTGAAGGCTTACCGGTTTGATATCCGTCTGGGGCAGGCCACAAATACCGATGATGCCGAGGGAGAGGTCATCCACCAAAGCGATGCGCGCCCGTCCGATGATGATATCCGCGCGGCGCTCGCCCCGTTTCGGGGCGATATCATGCAGGTCCCGCCGCAGTTTTCCGCTGTGAAGGTCGACGGGCAACGCGCCTATAAGCTTGCGCGCGACGGTGAGGATCTGGAGCTTGCCGCCCGTCCGCTTTTTGTCGATGAGCTTGATCTGGTCGCGCGACCTGATCGGGATACCGCGCAGTTCGATATGGTCTGCGGCAAAGGCGGCTATGTGCGCTCCATCGCGCGCGATCTGGGCGAGGCGCTGGGCTGCTATGCCCATGTCACGACCTTGCGGCGGTTGTGGTCCGGCCCGTTCGAGCTGTCGGATGCCGTCAGCCTTGAGCAGATCGAAGCCGGTGCCAAGACCCCCGAGCTCGACGCGCTGCTCTTGCCTCTGGAGGCCGGCTTGACCGACTTGCCGGAACTGCCCTGCACGCCGGAGGGCGCGGCCCGCCTGCGCAACGGCAATCCCGGCATGGTGATGGCCGCAGATGTGGAATATGGCGACGAGGCATGGGCCTCGCTGGGCGGGATTGCCGTTGCCGTTGGGCGCTACAAGGCCGGGGAGTTGCATCCCAGTCGCGTGTTCGTGCGGGACGCGGCGTAAGCCTAACCTACAGCAGCTGACGGAATACCTGAAACATCATATAACGCGTCCAAAATCTTTGATTTCAGGCAGCGTTATGTGATTGAGGTCTTTCGCATGACGCTTTGGGCCTATACGTCCCCCAACGCGCTGGCATCACGGTTTTTGGCCGCCCTTGGTCAATTCCGGCACCCTGCCGCGCCCTTTGGCGTAGGGGAAGCTGCGCACCTCTTTGGCTTTGACTGCCGGTCTGGCATGCGGGCCGTATCCTGATGCCGGGTTGTCCAGAAGTTGCGGGACCATCGCCAGTACTTTCAACCTTTGCAGGGGGGAGAACATGGCCATGGCCTGCGGTCCGGGATAGAGGCTTTCGACGGCGGTACCTTCTGCGAAAATCACCTGATGTTGCTGAAACAGCAATGCGTGGTAGGTGATGCGCCGCGTTCCCGTGCAGGCGCGGAAGGCGGCAAACGACAGGAGAGCCTTGGGCGGCGCCAGAACGTCTTGGCTGCCACTGGCCAGAAGGATCCGATGTTGCGGCGAAACCGACAGAGACCTATTGGGCAATCCGGTGCCCAGGGCGCCGGCTTTGATCTCGACAGGTTTTTGGGAGACGGGCGC
>CAYGUB010000013.1:615-23479 GCA_964352845.1 uncultured Rhodobacterales bacterium | reverse complement strand
TCGTGGACTTGGCTTGTGCGATGGCGTGGATCAGTTAAATGCAGACGCCGCCTAGCGTTGTAATTTGCGCCGAACGCGGCGAATGGGCGTTGGTAACTGGAAGACGGTCTTTATTCCGCATGTTGTCAGAATGGTCTGGGCACAACACGTGGTACCCTGTCCGGCACGTTGGCGGCGGAGCTGGCAACCGGGATACCGTCGGAACGTCTTGATCGGGCACTTGCCGCCCCAGCCCCAACCAGATTGCCGCCGCGGGTACTTTCAAAACCCGGTGCCTATACAATTCTCAGATGGCAGGAAATGAAAGCGGGCGCGGAGCTTTGACGGGTCCTGATCCTGTTTGATCATCGCGCCTTGTTTATCCGGGCTCATCTCGGTGCATTTGTGTAGCAAATGTCACCTGTTTTCAGCCCTTCGGAACAAGCGTTCTCAACCTCTAACCTCGCGATTCTGCGATGAAGGTCTTTGCCTTCCGCCCCGGTCGGACCCTCTGGCTTTTTCCTGCGAGCGGACAGGTCCGCCATGCCCTCGACAGCCTGCCGGTTTCACCTGCGAGCCGGTTTTGATGCAGCCGATGCGCAGCCACCCAGCTCACAAGTCAGCACTATAACGTGAATTGTGACTCTTGGGTTTCGGACGTAGTTGCATCTTAGCATCGCCCGAGGAGACCGAACATGACCCAGACTGCCATAATCACCGGATCAACAAGCGGCATCGGGCTCGGTATAGCGGAGGCCTTTGCGGCGCAGGGGTTCAACATCATGCTTAATGGTTTTGGTGACGAGGGTGAGATCGAGGCGACGCGCGCCCAATTGGACGGAAAATCGGCCGGAACAGTGGCTTATCATGGGGCAGATATGACCAAGCCGGATCAAATCAGTGATCTGGTGACCCAGACCGAAGCGCAATTTGGTGCGGTCGATATTCTGGTCAACAATGCCGGTATCCAGCACGTCTCCCCTGTAGAGGAATTTCCGCTCGACAAATGGGACGCGATCATTGCGATCAATATGTCATCCGCCTTTCACACCATCCGTGCAGCCCTGCCGGGTATGAAGAAGCGCGGATTCGGGCGCATCATCAATATCGCATCCGCACATGGGCTTGTCGCATCGCCGTATAAATCTGCATATGTCACCGCCAAGCACGGGATTATCGGCCTGACCAAAACGGTGGCACTTGAAGCCGCGCAGGACGGTGTCACAGTCAACGCGGTTTGCCCCGGTTATGTGCTGACGCCACTGGTCGAAGGGCAGATCCCGGATACCGCCAAGGCGCGTGGCATCACCGAAGAAGAGGTCAAGCGCGACGTCTTGCTTGCTGCGCAACCTACCAAGGAATTCGTGACAGTCGAACAACTGGGTGCAGTCTGCACCTTCTTGTCGTCACAGGCCGCCGCCTCGATCACAGGTGTAGCTTTGCCGGTAGATGGCGGTTGGGTTTCGCAATGATACGTCCTCACGCAATTTATCAGGAAGACTGAATATGCCCAAAGTAGCGGGTCGCGGGAAGCGGCATGAAAAATCAGTGAACCTTGCTTTGCAGGGTGGAGGATCGCATGGGGCTTTTACCTGGGGCGTTCTCGACCGGATGTTTGAAGAAGATCGCCTTTGGATTGAGGGGATCAGCGGCACCTCCGCCGGTGCAATGAATGCTGTGGTAGCTACGCAAGGCATGTATGAAGGTCGCGCCCCTGGTGCACGCGAGGCGTTGGAAAATTTCTGGCGCGCTGTGAGCCGCGCAGGCCAGGGCAGCCCAATCAAGCGCACGCCCTTCGACGTTATGATGGGGTCGTGGTCACTGGATGCGTCACCCGGTTATCTGATGATGGATATGATGAGCCGGATGGCGTCGCCCTATGAACTCAACCCAATGGGGATGAATCCACTTCGGGATCTGGTGCGCGACTTCATCGACTTCGACACAGTGGCCAAATGCTTCGATATGGGTCTCTATATCTCTGCGACAAATGTCGAAACAGGACGCGCGCGGGTATTTCACCGCGAAGAGGTGACGCTGGATGTGGTCATGGCATCAGCCTGCCTGCCGAGCATGTTCCAGGCGGTTGAAATCGACGGCGTGCCCTATTGGGATGGCGGCTATATGGGCAACCCGGTGCTATTTCCGTTTATCGACCATTCACCGTCCTCAGACATTGTGATCGTCCAGATCAACCCGTTGCTGCGGCCGGGTACACCGCGACGTGCGCGCGATATTCAAAACCGGATAAACGAGATCACGTTCAACGCCTCTTTGCTACGTGATCTGCGCACAATTGACCTGATCCACCGCCTGATCGACGATGGCGCGCTGTCGAAGGACGAATATCGACGCATGAACATGCACATGATTGACGGATGCGACGACATGCTTGCCCTTGATGCATCCTCTAAAGTGAATTCCGAATGGGCGTTCCTTGTTCACCTCAGAGACCTCGGGCGCGCGCATGCAAACCGGTGGCTGGAGGCCAATTTCGATAAGATCGAGAAAGAAAGCACGCTGGATCTAAGCGTTCTGTTTGACGATTTTGGCGAGCCGATTTCGACAAACGGCGTCAAATTAAACTCAATCAAAGGATAGAGCCATGACCACCAGATCAGCAGTTCTTGGCCTGGCAATTGCGGTGATCGGTACAACCGCCTTTGCTTTCGATATGGCCGGGCTCAAGACCCGCGTACTTTATGGCCTTGAAGGACCAAGCGAGGCGCGGGAGATCGTAAATAAGGTGACCGCGAACACAGCGCTTGCAGATGAGGGTATTTCGTCCCTTGCAGGACGCAACCTGCGCACCCGGTTTTGGACAATCAACGATCAGGGAATTGTACCGATCCACGATCATGCCAATCGGCCTGCGGTGTTCACAATCCTGTCTGGTGAAATATACGAATACACCTCCACCACCGACGAACGCATTTTGCACAATGCGGGCGGCTTGGCGCTGGAGGAAGGCGAGTTGGCCCATTGGTGGTTGAACGAGGGGGAAGAAACCGTTCACTTGATCGCATTCGACGTCTTTGAACCACAAGGCGGCGATACAGATGTCGCGCCCGTGCCTGCCGGGGTCAGCCAGAAAACACCGGTGAACAAGGACGTAGATCACACCCTTTTGGGGGCTATAGACCTGTCCTCGCATTTTGCCAATGAAACGGGCAAAGGCTGGGTATTGTCGACTTACCGTACCACGATCGCACCAGGAGGTAATTTTGCCAGTTTTGTAGCCCCCGGGCAGCCCTTGCAGAGCTTTGTCTGGGAGGGCGCAGTATCAGAACATCGGATAGATGGTGTTGTGGCCCTCGCCACACATGACGGCTCCTCCGTCGTCAGTGGTGCGCAAGTCTGGTGGGAAAACACTGGCGACACGCCTGCAGTGATGTATTTCGGCGCAGTTGAACCCGCGTCCGAGGTGGCAGGTCTGGAAAGAACCGCGCCGCTGGCCCATGGCAGCCACGGAGAATAACACATGGCGGTGACCGGGGCGATGACGGGCATGACAGGCGCGCTTGCCAAGGAAACGCCTCACAACCGGCGGATGGTGATCCGCCGGTCTACGATGGTCGCGCTGATCGCTTTCCTCACACTGATTGATCTGTTTGGATCGCAAGCCTTGTTGCCTACTTTGGTGGACGTCTATGGCGTGACGCCCGCCGCCATGGGCTTTGCGGTGAATGCTTCCACGATCGGGATGGCGATTGCATCGCTGGTGGTGGCTGTCTTTGCGCGCAGGATTGACCGAAAACGCGGCATATGGATGTGTCTGGCGTTGCTCAGCCTCCCGACAATGCTGCTGGCTACACAGCCGGATTTGACAACCTTTACGCTGCTGCGTGTGGCCCAGGGCGTGTTTATGTCTGCGGCTTTCACGTTAACGCTTACCTATCTGAGCGAGGAATGCACTCTGACGGCAGTTACAGGTGCGATGGCGGCTTACATTACCGGCAATGTGGCCTCGAACCTGTTCGGACGCCTGTTGGCTTCTGAGTTGGCGGGAACTTTTGGCCTTGCGCACAGCTTTTTTGGCTTTGCGCTCCTCAACCTGGCGGGTGCGGCCGTTGCTTACTTCTACATCGGCGCACGTGACAGTCATGGTCACGACCCCGGCGATGGGAGCTCACTGCTACAGGCATGGAAGGACCATCTGTCAAACGCCAAACTGGTTGCCATGATCGGTATCGGGTTCATCTTGCTGTTTGTGTTTGTCGCGACCTTTACCTACGCCAATTTCATCCTCAGCGAGGCCCCTTTCAACCTGCCCCAGACCCAGATCGGGTTGGTCTATTTCGTCTTTGTGCCGGCGATCCTGACGACACCGCTCGCAGCGGTTTCCGTCAAACGGCACGGGGCCAGGCGTAGCTTTCACGCAGCAATTGGCGTATCTGTCATCGGCCTGCTCTTTCTTTTGACGCCTGTATTATGGCTCTTTTTGACAGGTCTTGCGCTGGTCGGTGCGGGCCTGTTCTTTGCCCAATCAGTCGCCACGGGATATGTCGGGCGCACGGCAGGCCACGATCACGCAGCGGCCAATGGTCTGTATCTGGCCAGTTACTATCTGGGCGGCATTGCAGGCGCATTCATCATTGGACAGGTGTTTCAAACGCTCGGTTGGGTGTTGGCCGTGTGGACGCTCACGGCATTGACCTGCCTTGCGTGGCTCTTTGCCTTCAGAATGACCAAGGAATTCTGACTTGTTTTTGTTTGTAGCGGATCGCCAGCGCTGACCGCGGTCCGATAGAATACCCTGAGAATACAGGATAGGTTTTTTGGATCGGCGAAAAACGATTGGTGAAACATGGGGGCGGGCATGGGCATCGTAGAAACACTTGATGCCTTTCTGGAGGCCAATAGCTGGTTCTCTGGCTCGATTATTGCGGTTTCGCTCCTGTGGGGGGTGTGGCGTTACAAAAGCACTGAGACGACGCGGAAGGCGGGCCCCAGAGCATTGCAAGCGCTGAACCTGCTGAGTGGTTCCCTGTTCTCGGCGGCGGTTCTGTCGGGCCATGCACTGTTGCTTCAGCATTTCCAGATCAATGCTGAGCTTGCCTTGGCACTGGACTTTGTCACCTATCTGGCCGTTTGTCTGGCAATTTGCGTCACGATTGCGCGCGCGATTGAATTGCTGGTTGTGTCACGCACACCGTTCATCGAAGCAGCAAAAATCCCCGGACTGCCGCGCCTGTTACTGTTTGGCGCAGCGCTCATAATTGGCCTCACAGCATTTGGTGTTTGGTACGGGCTGTCGATCAACGGTCTTTATGTGTCTACCGGGGCGCTTGCAGCGATCATCGCCTTTGCGATGCAGCGCACATTGGGAGACCTGTTTTCTGGTATCTCGCTGAGCGTCGAACACCCGTTCAAAATCGGGGATTGGATCGAGCTTGAGGACGGCACGCGCGGCGAAGTCCGTGATCTGAACTGGCGCGCTACGCGGCTTCGGGACTGGGACAACACGACCGTTATTGTGCCAAACAGTAAATTGGCCGGGCAGGCTTTTCGCAATTATCACGATGCGAAGCGGCGCTATTCGCCTCTCTATTCAGTGCAGTTGCCCGCCGAGGTCGATCCCCGCTTTGCCAAATCGCTGATGTTGGAGGCTGCGCTAAAGTGTAAACGAAGATCGAAATCACTGCAGCCCAGTGTCCGTTTGGTCAACTCCGGCACCGTGCCCTATACCTATATGGTCTGGCTGCATTTTGCGAATTATCCCTCCATGTTTGCGGGGCGCGAGGAGTTCTTCAGCTCTCTGCACTATGCCTTGCGACAGGCGGGCATTCAGGCCGCGCCAGAGGTACAGGATGTCCGGTTCCAACGCAGCACCGCCCTGGAGCCTACGCCGCCTTCGCTGCGGCAGGCGTTGGCCAATCTGGATTTCACGGATCTCTTTAACGAAGACGAATTTGAGACGCTTGTCGCGCATAGCTATGACGCGTCATTTGAGGCGGGTACAGGTATCTTGCAAGAAGGAGAGATCGCCCCCTCCGTTTTCATCATCCTGAACGGAAGCGTTGAAACCAATATCATCGATGCGCGTGGTAGAACACGAGCGATGAAACCGTTACAAGCGGGGGAGTATTTTGGCCTGGCATCCATGCTGACAGATGCGCCATCGTTCCAGAGCTTTGTGGCAGGAACCGACGTGTCTTTGGCCCAGGTGGACAGAAATTGCTTTAAGGCTGTCGCATCGCAACGCGCGGAATTACTGCAAGGGTTTGCAGAGATCGTTGAAGGCCGGATGAGGCTGGTAGCACAGGCAAGAAATCAGGCAGCACCAGAGCGCAACAGCGGGCGCTTTTATGACATACTCCGTAAAATTGAGACGATGTTGAACCAGTGATGACACTATATGCGGGGCCTGACAGCCGCAGATAGAGGACAGGTCAGATCAGAGACGACAGCTCCTGGAAACTGGAGCAGGATGTCTTTCGATATATGCGCGTGCGATGGGTCTCGACCGTCCGAACGCTGATATCGAGCTCGGCTGCGACCTCCTTGGCGCTCTTGCCGGTGACGGAGGCTTCCAGCACCTCGATCTCGCGCGGAGACAGGCCAAAAATATTACCGGTGCGTGTCATCTTCTGGCGCGAATGCACAAACTCCCGCAGGAATTCGACGGGCAGATAGGTATAGCCGTTGATGGCGGCTTCGATCGAGCGCACAAAGTCGCTGCCGCTGGCCTGTTTCGGCATGAAGCCGACCGCCCCCTGCGACAAACACATAAACGCGTTGTTGACGGTGGCTTCTGAAGACATCACGATGATCTGCGTTTCCGGACAGGATCTCCGTATTTTGACGAGAGTCTCCGGCCCGCTTGGGCGGGTCAGGGACAGGTCCATCATCAAGATATCAGGTGAATGCGCGCGGCAGGTTTTCAAGGTACTATAGCCGTCGCTTACCTGATCTATGACTTGAACCTTGCAGGCTGACTCAATCTTAGCCGAAATAGCCTCGCGAACGATGGCGTGGCTGTCAGCAACAACCAAACGATACACGTCTTCCAAAACAAACCTCCCACCCGGGGTCTTGCAGCCACACGTTAACAACAGGGCTACCCTCGGCCCGCTATATCCGCTTTTGCCATCGCATTCTCAGATGAGAAAAACGGAATAGAACAGTAGGCCCCCGCCCCAGCACCTTTTACCATCATCGTCTACAAATTGACTTGGCGTCAATAAGACTTCCTACTTGCGTACAGCGTTTTCACTTAAACTTGAATCGCTTATTCGCTGTATCTGAAGCAAATTTTGGTCAAAGCTGGCAACGTCCCAAAACAGTCGGGTCGCATTGGTTGGATTGTTTTTGGGCAGTGAATTCTGGAGGACCACCGACCACGAATCTTTGTCCAGCTGTGCAATACGCATGCGCATTTGTGATGATGCGGGGACTGTAAATTTGTGGCTTCCTTAGCGTTTCGGGCTAATCTGGCACCACTCACGCGTTGCCTCGCCCGCTGCCATCCAACACGATCGCGCTTTTTTTCAGGTGAATAATGCTTGCGCGTGGAACGCCTGGGACAAACCAAGCGGTCTGTTTCAACTGGTGTCGCAGATACCATAGGTCGCTGGTGGTTGAGTCTGATCTTTCAGGATCGTTCTATTCGGCAGCGTGTCGGTACCCATCGTCATTGCCGGATATTCCTTGCATCGGCCCAACGATTCCAACCGGGTGCGTCGCCACATCCGAGGAAATCTCATGCGCTGCGATGACAGGCAGGTGTATGCTGTTGGCTGCCAGGAAGTTGCGGAAACGCCGCCTGATGTCGGTGGTCGTCACCACGACAAGCTCTCGATTCTTGGCTCGGGCACGTTGATGAAAGTCGCGGAACCGATTTATCACATGCTCTGCCAAGTCTCCCTCGAAGTAGAGTGAATCCACTGAAGGAATGTTCCCGTTCCGTTTGGCCGCCGCAACCGATTCGCGCGCAATCGCTTCAAGGTCTGGGTCGATCAGAAGAACACCCATCACGCCCTCCTCCCCGGCGATCAGATGGCACAATTGTCGCTTCATTGATCCGCGCATACATTCCGCAATGAGGATCGCACCTGCCTCCGGGTTGACCTGTGCCCAATAGAGCATTGAGTTGAAGACAAGGTTCAGCGGCCGCAACGGCACCCCATCCTCGGCCAGATACCGCACGACTTGATAGGTTGCAGTGGGGTCCATGGCCTTTGACAGGTTTTCCATTGTCTCGGGCACGATCGCGGTGGCGGCTTCGATGATTTTCTGGAAGTCTTCTCTCGTAAAGAGTGAACCGACATTCCGCTCGCAAATGCGGAATGCAGCCAGAGCGACCGCCTGACTCATATCGAGAGGTTCCATGCCTGCTTCGAGACAGGTGGCTTTGCTGTCTTTCGGAACCAGATAGGCTTCGGTTTCCACCCATTCGACCGGCACAGTCTCTTCGAGCGGCAGGATGTCCAGCGCTGCCACTGTCGCCAAATCGCCAGACATAAGGATACTGTCCGGACGGATCGATTGCCGTAGGATCGGCACCTCGTCCATCTCAAGAACGAGGCTGTCGCGTCCCATTTCGCGCAGCTCGACACCCGGCGGATCCATCATCAGGCCGCGCGTCTTGCTGAACTGATCGAAGAGCATCGTCAGCGTGTGACGTACTTCGAAGACGTTCAGCGTCTCGGCGGCGGCTTCGTTCGAAATCACCAGCCGCATACGCGACGATACCTGTTGGGGCTCAGCCTCCATCACCTCGCCACTGAGCGGCTTATCCTGCATCTGTTCCAGGGCTTCGGAGGCTTCGGCGACGCGCTTGTCCTGTTCAAGTTGCTGATCGTGTATGCGCTTGAGGCCGACGAAGGCCACCACCAGAAGGGCCGCTGCGGCCGCGAAAACATGAAGTGGGAAGCCGGGGATGAGTCCGATAAGAAGCACGATACCTGCCGCGATGCCGGGGATCCGGCGGTCGGATAGAATTTCGCCAAAAATGTCTGTACCAAGGTCGTTGCCGTCCCTGCTTGAAATGCGTGTGACAATCATGCCCGCGCAAAGCGACATCAGCAGCGCCGGGACCTGTGCCACCAGCCCGTCGCCAACCGTCAGCAGAGAGTAGACCGAGGCGGCCTCGCCAAAGCTGTAATTGTGCAGTGTAACGCCAACCGAGATTCCGGCAACAAGGTTGATAAGGATGATGATGATGCCGGCGATCGCATCGCCTTTGACAAACTTCATCGCACCGTCCATCGACCCGAAAAACTGGCTCTCGCGGTCGAGTTGACGACGAAGTTCCGCACCCTCGTCCACGGTGATCGCACCGGCGCGAATGTCGGCGTCGATGCTCATCTGCTTGCCCGGAAGTGCGTCGAGGGCGAAACGGGCAGAAACCTCGGCCACACGCTCGGCACCTTTGGTTACCACCAGAAACTGGACGACGGTAATGATAAGGAAAATAACAAGTCCGACGGCGATACTGCCGCCCACCACGAATTCGCCAAAGGTTTCGATGATCTGGCCGCCTTCAGCGTGGATCAGAATCATCCGTGTTGTGGCAATGGACAGCGCGAGGCGAAAAGCCGTTCCGATCAGAATGACCGAAGGGAAAGTCGAAAAATCCGAAGGTCGTGGAAGATATATAGCAACAAGTATCAGAAGGACCGACAAGCTGATATTTGCGGCCAGCAAAACGTCTATCAATGCAGGGTTGAGTGGAATTACCATCAACGCCAGGATCATGACTGTCAGGCCGACGAGGACTAGGTCTTTTCTAATCATTGTACCATTCGGAGATCTTGAGAAAGGGGGAGAGGGGCGGATGTCCGCCCCTCCCGGTATCGCATTGCAGAGCTGAAGAAATCAGCCCTTGCCTGCGTTCTGGTCGTCCTTCTTGAAAGGCTCGGTCGCCTCTTTGAAGCTGACCTGCTTTTCCATCATCGACACATACAGCTGCTGAAAACGTGATTCCAAAGCTGCCTGATTTCCGTCGGATGCGTTCACGTCCGCTGGATTGCCAGTTCCACTCAATTCCATTTTCATTCTCCAATTTTAAGTGGTTACGCCCCGTTGGGCACTCGATACTCCATCGTGAGGAGCGTTCAGCCCAGATGGGCATTTATGACCGGTTTCCCAGCCATCTCAGTCGGTCGACACAGAGGGGAGGCCCTCTGGCGTCCGAAACTCATCTTCAATTATGCTGCCATCCATCGCGACAGTCTGCCTGACCGTCCCGCGACGAATCACGATCTGCGGCTCCGGTTCGGGCGGAGCTTCCTCCGCTTCCGGGATGGTCTCTATTACCGCTTCGCTCAGCGCGAGCAGCTTGGGTGGGCCGGAGAGTACCACCGCAGAGCCGCTCGCCGCTATCGCCACGGGATATTCCTCGTGCAGAAGGCCAACTGTCTCCAATTCCGCGATCACCTGCTCGGGCGAGAGATCGCCGAGCCGTGTGAGACGGGTTGTTGCTTCCGCCTTGGCTGATACATAGGTAACACCATTGAATGTGAACGTGTCGAGACGTGCGCTGGCCGCGACGCGCTTTATGACCTCTTCCAGCGAACCAGTGAGGGTCAGTTCCCGAATCGTACCGGAAACACCATCAGAAACAACGATGCTTTCGCCGGTGAAGGCACTCAGCTCTACAAAGAAAGCGGAGACTGGCTGCCGGATGATGCGGTATGAAAGGTCAACCGACACAGCGGAAGACGCACTCCAAACCGCGGCAGCCAACGCACAGCAAAAAGATAGCGATCTCACACGCATTCAGTTATTCCCCCACTCACCATTAGGTTAAATATGTATTAATTTCAAAGAGAGGTCCGCATCGCGCAACCCTGATCTGACTACGGGGTACGTATACGTTTACGTATTGCCGGAAGGTGGCTGATATCGCAGTTTCGAAGCAGTCTAAACACCTTGAGTGAACTCGTTGAATGGGGTATGGATATGGAACCGGTTTCAGGGCCCGCTGAGGGTAGTGCACCTGCGCAGGATAGTGCGTCAGGGGTTAGCGAAGAGCAACTCATTGAGAAGTTCAGTGAGATCTATGCGAATGTATTTTTCACCGATATGGTCATGGAGCAAGTCGAAGAGAACGAGTAATAATTGGTGACGTTGTCGGGGCGGCTCCAAGGTTCAAGGGTACGGGGGTACAATGGAAATAGACAAGATTGGTGCGGCAAATGCCGGCCAGCCACTGGGTAGTGCCACTCAGGCTCAGGCCCAGGCCATGGATGAGGCGTATCAGGCTGACAGTTTCTCGCGTTTGGTTGGTGACGCCATTGAAAAAGCGGTGAATCGCCCGGCCTATGGGGCCGATGCAGGACAGGGGGTCGGTCAGCCGGACCCTTCCGATGAAGTCATACGAAGCGAGAAAATGTCGATGCTTTCGGATGTCGAGCGTCCCGGTGCGGAGCCTAAGCCGGTGGAGACACAGGACGTTCAGCAGCAGACCGAAGACCGGCTGCGTTCGCTTTACGTGGATCTGACGAACTATCAAATTGCTTGGAAAATCGCGCAGCGAGTCCAGCAGGATACCAGCCAACTCCTGCGCGGCAACTGATTTAGGGCAGTAAAGTGAAGCAGACTTCAAGCACCGTCGCGGATGCGAATACGCATATGCGTCTGGCTGTCGCATCAGTCGGGTCGGTGGTCGACAGGGTCGTTCCGAAACCGGGTCCGCCGCGCGTCGGCGTGACCCTCAGAAGCGGTTTGCAAGGCGGCACCTATGTTGAGCGTAGCCAGACTACGATTACCATAGGGTCGGATCCGTCCTGCGATCTGGTTTTGCTCGACGATAGCGTTGCGCCGGTTCATGCGAGACTGACATTCGAGCACTCCATCATGGGTGCCGTGGCCCGAATCGAGGCAGAGGACGAGCAGCTTTTGCTGAGTGCCGAGATAATCGAGCCGCACAAAAGCGTTGATGCGATCCGCCTGCCGCTCAATCTTACAATTGGCGATGTAGAGCTGGACGTAGCTCATTGCAGTCGCGAAGTCATAGAGCACAAGGTTGAGCAGAAGAAAGGTATCGGGCAGCGCGGAATTCTGATAGCGCTGGTCTGCCTGTTTCTGATCTTCCTGCAAACCGGCTGGATGCTGGTGAACGGCTATGTCGGCCCGAAATCGTTTGAGGTCCTGCGTGCCCCTGCAATGACGACAGAGCCTGCCCCCGATGCGCCCGGTGGGTCTGCCGAAAAGATCGGAGAAGCCGCGACCATGCTTGCGGGCGCATTGGAATCGGCGGGGCTGGGCAACGATCTTGCGGTTGATATAGATCCGACCGGCGCTTTGCAGGTTTCGGGTATCCTGCCGCCGGGTCTTATGGGGCAATGGCAGAACGTCCAGATTTGGTTTGACGAGACGGTGCCAGCGACGGCGCTGATTTCATCGGTTCAGCCAGCAGCCAAGTTTAACGGTTTGCCAGCTGTTGCTGCTGTCCGGCTCAGCGGTACACCGACACTTTTGCTTGTAAATGGTCAGCGAGTGTCGCTGGGGGATACCCTGGTTGATGGATGGAAGGTCGAGGAAATCACGCTCGACTCGGCGAAATTGATCCGTCGTAATGAAACAGTCACGATTCGATTCTGAAAGTTGAGGAAGTAGCGTTATGAGCAAAATCGATCCGAAGGCGCCTGAACGCATCAGTCCTGGTTCAGTTGAAGCCCGTATACCGGACCGGACGCTTGCGGCTGCCGGTATTGATGGAAATACGAATATTCCTGCGCCGCTCGACACATACGGGCGCGAACAGCTTCTGACCATGATGTCCATCGTCCGCGAGCCGCCGCGGATGAACGTGAACGGTGCCGCAGACGGCGCGCTGAACATGGCGGCAGAGAAAGCGGTGATTTCCGATATCGAAACGCTTGGCGCTGCACCTACCTTTGACGTGGCTTACAAGATCGGATCACTTCTCGTCAGGCGCCAGCAGGATGTTGCGGCCAATGGTGATGAAGGTGCGATGCGCGGCCTGCGCGACCTGGGCGAGCAGCTTCGGATGTACGAACATCTTCACCTCATGCAGACCAAGCCGACCTGATGAACGCGCAAGCCCCAAACCGGGATTTTCCCGATGTCGACGACCTGAAAGATGTGCAGTTCCTGCACAGCTTGGCTTCGGGGCAGTTGATGTTTGGCAATATTGAACAGGCCTATAATCTGTTGTCGCTCGCCCTTTTTGTGCAGCCGTTGAATGCAGAGACCCTGCACCGCATGATCAAGGTAGAGCTGGACATTGGGCACGTCTCGCGCGCGTTGATGCGGTTTTCCGATCTGAGGAAAGCGCGTGCGCCGCAGCGGTTGAGCCACGAGGATCGCAGACTGTTCGCAAGGGCGTTGCTGAAGGCCGGGAAGATTGATCGTTGGCGGCAGGCGCTGCGTGAGTTGAACGCGCAAGCCGATGGAGCTGCAGGGCCAACGAACCGAAATGCCCCAGATGGAGATCCGTTGTCATGACACAACTCTACGTACCATATTGCGTAGGGGCCCTCATATCCTCTTTTGTCCGATGCGATAAGATGTACCCGACAGGCGTTGTTTTTGGGGCATTGAAATGAAAGCTATGATGGGAAAGATCGGCGACCAGGGCCGGGACGTTGGTGGAACGGGTGCCGAAGACACCCGGTTCAACAAGCTATACGAGCAAGCACCAACCTCTCTGCCCACAATATGCATTCACCGCTCTGGCCGACAGGTGTCCAACGAGATCCAGGAAGATGTATCCTCCAGCGGCGAACGCGCCGTTGCGCGTCTGAACTCCATCCTCGGCGACCCGGAGATGCGCAGCAATTTTACGTCGGCACTCGCAGGCCCGAAAGCCGGTCCCAAAGAACAGGCAGCGGCCGAGATGTGCGTCGCGGAAATGTGTGACACAAACAACCTGGCGAACGCCCTGGACACGGATCGCTTCCAGATGCCGAACTTCAAAGCAGCAGTGTCTGGTGATATTTGGTCGGACGGTCTCAAGGCTCAAACCCGCCTTCCCGAAGGCATGAACGGTGCGCTGGTGTCAGACGGAACCGGCCAGCCTGAGGTGTATATTTCCGCGGATCTGGGCTTTCGTGACACACAGATAACGGCCTTCGAGGGTATAGCGGCGCTGTCGGCGCTTTATGCAGGGAATTTTGGCCTGAAAGTTTCGGACCAGAATCAGTTCAACCGCATCAATGAGAGCTTGTCGGGAGGTTCTGAGGAAACGGGTGAGTCCAATACCGCTGGAAAACCCTGGCCGAATCAGCAAGAGATAATGGTCAGTTCGACAATCGTGACTGCCGTTGTGCTGAACGGCAAGTCCTCTGACGCTGATGCGGCGGAGGAAAACAAAAGTGTGTTATAGGGTGGAAATATGGGTCGAATAACTGCGGTGTTGCTGAGTCTTCTGCTGCTGGCCGGTTGCAAAGAAGCGCTGTATTCCAAGATGACCTTGGTGGAAGCGAACGAAATGGTTGCCGTGCTTCAGGCCGCCGGAATCAGTGTCAGCCGAACCGAAGATAAAGACGGCCTGTTTGCCGTGAACGTCAGCAAGAATAATGTCGGCGCCGCGTTTGTGATGCTGAAAAGTGAAGGTTTGCCGCGCGAAAAATTCGACAACATAGGCCAGGTCTTCGAAAGCAGGAATATCGTTGGTACGCCTTTCGAAGAGAAAGCACGCTATTCCTATGCTCTGTCGCAGGAACTATCGCGCACGATTTCCGAGATTGCCGAGGTGGAATCCGCACGGGTGCATGTCGTCCTGCCCGATGAACCGCGCTTCAACCAGGAACCTGAGGGTGCCAGCGCGTCTGTCGTGATCTATCATACTGCGAACATGCAGGCCGAAGAGAATGCCTCGAAGATCAAGTCCATCCTGGCCCATGCCGTGCCTGACTTGCGCTATGACCGAATCTCGCTCGCCTTTTTTCAGAAGCCTGAATTGAGCGTGGTCAAACAGGTCCCGCAAGGCCCTGTCGCTGCGGCCAATGCGGCATCCAGCATCACGAGTCTCGAGTCGAGGCTGCCTCTGCCGGGTGCGGATATCTGGATTATCGGCAACTTGCTGATTCTACTCGTTCTTGGTGGACTGGTTCTGCGGATGCTTGGTGTCCGGCGACGCAATCGTGGGTCCTGATGGATGATCAGTGATCTATTGCAGTCCAGCCTTACGGTGCGTTTGGAAAACATCGCGCCGGGGATGCGAGACACTTGGCTGCCCGAACTTGGCGAGTACAAGATTAGAGAAGACATGTTGGCCAATCCGCGTCTGCATGATCGTATATTGGGGCAGATCTGCGGCACGCGACTGCCCGCGCGGCAGGAGCCGCTCAAGGTGGTATCGCAACCCGAGAAACTTGAGTTCATCTTCGCCAACGATTTTTCGGAGGTTATCCTCGCCATCGGCGCAGTCTGGCACTCCAACCGGATCGCACAGCTTGTCACCAGTGGCGAGCTTGCACGCGTTCTGCCGGATGTCCCCCTTGATGTGGTCCGCGCCAGTCTCAAGTTTCGCGACTTCGGCTGCGATGCGAGTGACAAATACCCGTTCGCACATGATGACATCTTTCAGGACGGTGCCCTCAACCTGGCCACATGGATCGATGACCAGCCCGAGGATGTGCACCGGAGGCTCACCTGCCTTTGGGATCTGCCGCAACCCGAGACAGACCCGGACCTGCGCAAACTCCGCTTTGTTGCCGTCGATGCTGTACTAGAAGATAGGGTGACACCGTGACCACCCTTCCAGTCGTTGGCGAGGCCAAACGCATGACGGCGCGCCAATATGAAAAGTGGCAGACCGACGAGCAGCACGTTAAATCAGCCGAAGATCAGGCCCGTGAGATCATCGTCAAGGCCGAGGAGGAAGCGGAGCGCATTCGCAAAACTCTCGCGCGCGAGGTGAAAGAACACAAGGCGCAGCTGCGCAATGTCGCGGACAGCCAGCTTGAGCAATTCGTCGATCAGCAGCGGATAGAGAAAAGCGCGCAGGCGACTTACGCTCTTCTAGCGACATCGACCCGTATCCGCGCTGATTTTGACGCGATGGAGCCCTGGCTGACAGAGCTTCTTGAGACCACCGTGCGCAAGGTTGTCGGCAATATCCCGGCCAGTACGTTCTGGACCGAGCTACTGACCGCCGAACTACAGAACATGCGGGATCGCTGGAACTTGATCCTTCGATGCGCGCCGGAAGATATGGCGGAACTCGAAAAGCTGCGGCAGACGAACGAAGCATTGATGTCGGTCGTCAAGGAAGTCCAGTCTGACCCGGATCTCCCGCCCAAGAGCTGTCTTGTCATCAACGCGAACGGTGCGCTCGATATCGGCATTGAAACCCGCCTGAATGCGCTGCGTGACGTGCTCACGAAGAACGCTGAACGGTATCCACAATGATGTCCGTGCAGGATCGCCTTGAAGCGTTGACCGCCGATATCTCGGCTGCAAGGTTGAACGCGCAATACGGCTATGCGACCGAGATTGCCGGCCCGATCGTCAAGGCCGTCTACGGCAGCGCGGAAATCGGGGATGTCTGCAGCATCCGCTCCGGTCACAGAGAGGCTACGCTGGCAGAGGTGATCGCGGTGCGCGACAAGCAGGCCGTGCTCAGTCTTTTTGGGCCGGCAGGCGGCTTGCGTGTCGGCGACTTGGTTCAGCCCCTCGGCGGACCAATGGAATTCGAGTTCAGCCCGGCGCTGATCGGCAAGGTGCTGGATGGGTTCGGCAATGTCATGACGATTGACACCGAAGCGGAGCCATTGAACGGCACGCGCCGACCGTCTCGCGCGCCTGCTCCTTCGCCCTTGTCGCGCCCGCTTGTCGAAGAGCCGCTCTATACCGGCCTGCGCGTCATTGATGCCACGACCACGTTGGGGCGTGGCCAGCGCATTGGTATTTTTGGGCCGCCTGGCACTGGCAAGACGACGCTTTTGACCAAGATTGCATCGGATTGCGATGCAGATGTGATTGTGATCGGCCTTGTAGGGGAACGCGGGCGCGAAGTGCAGGAGTTCCTTTCGCGCCACCTTCCGCCGGAGAAGCGCGACCGGATTGTCGTTGTCGCGTCAACCTCTGATCGCCCGCCTATGGAGCGGGTCTATGCGGCGCATGTAGCCACCTCGGTCGCGGAAGGCTTCCGTGATATGGGGAAATCCGTGCTGCTGATGATCGACAGCCTGACCCGTGTCGCACGCGCGCTGCGTGAGGTTGGCCTTGCCGCAGGAGAGGCCCCGACAAGGCGGGGCTATCCAGCCTCGGTTTACCCGGCCTTGCCCGACCTGATTGAACGGGCCGGCAAGACAACGACCGGTGAGATTACTGCAATCTACACCGTACTGCTTGAAGGCGATGGCAAGAACGATCCGATCGCTGAAGAGGTCAAGAGCCTGACCGACGGCCATATCATGCTCAGCCCTGAAGTCGCGGCCTCTGGCCGCTATCCCGCGATTGACGTCAGCAACAGCCTCAGCAGGATCATGGCCGATATCGTCGATCCGGAATTGATGGCCCTGTCGAACAAATTGCGGTCCTGTCTGGCCAAATATGCGGAGATCGAAATTCTGCTTCAGATCGGGGAATATGTGGGCGGCACCGATCCGGCCGCCGATGATGCCATCGCGCGGATGCCATATATCATGCGCTTTCTGGCTCAGGCCAATAGCGAACATTCCGACTTCGCGGATACGCGCGATTGGCTGGCGGAGGTTTTCGCATGAGCCGTCGTGCCAAAGTCTTGACGCGCCTGCTTCACGTCCGGGAGCAGAAGGTAAAGGCGGCACAAGGTGCCAAGCTGAGCGCAGATGCCCGTGCCACTGCTGCCGCTGAGCATTTCATGGCGTCACGCGATGCGCGCGTGCAGGCTGAGCAGGAAATTGGCGATACACTTGTGCGGATCGTTGGATCAGAGCCCGAGTCCGCCAATCCTGAGTTGCGGTTTGCCACGATGGCGCATGCACTGGCATCGAGCCGCGAAACCGAGCGCGCAGCCGCTTCGCAGGAACAGGTAGCCTGGTCTGCAAAAGAACAGGCAGAGCAAGATGCAAATGAAGCTGGTCGGAAGTACCTCAAGCAGCGGCGGCGCTATGATGCGTTGGATCACATCACCGCCAAGACGGTCGCGGCAGTCATGGATTTGGAGGCCGAGAATGAGGAAGAAGACCTCGCCGATCTGATGAATAACCGGGCGCAGCTGCCATGAAACCTGAAACTGAGTTCACACCAGCAGCCGGGCCTGCCCCGTTGACGATCGAGTTTGCGACAATCGACCCGAGGGACGCTGAGCTTTACTCAAAACTGGTGCGCAAGCAGCCGCGTACGCATATCAACTTGAACGCAACCGAGGTCGATATCGCCTGGACCGAGCCCACACCGGGCACGACGCCGGACGGGGGGTATTGCATCTTCTTCAAGTTCTGTTCCGTTCCCGGCAATCTGATCCTGACCGGTGATCTGCCTGAGATGCTTCTGCAGGCGGCAGGCATTGAAGAGGCGGAAATCGCGTGGGACGGGTTCGGGTCAATGGACCTTGGTCTGGCTGCGATGATCGCGGAGCACTTGATGACCCCCGGTATTGAAGCGCTCGAAGCAAATCTTGATGGCGAACTCGAATTCCTGGCGCTGGTTTCGCTGGAAGAACTGGAATGTGCCGGTTATGGCGATACCACGCTTGAAGCGCTGATGCGGGACATGCCCGAGATCGAACCGGACGACATGTTCCGGTTTCGTTGCACCGCCAGCGATGACGGGGGCACGGGCTATGCCATCATAAACCATCCTCAGGCGGACCGTTTGCTGGAACTCACGTCGGAGCCAGCCGATCCGTTTCCGACCTTAGGTGCCCTGGTCCCGTTGAAGGCACGGCTGGTGTCTGCGGGCGCGTCAATGCACCGCAGTGATTTGGTCGGTCTGTGTCTGGACGAAGTCGTGCTGTTTCCGCAGGAATGGAGCGAAACAGAGGCGCTGTACCTTGTTCTGGCGGATCATTCCTACGCTGCGGTTGAACGGAGCGAGAACGAGCTTAAGGTGCTTTCTGAGTGGAGCAAAATCTCTGAGCATGGAACCAACATAGTGGGCGAACCAATAATGTCAGACAGCCCCGAGACAGACGACATGAGCGTTGTCCTAACAATCTCTTTCGCGCAGAAGGTCGTCAAAGTGGCCGAGGTTTCGGACCTGACGGCAGGTTCAGTTATTGCCTTTGAAGGCACCTCTGCCAAAGGAGACGTCACCCTGCTGGCCAATGGCAAGCCGATCGCTCAGGGGCGGCTGGTCAAGGTTGACGGCCAGACCGGCGTCCAGATTACGAAGATGGAATGACGTGGAACTCTCTTCGCCGCTGATAATCGGGTTCATCGGCTCGTTCTTTCTGGTTGCCGTTCTGACGCTGACTTCTTTCGTGAAGGTCTCGATCGTGTTGATGATCGTAAGAAACGCGCTTGGCCTGCCGCAGGTGCCCTCGAACATGGTGGTGATGGGGCTGGCACTGTTCATTGCCATTTTCATCTCTATGCCGGTCTTTACAGCCTCGCTCGCCGCGATCAATGAGATCGATACCGAGCCCGAGAACCTTGGCGATCTTACGGTGTTGTTCCAGGCGGGGCTGCAGCCTTTCCGCGCGTTCATGCTGGAAAACACGGATGGGAATCAGATGGAATTCTTCCTGCGCACGGCGTCGGAGGTGTGGCAGGGCTCAGGGCTGGAGCCGACGCCGGATATGTTCGTCATTCAGGTCCCGGCCTTCATGGTCACGGAGCTGACCGAGGCCTTCAAGATGGGTTTCGTCCTGTACCTGCCGTTCATGGCCATCGACCTTGCTGTTACCGGAACGCTCATGGCTCTTGGCATGCAAATGGTACAGCCCAACATCATCGCAGTGCCGTTCAAACTGCTGATCTTTGTTGTCGTCGATGGCTGGGGCAAGTTGATCGAGGGCTTGGTCACAAGCTACGGGGGGTAGCCGTGTACGACAATTTCGGCAGCCTTCTTTTTTCCTTCATGATGAATACGGCGCTGATCGCGGGTGTGCCGCTTGCCGCTGCGACGCTGATCGGTGTGATCATCTCGTTCTTTCAGGCGGTCACGCAAATTCAGGACCAGACCTTGGCGCAGACGATCAAGATCGTTGCCATTGCCATCATTTTCCTGTCCTTCTCCTCTTTTCTTCTGGGTCCATATGTCGAAAACACCCGCTGGGTCTTTTCGAACTTTGGCGAGCTTTAGTGGCCCATGACCGAGGACCTGCTCAATTCGATTTTGTCGACGCGGCTGGAAGTTCTTATCCTTGTGCTCAGCCTCGGGATTGCCCGGGTTATGGGGTTTCTCTATGGGTTCATTGCCTTCGATTGGGGGCTGGGGCCTATGCGCCTGATCCGGGCTTCTATCGCCACCGCGATCTCACTGCCCGTGATGATCGTGAGCGCACCGACCATCATCACCATCGCTGCCGACTCGTCTGCGCTGGAGCTGAGTTTTTTGCTGCCAAAAGAGATCGCTATCGGTTATATCTTCGGGCTGCTCGCATCTTTGCCCTTCTTTGCCTTTCAGTATGGCGGTGCGGTCATCGACGGGTTCCGGGGGGAAACCGATAGCGGCCAGCCCGACCCGACGGGCGGACAGTTGCAGACAACGGCGCAACTGCATCTGGTGATCGCATTCTTCGTCTTTTTCAGCATGTCCGGCTTGGCGGTCATGATTGACATCCTGTTCGATAGTTTTGGTGTCTGGCCGGTGGAGGTTCTGTTACCCCCATTATCTGCCGATGCGGCCATGGTCGTGGCGGAGTTGATTGGAAAAACGTTGATGACGGTCGCCTTGATTATGCTACCGCTCATCATGGGTTTGTTTGCGATCGAAATTGCCGTTGGTTTCGGGACCCGGCTTGCGCAACGTTGGGGCCTCAACGAGTTCAGCTTTCTGCTCAAGAACTTTTTCTACATCTTGTTGCTGCCGCTCTGGTCGATGGTGATCTACAATTTCGCTGAAAACGAACTGATGGAGGTTTTCAATGTGCTCGACCTCATGCAGATGCTTTTCCAGTAGCGGCGGCAGCGAATGAGCGACAGTGAAACCAAGAAACACCCGGCTTCACGGCGAAAGTTGATGAAGCAGCGGGAGGACGGCTTCATCGCAATTGCGCGCGATATGACCGGCTTTATCCCATTGGTGCTGGCGATTGGGCTGATGGTTGTGACCTTGCCCACATTCCTCGAACGCAGCCTTCAAATCTTCGATATCGCGCTGAAGGCCTTTTCGGACACGACCGGTGTGAACATGCAGACCGCTGGCCGCGAGATCCTGATGGAGGTCCTGTTCCTGCTTGCACCACTTGTTGCCATGATTATTGCGGCAACGGTGCTGGCAAATATCGTCCATAACAACGGTATCCTATTCGCGATGAAGCAGATCACCCCGGATCTCAAGCGCCTCGATCCGGTGGGCGGGATGAAACGGATCTATGGGCAGCGCGGCTGGGTTGAAACCGGGACATCCTTTGTACGTATTGCCGTTCTGACCGCCGTGTTCTGGCTGATCATCTATTTCTATCTCCCCGAATTGTTCGGCATCGTTCCGTGCGGCATTAGCTGCGCTGCCAATGTCGCGGCCGTCCTCTATCTGCGAATCTGTATCCTTTTGATTGTGCTCTTTCTTGCTGCGGGGGCAATTGACGTGCTGGTGCAGCGCTTCTTGTTTCTGGAAGAACAGAAAATGACCGAAACGGAGCTGAAGCAAGAAAACAAGGAACAATACGGCTCGACCGAGCTGCGCCAGGAGCGCCGCCGCTTACGTAATGAAGGCAAGAACAGGGCCGAAAACATCGGCGTGGAGAAGGCGAATATGTGCTTCTTTGCCGGCGATCGTGCGGTTGCGCTCCGCTATCACCCGCAACATGCACCCGTACCGCGCGTGGCCGCCAAGGCCAGAGGCGAGGGGGCGAAAACGCTGAGGAAAAAGGTTCGCGACAACGGCTTTCCAGAGATGGAAAATGTAACGATTGTAGAGAGTTGCATGAAGACCGAGTTGGGATCAGGTATCGAGGAAGAGATCTTCCTGCACCTTGCCCGCGCGATGAAGGTCCTCTTCTCCTGAAACCGGTGCTTGTCGTGACTACGTACAAAACTACGTAGTACCCGCGCGGTTTCCCGCATTTCAACGTACGGTGCACTCCGGCTCATGTTGGTTAACGTTCTCGTGGAATATCCGTGTTGGGCGGGTAGGGTTTTTATAAGGGAGCGAGAACGCGACATGACAGTTCAAAACGTAAACAACACTGGCGGTGCACAAACCATCGACCAAGCCGACAAGGCGGATGCTGGCGGCAAAAAGTTTGAAGATACCCTGAAGAACACTGACTCCAGCAAGGAGACAGGTTCAAAGCCGGCGCGGCGGAGCGACAACGGCGGCATGGGCGATGCGGACAAGATGGCTCGGATGGACAAGTCCATCAAAGGAGATACTGGTCCACAGGGTCCACAGGGTCCACAGGGTCCACAGGGTGAAGATGGTGCTCGGGGACCAAAAGGTAGAACTGGCCCCGAAGGCCCACAAGGCCCTGAAGGTCCACAAGGTCCACAAGGTCCAGAAGGTCCAAAAGGCGACAAAGGTAACCCTGGCTTGCAGGGTCCGCAGGGTCCAGAAGGTCCAAAAGGCGACAAAGGTGACCCTGGCTTGCAGGGTCCACAAGGTCCGCAGGGTGAAGATGGTGCTCGGGGACCAAAAGGTAGAACTGGCCCAGAAGGTCCACAAGGTCCACAAGGTCCACAAGGTGAGACCGGCGCGAAAGGTGACACTGGCGCTCAAGGTCCAAAAGGTGACACCGGCGCACGTGGTCCACAGGGTGAGACCGGCGCGAAAGGTGACACTGGCGCGAAAGGCGATACCGGAGCACAAGGTCCGCAAGGCGAAAAAGGTGACACTGGCGCTCAAGGTCCAAAAGGTGACACCGGCGCACGTGGTCCAC
>CAYGUB010000013.1:0-515 GCA_964352845.1 uncultured Rhodobacterales bacterium | reverse complement strand
AGGGTGAGACCGGCGCAAAAGGTGACACTGGCGCTCAGGGTCCAAAAGGCGACACAGGCGCGAAAGGTGACACCGGAGCACAGGGCCCTCAGGGCGAGCAGGGTGTCCAGGGCGAAAAAGGTGACACCGGCGCTCAAGGTCCAAAGGGCGACAAGGGTGACACCGGCGCTCAGGGTGCAAAAGGCGACAAGGGCGATACCGGTGCAGCTGGACGTGACGGCAAAGACGGTACTCAGGCCGACGCCGACACCAACAATGATGGCAAAATCTCAAATGATGAGCTTCGTACATCATTGCGTCCCGACGCAGACATCAATGGCGATGGCAATGTGACGGCCGACGAGCTGGCGAAAACCGACCGCGGTGCTGACGGAAAAGACGGCGCTCAGGGGCCAAAAGGCGACCGTGGTGCTGATGGTGCCGACGGCAAAGATGGCGCTCAGGGTCCAAAAGGCGACAAGGGCGATCCCGGTGCCGATGGTCGTGACGGCGTTGACGGCAAGGACGGTCTGAAC
>CAYGUB010000012.1:14620-23537 GCA_964352845.1 uncultured Rhodobacterales bacterium | reverse complement strand
ACGCGGTTTCCTTGTCGATCTCCAGATTGGAGGAGACCACGCAATTGTCATTGTCAGAGTAGCTGACCGCCACGTCAACAACCTGGATGTCCTGGCCGGCGGAGGCGGCAACCACGAAAGGTGGCAGGCCCTGGCTGACGGAAATCTGGACATCGCCAGATGCCATCGCAGCGGACATCGCGGTGCCGGTTTCAAAGGCGCGCCAGTTGACTTTCACGCCCAGCGCTTCGTCATAAGTGCCTGCGGCTTTTGCAGCGAGGAACGGCATGGGCCATTCGAGGAAGTAGGCAACAGTGATCTCACCATGGCCAGCCGCGCTTGCAGATTGCACACCTGCCAGCATCGCCACGCTTGCAACAGCGCCCATCAGTTTCATTGTCAGTTTCATTGTTTATCTCCCAAGTTGAACAGTCGTCATTTTTATGTGTACCGGTCTGTTGAGGTACATGCAGCAAGCCGGGTCGCAAGCACCAAAACACAGCCGCAGCGATTATTCCAACACCATTATGGTGTTCTCAACCGATTTGACCGCGCATCTCTTGCGTGTCGGCACCTCTCGGGGTGAAGAGGAGAAAAGATTGACGCAGCTGTCAATGATCATGTCTGATCGGCCTTGCCTAAAGCGCTCAGGCCGCTGCGATGCCGTAAAACGGGCCATCTGTCTGCGAATGCACGATATTTATGCGCCGGGGTAATCTGTGCGGGCGGGTCTGCGGAGCGAAGTGGCTATATATGTCGCGAAATTCTGGCCCTATCGGCGCTCTGTGCATGGGTGCAGCAATGAAATGCGGTATATTACGTCATACCTGACAGATTCGACGGCCCGCATCTGGCGTATCAACAGCATTTTTTCCGGGAGACCTGTACCATGGACGGCACACTTCAAAGCAATGATCTTTCCGGCGTTGTCGAGGCCGACCGCGCCCATGTCTGGCACCATCTTAGCCAGCACGCGCCCTATATGGCCGCGGAAGGCCGCACGGACCCGCGTATCATCGTCGAGGGCAAGGGGCTCCGGCTGTGGGATCAGCATGGCAAGGAGCATGTCGATGCCGTCTCGGGCGGTGTCTGGACGGTCAATGTCGGCTATGGCCGCGAGAGCATTGCCAATGCGGTGCGCGACCAGCTGGTGAAGATGAATTTCTTCGGCGGCACGCTGGGCTCTGTTCCGGCGGCGCTGTTTTCGGAAAAGCTGATCACCAAGATGCCGGGGCTCGACAGGGTGTTCTATGCCAATTCGGGCTCTGAGGCGAATGAGAAAGCCTTCAAGATGATGCGTCAGATCGCGCATAAGAAATATGGCGGCAAGAAGCACAAGATCCTGTTCCGGGAGCGCGATTACCACGGCACGACAATCACCACCCTGTCCGCCGGTGGCCAGAACGAGCGGGGCGATCAATACGGGCCCTATACGCCCGGTTTCGTCTCGGTGCCCCATTGCCTTGAATATCGCAACCAATACGGTGCCTGCGACGAGGGCTACGGCGTGCGGGCGGCCAATGCCATCGAAGAGGTCATCCTGCGCGAAGGCGCCGATACGGTGATCGGTCTGTGTCTGGAGCCTGTGACAGCCGGTGGCGGCGTCATCACGCCGCCCGAGGGCTATTGGGAGCGCGTGCAGGAGATCTGCACCAAATATGACATCTTCCTGCATATTGATGAGGTCGTCTGCGGCGTCGGTCGGACCGGCACCTGGTTTGGCTATCAGAATTACGGCGTGAAGCCCGATTTCGTAACCATGGCCAAGGGCGTGGCCTCGGGCTATGCGGCGATTTCGTGCTGTGTGACCACCAATGAGGTGTTTGACATGTTCCGCGACGACAGCTCGGATGTGCTGAACTATTTCCGCGACATCTCCACATTCGGGGGCTGCACGGCCGGTCCTGCTGCGGCGCTGGAGAATATGCGGATCATCGAGGATGAGAACCTGCTGGACAACACTTTGGCGATGGGGGCGCATCTGATGGATAATCTGGGCGCGCTGATGGACAAGCATCGCGTCATTGGCGATGTGCGCGGCAAGGGCCTGTTTTGCGGCGCGGAACTGGTCGCTGATCGCGACACGAAAGAGCCGCTTGACGAAAAGATGGTGCAGGCCGTTGTGGGCGATTGCATGAAGCAGGGTGTGATCGTGGGCGCGACCAACCGCTCGATCACCGGGTTTAACAACACGTTGTGCTTCTCGCCCGCGCTGATCGCCACGAAAGACGATATCAACCATATCACCGATGCGGTCGATCAGGCGCTTACCCGTGTGATCGGCTAGCCCCGGGTCTGGCTGCGCGGCGGTGGTGACATCGCCGCAACAAGGCGTCATTGCGGCTTATTGACATTGCGCCCGCCCTGGATGAGGGGTCGTGCCGATGCGGGTCCATTGCTGGGCCGATCTGGGGAAGGGTGATCTTGATGCAGGAATGGTGGCGAAGCGCGGTGATCTATCAGATCTACCCGCGGTCCTATCAGGACGATACGGGCAACGGGGTCGGTGATCTGGATGGCATCACCCGGCGGCTCGACCATGTGGCGGGTCTGGGCGTTGATTGCATCTGGCTGTCGCCGATATTTGCCTCTCCGCAGGCGGATATGGGCTACGACGTCTCCGATTACCGCGCGGTCGATCCGCTTTTCGGCGATCTGGAGGCCTTTGACCGGCTGATCGAGACCGCCCATGCCAAGGGGCTGAAAGTGATCGTCGATCAGGTCCTGTCGCATAGCTCTGACCAGCATGAGTGGTTCAGACAGTCCCGCCTGAGCCGCGACAACGCGAAGGCTGACTGGTATGTCTGGGCCGATCCGCTGCCCGATGGCTCACCGCCGACCAACTGGCACAGTCATTTCGGCGGCCCGGCCTGGGAATTCGATCCCCAGCGCGGGCAATATTACCTGCACAACTTCCTCGCCTCCCAGCCTGATCTGAATTTCCACAACCCCGATGTGGTCGATGCGATTCTGGAGACCTGCCGTTTCTGGCTGGACCGGGGGCTTGACGGGTTTCGGCTGGACACGGTCAATTACTATTTCCACGACCAGAAGCTGCGATCCAACCCGCCCGCGCAGACCCGACCGCAGGTGATGGCGACCGATCTTTACGGGATGCAGGACAATATCTACAACAAGACCCGGCCCGAAAACCTCGCCTTTCTGGAGCGGCTGCGGGCGCTGACGGATCAATATGATGACATCATGATGGTCGGCGAAGTGGGGGAGATGGGGCATAAATCTATCGATATCATGGGCAAATATACCGCCGGGACGAACCGGCTGCATATGGCCTACAGCTTTGCCATGCTGGGCCCGGATTTCACCGCGGAGCATTTCCAAAGCTGCATCGAAGGTTTTCAGCGCGGTGCGCCGGACGGGCATCCCTATTGGTCCTTCAGCAATCATGACGTGCCGCGACACGTCAGCCGCTGGGCAGAATATGCGGTTAGTGAGGACGCGATGGCGCGGATGACCTGCGCGATGCTGATGGCGTTTGAAGGCACGATCGGGATTTATCAGGGCGAAGAGCTTGGCCAGACAGAAACCGAACTGGTCTTCGAAGAGCTGACAGACCCGCCCGCGATCCGCTTCTGGCCTGCGGTCAAGGGGCGCGATGGCTGCCGGACGCCAATGGTCTGGGAGAAGGATGCCCCCAATGCGGGCTTCTCCACAGGCAAGCCGTGGTTGCCGGTCAAGCCGCCGCAAGCCGCAAAGGCGGTCGATCAACAAGCCGGTGCGGACAGTATTCTGAGCTTCTACCGGCAGATGATCGCGCGCCGGAAAGCCAGCCCTGCATTAAGCCGGGGCAAGACGGCGTTTCTGCCCGTGTCCGAGCCTGTGCTGGCTTTCACGCGCAGCGCGGAGGGGGAGCGCCTTGCCTGCCTCTTCAACCTGTCCACCGAGGTGCAGAGCTTTCGCATCAGCGGAACGGCCGAGATGTCCTGCGCGGGTCTGGCCGAGCTGAGCGATGGTATGCTGCGCCTGGACGGAAACGGGTTTGCCTATCTCGCCATCGGTGAGGATTTCGCCTTGGCGCCCAGCTAAAGCGTTTCGCCTTTACACGTCATGCATCGCTTTTCGCGTTCGACCGAAAGGAGAGGCAGCGAAGACGCGATCCAATCTTAGCTCGAAACGCTGTCGCCGAGGCTCTTGGCGTTCCAGATGTCCGACATATAGCCCGCGATCGTGCGGTCTGACGAAAATGCGCCCGCGCCCGCGATATTGTGCAGGGCCAGCCGGGTCCAGTGGTCGGGATCACCGAAGGCTGCATCCACCTCACCCTGCGAGGCGCGGTAGCTGTCAAAATCGGAAGCCACGAGGAACGGGTCATGGTTCCATGTCGCCCCGACCAGCCCGTTATAGCGGTCGGTATCGCCCGGGCTGAAGCGGCCCTCCGCGATCATTTGCAAGACATCACGCAAACTGTCACTGGCCAGGATCGCCTGACGCGCATGGTCTTCGATCTGATAGCGGGCCTGCGCCTCATCAACGCTCATCCCGAACAGAAAGAAGTTCTGCGCGCCCACCTGTTCGCGGATCTCGACATTGGCCCCGTCCAGCGTGCCGATGGTCAACGCGCCGTTCATGCTGAATTTCATATTGCCGGTGCCGGAGGCCTCTTTGCCGGCGGTCGAGATCTGCTCTGACAGATCAGCGGCCGGGATCAGGCGTTCGGCCATGGAGACGTTGTAATTCTGCGGGTAGATCACCTTCAGCAGATCGCCGGTGACCGGGTCGTTATTGATCACATGGGCGACATCATTGATCAGGCGGATGATCTCTTTGGCGAAGAAGTACCCGGGCGCGGCCTTGCCCCCGAATATCTTGACGCGCGGGGTCCAGTTGCCTTGCGGATTGGCGCGGATGGCCTGCCAGCGGGCGACGGTTTCAAACAGGTTCATCAACTGGCGCTTATATTCGTGGATGCGCTTGATCTGGACGTCGAACATTGCATCGGGATCGAGGCTCACGCCCAGATGCTGCGCCGACCAGTTGGACAGCGCGACCTTGTTGGCCCGCTTGGCAGAGGCGATGGCATCACGCGTGGCCGGATCATCGGCATGGGCCGCCAGTTCGCGCAAGCGGTCAAGATCGCTTTCCCAGCCGGGGCCGATTGTGTCGGTGAGCACCTGCGACAAGGCCGGGTTGGCCAGCCGCAGCCAGCGCCGGGGCGTCACGCCATTGGTCTGGTTGAGGATGCGGCCCGGATAGATCGCGTTCAGCCCGGCAAAGACCGTCTTTTTCATCAGCCCGGTGTGAAGCGCCGAGACGCCATTCACGTGGCTTGCCATGACAAAGGCGAGCGTGCCCATATGGACCTTGTCGTGATGAACGATTGCAAGATCGGGCGCGCAGCCGGTATCTGCCTGATGCTCTGCGTCGATACGTTCGATAATCTGCATATGGCGCGGCAACACGCGGCCCATTTGCCAGGTGGACCAGGCCTCCAGCGCTTCGGGCAGCAAGGTGTGGTTTGTGTAGTTCAGACAGCCCTGCGCGATGTGCCTGGCGCGGTCCCAGTCCAGCCCGTGTTCGTCGATCAGAAGGCGGATGAGCTCTGGCCCGGCAAGTGCGGGATGCGTGTCGTTCATCTGGATCGCGACTTTCTCGGGCAGAAGCGCGAAATCGTCATATTCGGCGAGGAACCGGCGCAGGATGTCCTGCAGCGCGGCGGAGGTGAGGAAGAATTCCTGCTTGAGGCGCAATTCCTTGCCGCTATCGGTCGTATCGTCGGGGTAGAGCACGCGCGACAGGGTGCGGGCCAGCGCCTCGGGCGCGGCGGCGGCGGTGTGATCGCCGGAATTGAAGCGCTCAAGATTGAACAGCTCTGTCGGCTGCGCGCCCCACAGGCGCAGCGTGTTGGCCCAGTTGCCCTGCCAGCCTATTACCGGCATGTCGTAGGCGCGGGCATAAACCGTCTCCGACGGGTGCCAGACGGATTTGCCGCCCTCGGTCTGGACATGGCCCTTGAAGGGGATCGTATAGCGCGCCTCGGGGCGTTCAAATTCCCAAGGGTGGGGCTGGTTCAGCCAGTCTTCGGGATGTTCAATCTGCCGCCCGCCTTCGAATTTCTGGCGAAACAGCCCATGCTCATAGCGGATACCGTAGCCATAGGCCGGACAGGCCAGTGTCGACAGGCTTTCGAGAAAACAGGCCGCCAGACGCCCCAGCCCGCCATTGCCAAGCGCTGCATCCGGTTCATCCTCGATCAGCGCCTGAAGCGAGATTCCTTCGGCCTCAAGCACCTCCCCCACCGTTTCGCGCAGGCCCAGATTGACCATCGCATCCTCGAGGATGCGGCCGATCAGGAACTCCATCGACAGATAATAGACCCGCTTGCCCTTCGCCTGATAGGTCTTGCGCGTGGCCTCGAACCATGGCGCGATCAGGATGTCGCGGATCGCAAAGCTGGTGGCCATGCGCCAGTCATAGAGGCTGGCACTGGGCTTATCCTTGCCCAGCGTATATGTCAGATGCTGTTCGATACGGCTGCGCAGCGTATCAGCGGAGAGATCACTCATGACATTCATTCACTCGGGTTCCTTGTCTCTCATCGGCGCGATCATCTGCACCCGGCCCATAGTCGATGGGAGGTGCCATATCATTTTGGAATTAAAAAGGCCAAAACCGGATTAATTCGTCATCCGAAAAGCCTCGATCACGCAACACTGCCTGAAATCGGAGATTTCGGGTGCATTACGTGATGCGTGATGTTTCAGGTATTTCGTCAGACGCTATATGTCGTCAGACGCCATAATCCGCGCACCACAGTGATCTCACGCGATCACGTCCGGTGCGGCGCGCCCTGTGATCGCCTTGAGGTCCGAGATAGCCAGCGCTGCGGCCGTGACAGAGGCCAGCGCCTGTTCGGGCGGGTTGTGCAAGGCATCCGGCGCTGTCTCAAGCTGTTCGAGATAGAGCCGGATCGTAGCCCCTTGCGTCCCCGTTCCCGACAGGCGGAACACAGCGCGGGCGCCATTGGTGAAGGCCAGACGGATGCCCTGCGCAGAGGCGTGCGAGCCGTCCACGGGATCGTCATAGGCAAATTCATCGGCCATTGCGACCTCCAGCCCCTCTACCTGCGTGCCGGCAAGCCCGGGCAGGCGGGCGCGCAGCCCGTCCATCATCGCATTGGCTTTGTCGCTGTCCACATCCTCAAAGTCGTGCCGGGTGTAATAGCAGCGGCCATGGGTGGACCAAAGCTCTGCCAGCAGATCGGCCACGGAGTTTTTGCTGACGGCCAGAATGTTGAGCCATAACAGGACGGCCCAAAGCCCGTCTTTCTCGCGCACATGATCAGAGCCTGTGCCTGCGCTTTCCTCTCCGCATAGCGTCACCTTGCCCGCATCGAGCAGATTGCCGAAGAATTTCCAGCCGGTGGGTGTCTCATAACAGCCAATGCCGAGCGCTTCGGCCACCCGGTCCACCGCCCGCGAGGTGGGCATGGAGCGCGCGACACCGGCAAGCCCGGCCTTGTAGGCGGGCGCCAGATGCGCCTTGGCGGTGAGCAGCGCGAGGCTGTCTGACGGCGTGACATAACAGCCGCGCCCGACGATCATGTTGCGGTCGCCATCGCCGTCGGACGCCGCGCCGAAATCGGGCGCATTGGCTGCGTACATCTCATCCATCAGGGCCTTGGCCCAGATCGGGTTGGGATCGGGATGACCGCCGCCGAAATCGGGGCTGGGCGTGCCATTGACCACTGTGCCGGGGGCCGCACCCAGCCGGTCTTCGAGAATTGCGCGGGCGTAAGGCCCGGTCACGGCATGCATGGCGTCAAAGCGCATCGTGAAGCCCGAGGCAAACAGCCTGGCGATGGCGTCGAAATCAAACAGCTCTTCCATCAGGGCTGCGTAATCGTGCACCGGATCAATGATCTCGACCTCCATCCCCTGATGGTTTCGCAGGCCAAGCGTGTCGATATCAATCCCGCCCGAGGCGGTGATCTTGTAGCAATCGATCGTCTTGGTGCGCTCAAAAATCCGGTCGGTGACGGCTTCTGTTGCGGGTCCGCCATTGGGGCCGTTATATTTCAGCCCGAAATCGGCATCCGGCCCGCCGGGGTTGTGGCTGGCTGACAGGATCAGCCCGCCACCTGCCTTGCGCTTGCGGATCAGGTTGGAGACGGCGGGGGTCGACAGAACACCCCCCTGCCCCACAATGCAGCGCGCTACGCCATTGGCTGCGGCCATGCGCAGGATGATCTGGATCGCGTCATCGTTGAAGTAGCGCCCATCACCGCCGACCACGAGCACCGCCCCCTCGACCCCGCCGATCCCGTCAAAGATCGCCTGCACGTAGTTCTCAAGGTAATGCGGCCGCCTGAACACGGCTGTCTTCTTGCGCAGCCCACTGGTGCCGGGCTTTTGTCCGTCTATAGGCTCTGTGCGTACTGTTTGCATTGGCATGGTCATCCTCCCCCTTTTTATGCGCCGGCCCCTCCCGGCCAGCCTCAATTCGCGCCCTCATGCGAGAACACCACGACGCAATCCTGCGCGACCTGCATCCCTTCGGTCACCTTGATCGCATCGTCCTGACTTGTATCGAAGCGCCGCACCCACCTGTCGCCATCGGGCAGGGCGGGCGGCGTGATCTCGGTTGCGGCACCGCGGTTCAGTACGACCAGAAGCGCGCCTTCGCGCTGGATATATTCCGGCGAGCCGGACGCCATACGCATCTCGGCCACGATGATATCAAGTCTCGGGTTGTCCCAATCGGCCTGCCGCATCGGCTGGCCATTGGCCCGGCGCCAGAACAGATCGGGCTCACCATCGACGGCCCGTCTGCGCGAATGCAAGAACCTGCGCTGCCGCAGCAGCGGGTGCATGCGGCGAAAGGCGATTGCCTGCTCGCAAAAGGTGAAGAACGGGTCGTCTTGCGCGGGCCAGTTGACCCAGCCGATCTCATTGTCCTGACAATAGGCGTTGTTATTGCC
>CAYGUB010000012.1:0-14610 GCA_964352845.1 uncultured Rhodobacterales bacterium | reverse complement strand
TCACTGGGGCCTTCGACGCCCATATTATCGGAATAGTTGTTGGAATGGCCATCGCGGTTATCCTCGCCATTGGCGAGGTTGTGTTTGGTGCGATAGCTGACCGTGTCTTGCAGCGTGAAGCCGTCATGGGCAGTGACAAAGTTGAGCGACGAGGTCGCCATGCGCCCGTCATGGTCAAAGAACTCGGCAGAGCCTACAAGACGCGCAGCCATGGGGGCTACCTTGCTATCATCGCCCCGCCAGAAGGCGCGCGTGTCATCGCGGAACTTGTCGTTCCATTCGGCAAAGGGCGCGGGATAGGCCCCAAGCTGATAGCCGCCCGGACCGATATCCCAGGGCTCGGCGATCAGTTTCACGCGGCCCAGAACCGGGTCCTGACCGATGGCGCGGAAAAACGGCCCGTCGCGTTCAAACCCGTGGCGCGTGCGGCCAAGGGTGGAGCACAGGTCAAACCGGAACCCGTCGACATGCATGACCTCCACCCAATAGCGCAGGCTGTCCATGACAAGCCGGATCACAGCGGGGTTTTCGAAATCGAGCGTGTTGCCGCAGCCGGAATCGTCGATATAGAAGCGATTGTCGTCGGCCAGCCGGTAATAGCTTGCATTGTCGAGCCCCCGGAACATCAGTGTGGGGCCCATCTGGCTGCCCTCGGCGGTGTGGTTATAGACCACGTCGAGGATCACCTCGATGCCCGCCTTGTGGAAGCGCTGCACCATCTGCTGGAACTCGGCGATATCGGCGCCTTGCATATAGCGCGGATCAGGGGCGAAGAAGCCGTAGGTCATGTAGCCCCAGTAATTGGTGAGCCCCCGCTCCAGCAGGAATTTCTCATTGAGAAAGGCCTGTACCGGCAGCAATTCCACCGCCGTCACGCCCAGCCGGTTGAGATGGTCCAGAATGGGATCGGCGGCCATGGCCAGATAGGTGCCGGGATGGGCCAGATCGCGGCGCCCGGCGGTCATGCCTTTCACATGCGCCTCATAGATCACCGAGTTCTCCAGCGCATGCCGGGGGCGGTCTTCGTCCTGCCAGGCAAAGCTTGTATCGGTCACGATGCTGCGCGGCATGAAAGGTGCGCTGTCGGCTTTCGAGAAGCTCAGATCCTTGTCCTTGTGACCCGTCCGGTAGCCAAACAGCGCGTCATCCCAAACCGGATGGCCCGTCAGCCGTTTTGCATAAGGATCGATCAGGAACTTATGGGGGTTGAACCGGTGCCCGTCGCGCGGCGCGTAGGGCCCGTCGATGCGCAGACCGTATTGCTGACCTGCCTTGAGCCCAGGCAGATAGCCATGCCAGACATGGCCCTCGCGTTCGGGCAGCGGGATGATCTCGCTCTCCGCGCCGGTCTCATCGCACAGGCAAAGCATTACCCTGGTGGCATGTTTCGAGAATACGGCGAAATTCACCCCGCCCTCGTCAAGCGTCGCGCCAAGCGGATAGGGGCGGCCGGCCTTTATATGTCCCCGCACGAGGCTCACGGGCGCGGAGCCGTCAGGGACGCATAGATGTCGTGATATTGCGCGGCCGAGCTGTCCCAGCCCACCTGTTGCTTCATCGCGTTGCGCTGCATCTTCTTCCAGATGGCGGGCTGGGCGTAGAGATCACACAACGTCCCCAGCGCGTCGCCCAAAGCCTGCGCGGTGATCGGATGGAACTGCACGCCGGTGGCCACGCCTGCCGAAATGGCTGCGGGCGAGGCATGGATCACCGTATCGGCCAGCCCGCCCGTCAGCGCGACGAGAGGCAGTGCGCCGTAGCGCAGACCGTAGAGCTGCGTCAGCCCGCAAGGCTCAAACCGCGAGGGCACAAGGATCGCATCGCCCCCGGCAATCATCTGATGCGACAGCTGCTCGTCATAGCCGATTGTCACGGCGATGCCGGGATGTCGTGCTGCGGCTTCCAGCACGGCCACTTCCAGCTCTGGTGCGCCTGAGCCCAGAAGCGCCAATTGCCCGCCCCGGTCGAGAAGGGCCGGCAGTGCCTCGATCAGCAGGTCTATCCCCTTTTGCTCAGTCAGGCGCGAGACCAGCACACAGAGCGGTCCGTCGGATTTGCCGAGCCCGAAGCGCTTTTGCAGGGCGCGTTTATTGGCGGCCTTGCCGGAGGGCGTCTTGTAGGGCGCGATGCTTGTGTCGGTGGCGGGGTTCCATATCCCCTCATCAATCCCGTTGACGATGCCTGACAGGTCGGATTTCCGGGCCCGCAGGATGCCATCCATGCCGATGCCGAACTGGGGTGTCAGAAGCTCGCGGGCATAGGTTTGCGAGACCGTGGTGATCTTGTCGGCTGCCGCAAGCGCGGCCTTGAGCGCTGATATCTGGCCCCAGAATTCAAAGTGATCGGCAGTAAACCGGGCGGGGTCAAGGCGCAGCGATTTCAACCTGTCTGCCCCGGTATTGCCGTGAAAGGCGATATTGTGGATCGTGAAGATGAAGGGCAGCTCGGCCCCCAGCGCGCGCATATATTCCGGGGTGAACCCGGCCTGCCAGTCATGGCCATGCACGATGTCAGGGCGCCATTTGCCCGCGCCTTCCTTGGCGATCATGGCCGCAGCATAAGACAGCGCCGCGAAGCGTTCGGGGTTGTCGGGCCAGTCCTGACCCGTCGCATCGGCATAGATCCCGCCATCGCGGTCATAGAGATGCGGGGCATCGAGGATCAGCAGGTCGAGCTCTTCGAGCGTGCAGGCGCGCAGCCTTGCAGACCCCCCGAACAGCGCGTCGTAGCTTTCCAGCGTCCTGGTTTTGCCCAGCTTGCCCAGAATAGCGCGATATCCCGGCAAAAGAACGCGCACCCGGTCGCCCTGCGCGGCCAGTGCGGCGGGCAGCGCGCCTGCGACATCGGCCAACCCGCCGGTCTTGATCAGCGGAGCGCATTCGGAGACAACAAAAAGGACTTCGTTCATCGTTGTGGCTTCATCGTTGGGGGCTTATCGCTCTGGGCTCATCAGTTCGGCCTTGTGGTCGCGGCGTTATGGCGTCGCTTACAGGGTGGCGGCTCTCTTATCCAACATATCCTGCGTGATCAGCGTGGTGCCGCGTTCGGTCACGCGGAAGAATTTTGCATCCTCCGCCGGGTCCTCACCCGCGACGAGGCCTTCGGGGATGACAACGCCCTTGTCAATCACCACCTGCCGCAGCCGGGCCGAGCGGTGGATGATCACGTTGGGCAGCAGCACCGCATGATCAAGGACGGCGTAGGAATTGGTGTGCACGTTGGAAAACAGCACGGAATTGCGCACCTCCGTGCCGGAGATGATGCAGCCCCCCGACACCATGGAGGAGATCGCCATGCCGCGACGGTCCCGCTCGTCATGAATGAATTTTGCGGGCGGCGTCGCCTCGTTATAGGTCCAGATCGGCCAGTCGCGATCCCAAAGATCAAGCTCTGGCGTGAAGTTGGTCAGATCAATATGGGCCTGCCAGAAGGCGTCCACCGTGCCCACATCCTTCCAATAGGCCGGAGCGCCCCGCTGGCGCACGCAGCTTTCATCGAAGCGATGTGCCATGGCCTTGCCGTTCCGGACGATCTGCGGGATCAGATCATTGCCGAAATCATTGCTCGAGTCGGGGTTTTCAGCGTCCTTGCGCAGCAGATCACGCAGGAATTTCCAGTCGAACACATAGATCCCCATCGAGGCGAGCGCCTTGTCGGGATCATCCGGCATCCCCGGCGGATCGGCGGGTTTCTCCAGAAAACTGGTGATCTGGCCCTGCTTGTCGGTATCCATAACGCCGAAGGCCGTGGCCTCCATGCGCGGCACGGTCAGGCAGCCCACAGTAACATCGGCCTTGGTCTCGACATGCTGGCGCAGCATAAGCTCGTAATCCATCTTGTAGATGTGATCACCTGCCAGAATGACGACGTAATCAACGCCGTAGCTGTCCACGATATCAATGTTCTGGGTGACCGCATCGGCGGTGCCTTTATACCAGCTTTCCGTCCCACCGCGCTGCGAGGCGGGGAGCACGTCGAGAAATTCGTTGCGCTCTGCCCCGAAGAAATTCCAGCCCCGCTGGACATGCCGGATCAGGCTGTGGGCTTTATATTGCGTCGCGATCGCCATTTTGCGGATGCCGGAATTCATCGCATTGGACAGGGCGAAGTCGATAATCCGCGCTTTGCCGCCGAAGGGCACGGCGGGTTTCACGCGGCGGTCGGTCAATTCCTTGAGGCGGCTTCCCCGTCCCCCGGCGAGCACGAACACCATCGACCTTTGGGTAAGGCGCTTGGTCGGCATGATTTCTCCTCCTCCTTGTTTTTGGTTAACCGGGCTGACGCACGCGCAGCACAATGCTTGAGAGCGGCGGCAGGGTCAGCACCACGCTGTTGTCATGACCGTCCCGGGCCTCTGCCACGGCATCCGTGCCGCCCAAATTACCACGATTGCCACCACCATAAGCCTGCGCATCCGTGTTCTGGACTTCCTCCCAGAAGCCGGCGGCTGGCACCCCGAGCCTGAAGCCCGTCCGTTCCACCGGAGTGAAGTTGCAGATCACGACAACCGGCGCGTCGCCCGGATTGCCGTAGCGCGCATAGGCGGTGATAGATTGCGACGGGTCATTGCTGAGCCATGAGAACCCGTCCGGCATGCAATCCTTCACATGCAGCGCCGGGGTCTCGCGGTACAGCGCGTTGAGATCGCGGATCAGATCGCGCACGCCTTTATTGGCGGGCTGGTCCGCAGCGCCCCAGTTGAGCTCTGCATTATGGCTCCATTCCTCGGGCTGGGCGAATTCGCAGCCCATGAATAACAGCTTCTTGCCGGGCTGGGTCCACATGAAAGCGTAATAGGCCCGCAGATTGGCGAATTTCTCCCAGTCATTGCCGGGCATCTTGGAGATCATGGAGCCTTTGCCATGCACGACCTCATCATGGCTGATCGGCAGGATGAAATTCTCGGTAAAGGCCCAGTCGATGGGGAAGGTCATCAGGTGGTGATCATGCTGGCGGTAGATCGGGTCTTTTTCCATGTAACGCAGCGTGTCGTTCATCCAGCCCATGTTCCATTTATAGCCAAAGCCCAGTCCGCCGGTATGCACGGGCTGGGAGACCTGCGGGAAGGAGGTGCTTTCCTCTGCCGCTGTCATCACGCTGGGATCGGCGCCATAGACGGCCGTGTTCATCTCCTGCAGGAAGGCGATTGCCTCGTAATTCTCCCGCCCGCCATCCTTGTTGGGGACCCATTGTCCATCCTCGCGCGAGTAGTCGCGATACAGCATCGAAGCCACGGCATCGACGCGCAGACCGTCGAGATGATATTCCTCCATCCAGTAAAGCGCGTTGGAGACGAGGTAATTTTTCACCTCGGTGCGCCCGTAATTATAGATCAGGGTGTTCCAGTCTTGATGAAATCCCTCGCGCGGGTCGGCATGTTCATAAAGCGCGGTCCCGTCGAACCGGGCCAGACCGTGCGCATCGGTGGGGAAATGGCCGGGCACCCAGTCGAGCAACACGCCAATGCCCTCGGCATGGGCGGCTTCAATGAGATCGCGGAACTCATGGGGTGGGCCAAACCGGATCGTCGGCGCAAAAAGCCCGACAGGCTGGTAGCCCCAGGAGCCATCAAAGGGAAATTCGGAGACGGGCAAAAGCTCTATGTGGGTGAAGCCCATGAATTTGACGTAAGGGATCAGATCTCGGGCCAGTTCCCTGTAGCTCAGCGGCCTGCCGCCCTCATCATAGCGCCGCCGCCAGGAGCCCAGATGCACCTCATAGATCGAGATCGGGCTGGCGCGATCCGACTGTTTCGCGCGACGCTTCATCCAGGCGCCATCCTTCCAGCCATAGCCCGACAGATCCCGCACAATCGAGGCCTGCTCGGGCGGGTGTTGCGAGCCGAAACCGACCGGGTCGGCCTTGACGCGCAGCGTGCCATCAGCGCCGAGCACCTCATATTTATAGAGCGCGCCTTCCGCGATGCCGGGCAGGAAGATCTCCCATACGCCGGTCTCGCCCGCTTGCCGCATCGGATGTCTGCGCCCGTCCCACAGGTTGAAATCTCCCACGACACTGACCCGACGCGCATTGGGCGCCCAGACCGCGAAATGCACCCCGGCGATCTTTTGTTGCGTGGTCACATGCGCGCCCAACACCCGCCAGAGCTGCTTATGCGTGCCTTCGCCCAGCAGGTATTTGTCAAAATCCGTCAGGATCGGATCGAAGGCAAACGGGTCAGGCGTCGTGTATTCCGACCCATCGCCATAGCGCATGGTCAGCGTATAGGTCTTGCCCGGGACGCGCGCGGCGAAGACGTCGCCGCCAACGCGTGGCAGCACGGTTGTCTTGCCCGCAACCGTCGCTGTGACCTCTGCGGCGCCGGGTTGGAATGTGACGATCCAGCGTCTGTTATCGCTTTTATGCGGGCCCAGCACGTCGAAGGGCGCCGGATGGGTCCCGGCGTTCAACGCGTTGATATCGTCTGTCGTCAGAAAAGCCGGCACGCCCGGTGGCGTGACCCGTTCGCGATCTGCGCTACTCATCCGCCCTCCATCACCAAGACACCCCAAGGCGCGCCCCTCTGCACAACAGAAGAAACCGCGCATAGCCCGAATGTCAAACTATGGCAGGTTTCTGATCCTTGCGGGTAACTAATTCACATGGGCGCCGGAAGGTTCCCGCAGATGGGTTTGCGTGATGGCCACTATGGCAGCGGAGGAAGACACATCAAGCCCCCGCGCGCAGCCCTTCCCCAGAAGGTGCGATCTGTGGTAGGGCCAATTCTTCAACCGCATAAGGCCAAATCATGTCAATCGCCGTCGAGACATTCTTCCTCGACCCCGCTTTCGAGGGGACATTGCAGCAACAGATTCAGCAGATGGTCGCAGGCGGTATCCTGTCGGGGCGGTTTCGCCCGGGCGAGAAACTGCCCTCGTCGCGCAAACTGGCCACGCATCTGGGTGTCAGCCGCATCACCGTGACGCTGGCCTATAACGAGCTCATGGCCGATGACTACCTGACATCCGCCGGGCGGTCGGGCTATTTCGTGTCGGACAATGCGCCGGAGCCGCCCCAGATCAGCCAGAGCTTTTCGGGCGATAAGGTAGATTGGTCTCGCGCCATTGGCACGCGGTTCTCAGGCTCGCTGCAGATCGAAAAACCGGTCAATTGGCGCAGCTACAAATATCCGTTCATCTATGGTCAGGTTGATCCCAAGCTGTTTGACCATCAAAACTGGCGGCTCTGCGCTGTCCGCGCGCTTGGCCAGCGCGATTTTGACAGCCTGACGGCCGATCAGGTTGACCGAGACGACCCGCAATTGATGGAATTTGTCGCGCGCAACACCTTGCCGCGCCGGGGCATTCTGGCAAATCCGGACGAAATCCTGATCACCATCGGGGCTCAGAATGCGCTGTGGCTGACCGCGCAGGTTCTGCTGACCCAGCGGCGTGTGGCGGCGCATGAGGACCCGTCCTATCCCGGCATCCGCTCAATCCTGCGCCAATCGCGCTGTCACCGCATCGCGTTGCCCGTGGATCGTGACGGGTTGCCGCCTGATCTGATCCCGCCCGAGACAGATGTGCTGTTCACCACGCCCAGCCATCAATGTCCAACAGCCGCGACCATGCCGCTGGAGCGGCGCCATGCCCTGCTCAAGCGCGCGGCGGAAGATGATTTCCTGATCGTCGAGGATGATTACGAGTTCGAGATGTCGTTCCTGCGCCCGCCCTCCCCCGCGCTCAAATCGCTCGATGAGGATGGGCGGGTGATCTATGTCGGCTCCTTTTCGAAATCGCTCTTCCCGGGGTTGCGGCTTGGATATCTGGTCGGGCCCGCGCCGTTCATTCGCGAAGCCCGCGCGCTTAGATCGGCCGTGCTGCGCCATCCACCGGGGCATATGCAGCGCAGCGCGGCCTATTTTCTGTCGCTGGGCCATTATGATGCGCTTGTCCGTCGCCTGCGCAATGCGTTTCATGACCGCCGCCGCGTGATGGACCGCGCGCTGGATGATCACGGGCTGACCATCGCGGGCTCCGGGACTTTTGGCGGGTCGAGCTACTGGATGCGCGCACCCGAAGGGGTGGACACGACACGACTGGCAGCAGAGTTGCGCGACGCATCCGTGCTGATCGAGCCGGGCGCTGCATTTTGCGAAGGCGATGCGCGGGTCTATCAGCATTACCGGCTGGCCTATTCCTCGATCACCGCCGCCCAGATTTCCCCCGGCGTCGCCAAGATCGCCGAGGCCATCACCCGGCTGAGCGCGTGATCGCGGAGCTGGAGCCCTGGGGCGGTGGCGACGTGATCGGCAGGCTTGCGCATGGTTGCCGATCCGATCCTCATGAGGTGCGGCTAAGTTGCGGACGGGCCGTTATCCGCAGAACCGACCGCTCAGAGCCGGGGCTGCGCTGGCTGGCACGGCGGCCTTGCCTACGTGGCAAATAATGAGACTTTATTGCTCAATTTTTATATCAGGGAATCATCCGCGATCGCCGGTTTTCCGGCAATTCTGGCCATGTTTGCGATGAATACGGCCCCTCCGGCGCCCTGGGCTGGTCTCAATTTTTCAACTACAGCGGGTTTTGCTGTGAATAACTGGACATATCGACGCGATACACTGGTCCTAACATGGACTCGGTGACACGCCTAGTTTACCGCACAGATCAACCGCCGCGCAGTTTGGGCGGCTGTCCATTCGATACCTCAAAGGGAGCGACCTCATGAAGATGACGACCGAAGAAGCCTTCGTCAAAACTCTGCAGATGCATGGCATTCGCCACGCGTTCGGGATTATCGGCTCGGCCATGATGCCGATCTCCGATCTGTTTCCCTCTGCCGGAATCAAGTTCTGGGACTGCGCGCATGAGATGACCGCAGGCATGATGGCCGATGGCTACACGCGCGCCACGGGCGAGATGTCCATGATGATCGCGCAAAACGGCCCTGGCATTACCAATTTTGTGACCTCCGTCAAAACCGCCTACTGGAACCACACGCCGCTTTTGCTGGTCACGCCTCAAGCGGCCAACAAAACAATCGGTCAGGGCGGCTTCCAGGAAATGGAGCAGATGAACCTGTTTGCCGATTGCGTGGCCTATCAGGAAGAGGTCCGCGACCCGTCGCGCGTGGCAGAGGTTCTGAACCGGGTCATCCTGCAGGCCAAGCGCGCCTCGGCCCCTGCCCAGATCAACATCCCGCGCGATTTCTGGACCCAGGTCATCGATATCGACCTGCCCGTCGCGGTGGAGTTCGAGCGTCCCTCCGGCGGAGAAGAAGCCGTGCAGAAAGCGGCTGATCTGCTGTCATCGGCGAAATTCCCGGTGATCCTGAACGGTGCAGGCGTTGTTCTGGCGGGCGCGATCCCGTCCTCTGTCGAACTGGCCGAGAAGCTGGACGCCCCGGTTTGCTGTGGCTACCAGCATAATGACGCCTTCCCCGGCAACCACCCGCTGCATGCCGGGCCTTTGGGCTATAACGGCTCCAAGGCGGGGATGGAGCTGATCTCCAAGGCCGATGTCGTCTTGGCGCTTGGCACACGGCTCAACCCGTTCTCCACCCTGCCCGGTTACGGCATTGATTACTGGCCGCAGGACGCGAAGATCATTCAGGTGGACATCAACCCTGACCGGATCGGTCTGACCAAGAAAGTCACTGTCGGCATCGTGGGTGACGCGAAGAAGGTGGCGGAGGGCATTCTGGCCAGGCTGGCGCCAACCGCCGGTGATGCGGGCCGCGCTGAACGCAAGGCGCTGATCGCGCAGACCAAATCGGCCTGGGCGCAGGAGCTCACCTCGCTGGACCACGAAGAGGACGATCCCGGCACCAACTGGAACGAGCGGGCCCGCAACCGCGAGCCGGAGCGCATGTCGCCCCGTCAGGCCTGGCGCGCGATCCAGTCGGCCATGCCAAGCGATGCGATCATCTCTTCCGATATCGGCAACAACTGCGCGATCGGCAACGCCTATCCAAGTTTCGGCGAGGGCCGCAAATATCTCGCACCCGGTCTGTTCGGCCCCTGTGGCTACGGCTTCCCGGCAATTTGTGGCGCCAAGATCGGCCGCCCCGATGTGCCCGTGATCGGCTTTGCAGGCGATGGCGCCTTCGGCATTTCGATGAACGAGATGACAGCTGTCGGTCGTGGTGACTGGCCGGCGATCACCATGGTGATCTTCCGCAACTACCAATGGGGTGCCGAGAAGCGCAACACCACGCTGTGGTTCGATGACAATTTCGTCGGCACAGAGCTGAACCTCGGCGTGCGTTACGCCGACATCGCCAAGGCCTGCGGTCTGGAAGGTGTGCAGGTCACCTCGATGGATCAACTGACACAGGAACTTGATAAGGCGATCAAGGCCCAGATGAATGACAACAAGACCACCTTCCTTGAGGTCGTTCTCAATCAGGAACTGGGCGAGCCATTCCGCCGCGATGCGATGAAGAAGCCTGTCTCCGTGGCGGGTGTCTCGGCCTCGGATATGGCTGCCGAATAGGCCGCCTGGCAAACTGCCAGCCGGCCTCCCCTCATCAGGGGGCCGGTTGCGCCCATGCGGGGTCCGCCCCCGATGCGCCCGAGCCTGAGCGGCGCAGATAGAAGGAACCCTTGCCACGATGATGCCGTCGATTGCAGATATTCCGACAGCCGCATCCAGATTATGGCCGGGTTTCGCCGTCGCTACTGTTATCGCGATCACAGCTCAGTTCCTGTCGGAGCATTACGGCGCGCCCGCCATGCTGATGGCGCTGCTGCTGGGCATTGCCTTCCATTTCATTTCTGAGACTGAAAAATGCACGGCGGGGATCGAGTTCACCTCCCGCACTGTCCTGCGCATCGGTGTGGCGCTGCTGGGCGCGCGGATCAGCGTGGAGCTTTTGATAGGCCTCGGCCCGCAGCTGATCGCATTGGTGATCGGCGGCGTACTTGCCACGATCGGGATCGGCTACATGGGCGCGCGGCTGCTCGGGCGCGGCTGGCGCTTTGGTCTGCTGACTGGCGGCTCCGTTGCGATTTGCGGCGCCTCAGCTGCGATGGCGATCTCTGCTGTTCTGCCCAAGAACGAGCATTCGGAGCGCAATCTGATCTTTACCGTGCTTGCCGTGACGGTCCTGAGCACGGTCGCCATGGTGATCTACCCGCTTGTCACCCTGCTGTTTCAGCTTGATGACCGGGCGGTGGGCGTCTTTCTGGGCGGCACAATCCATGATGTAGCCCAGGTTGTGGGTGCGGGCTTTTCCGTTAGTCAGGAGACCGGGGAGGTCGCGACGCTGGTCAAGCTGATCCGCGTCACCATGCTGGCGCCGGTGGTGTTGATCATCGCGCTTTGTGTACGCCAGTTCGTCAAAGAGGCCGAAGCAGGCGAAGGACGGCCGCCATTGGTCCCGTTCTTCGTGGCGGTTTTTCTGTTTTTTGCCGCGCTGAACTCAAACGGGCTCCTGCCGCAATGGCTGATCACCCTGATGGGCGAGGCATCGGGCTGGGCCCTGCTCATCGCCATCGCGGCTGTGGGCGTCAAGACATCGCTCAGTCGTATCTTCGAGGTCGGCGGGCAAGCCATCTGGCTTATCGTGTTCGAGACGCTGTTCATCGCAGGCCTCGTGCTGGCGGGCATCCTGTGGCTGGGCCAGACATGATGGACATTCGTCTCACCGGCCCAATTCACCACTGGCGCAAAAGGCGCGCGCTGGTAAGCTGCTCGTCAGCCAAGCCGCCGCAAGAAAGATAGCGAACCAATGACCTCCCCTTTCCTCTCCCCGCGCGAAGCTGTTTGCCCGCAAAACCTGATCGAGATGGCCGCCCGCGCCAAAACCCCACGCGTGGCGATCGCACGGGCAGGCAGCGCCCTGCCAATGGAAGCGGCTCAGGATGCCGTTGCCGCAGGCATTATGGAGCCCGTTTTCACCGGAGAGCGCAAACTGATCGAGGCCGAGGCAGAAAAGCTGGGTTTCGATATCAAGCCTTTCGATCTGATAGAGGCCGAGGGCGAGGAAGCCTCCGGCAGGGCTGCCGCCTTTGCCTGTGGCGAGGGACGCGCGGATGTGTTGATGAAGGGCCAGCTGCACACGGATGTCTTCATGAAATCCGCCCTCAACCGAGAGGCCGGCCTGCGCACCGGCAATCGTCTCGTCCATATTTTCCACATCACCCATCCCGATGGCGGCGCGCCGATGCTGATCTCGGATGCGGCGGTCAATGTGGACCCCAACATGGCGACCCGCCAGGATTCCGTTCGCGAAACGGTCAAGCTTCTGCATCTTCTGGGCAATGCCCGGCCGAAACTGGCCTTCCTGTCCGCCACCGAGTCCGTGATCGAAAGCGTGCCGTCCTCGGTGGAGGCTGACGCGCTGGCCGATTGGGCAAAATCAGAGATCGCGGATGCTGATTTCTCTGGCCCGCTGGCCATGGATCTGATCCTGTCGCCTGATGCCGTCGCCACCAAGAAGCTGACCGCAGACCCTGTCGCGGGACAGGCAGATGCAATCATCGTGCCCGATATCGTTTCGGGCAACGCGCTGTTCAAAGCCTTCGTCTATCTCGCGGGCGGCTGTGCGGCGGGCATCGTGATGGGGGCCAAGGTCCCGATCCTGCTGACCTCCCGCGCCGATCCACCCGCAGCCCGCATGGCATCCTGTGCGCTTGCCGCCATCGTCAATGCCGCGTCCTGAACTGGAGATTTCCCCGTGAACCAACCTGTGCTGAACCTGTCGCCGAAAGTCTCCGACGAGATCCGCAAGACCACCTGCTACATGTGCGCCTGCCGCTGCGGGATCAATGTCCACATGAAGGACGGCAAGGTGGCCTATATTGAAGGCAACCGCGATCACCCTGTCAATCAGGGCGTGCTTTGCGCCAAGGGCAGCGCTGGCATCATGCAGCATAACGCGCCCTCGCGCCTGAAAGCGCCTTTGAAACGCGTGGGCCCGCGCGGCTCGGGCGAGTTTGAGCAGATCAGTTGGGACGAGGCCTATGACATCGCCACCGGCATCCTCGCCCCGATCCGGGAGAAGAACCCCGAAAAGCTCGCCTTCTTCACCGGGCGCGACCAGTCGCAAAGCTTCACCAGCCTCTGGGCGCAAGGCTTCGGCACCCCCAATTACGCAGCCCATGGCGGCTTCTGCTCGGTCAATATGGCAGCCGCCGGGATCTACACAATGGGCGGCGCGTTCTGGGAATTCGGCCAGCCCGACTGGGACCGCACAAAACTATTGATGATTTTCGGCGTGGCCGAAGACCATGACAGCAACCCGATCAAGATGGGTCTGGGCAAGATCAAGGCGCGCGGCGCGAAGGTTTTCGGCGTCAATCCCGTTCGCTCCGGCTACAATGCCGTGGCCGATGAATGGGTCGGTATCACGCCGGGCACTGACGGGCTGTTCATCCTCGCGCTGGTCCATGAGCTCTTCAAGGCGGGCAAGCTCGATCTCGACTACCTTGCCAATCTCACCAACGCCCCGGTCCTGGTCAATGGTGACGAGAAATCCGAGGATTTCGGCCTGCTGTTGCGCGATGCGGACAACAAGCTGATGGTGATCGACCGGCGCACCGGCAAGCCTGCTGCCTATGACGCGCATGGCGTGCAGCCCGATCTGGCAGGCAGCATGCGTGAGGCGGGCACGACCCACCGCTCTGTCTTCCAGCACATGGCAGAGAAATATCTCGACCCGAAATATGCGCCCGAGGCCGTCGCCGCACGTACCGGCATCACGGCCGAGCGGATCAAACGCATCGCCGCAGAGCTCGCAGATGTCGCTTTCAATCAAGCCATCGAGATCGATCAGGAATGGACCGATTTCCGCGGCCACACGCACAGCAAGATGATCGGCCGCCCCGTCAGCTTCCACGCCATGCGCGGCATCTCCGCCCATGCCAACGGGTTCCAGACCTGCCGGGCGCTTCACCTTTTGCAGATCATCCTGGGCAGCGTGGAGACCCCCGGCGGCATGCGCTTCAAACCGCCCTATCCCAAACCGCCCGAGGCCCATCCCAAACCGCATTACGGCGTGCAACCCGGCCAGGCGCTGGACGGGCCTCATCTGGGCTTCACCCATGGCCCCGATGATCTATGCCTGAAGGAAGACGGCTCACCTGCACGCATCGATAAGGCCTTCACCTGGGAAAACCCCATGTCGAGCCACGGCATGATGCATATGGTGATCTCCAATGCGCATGCAGGCGATCCCTACAAGATCGACTGCCTGTTCATGTATATGGCCAATATGTCCTGGAACAGCTCGATGAACACGCGCGGCGTGATCGACATGCTGACCGACAAGGATGAGAACGGCGATTACGTCATCCCCAATATCATCTATTCCGATGCTTACTCTTCGGAAATGGTCGCCTATGCCGACCTGATCCTGCCCGATACGACATATCTCGAACGCCATGACTGTATCAGCCTGCTTGACCGCCCGATCTGCGAAGGCGACGCTGTGGCCGATGCAATCCGCTGGCCGGTGGTCGAGCCTGACAGGGACGTAAAAGGCTTCCAATCTGCCCTGTGTGATCTCGGTGCAAGGCTGGGCTTGCCGGGGTTCGTCAATGAGGATGGCAGCCAGAAGTACAAAGACTACGCCGACTACATCACCAACCATATCCGCCGCCCCGGCGTTGGCCCGTTGGCAGGCTGGCGTATGGCCGATGAAGGTTCGGGGGTGGGTGGGACGTCGTCC
>CAYGUB010000011.1:3015-23727 GCA_964352845.1 uncultured Rhodobacterales bacterium | reverse complement strand
ATGACCACCGAACTCTATGTCCTGACCCTCGCGGCCCTTTTGCAAGTCGTGCAATTCGGCCTCTACTCGGTCGCAGCCAACCTGCAAGTCGGCGCAAAGAAAGCCATGGGACCGCGTGACGAGAGGATCGAGCTGACCGGGGTCGCAGGACGGTTGCAGCGCGCCATGAACAACCATTTTGAGGGGCTTATTCTGTTTACCATCGCGGTCGTGGTCGTCACGCTGGCCGATCAATCCTCGCCTGTCACGCGCGCTTGCGCTCATGCCTATCTGATCGCGCGGCTGATCTATATTCCGTGCTATGTTCAGGGGCTCGCCCCGTGGCGGTCGGTCGTCTGGATGGTCGGCTTCGTGGCGACGGTTTGCATGCTGATAGCCGCCCTGCTGTAACCTTGTGGAACTGTCCCGACACCGCGCCTGAACCAAACACACTCGCAACAACCCCTGCCAAGGAGAAGCTCCATGTCCAACTATGATGTCATCATTATCGGCTCCGGCCCTGGCGGCTATGTCTGCGCCATCCGCTGCGCTCAACTGGGCCTGAAAGTGGCCTGTGTCGAGGGACGCGAAACACTCGGCGGCACCTGTCTGAATGTGGGCTGTATCCCCTCCAAAGCGCTGCTGCATGCCAGCCATCAATTGCATGAGGCGCAGCATAATTTCGCAAAAATGGGGCTCAAGGGGAAGACCCAGACAGTCGATTGGAAACAGATGCTGGCCTATAAGGACGAGACCATCGGAGCCAACACGTCCGGCATCGAGTTTCTGTTCAAGAAAAACAAGGTTGACTGGCTCAAGGGCTGGGGCACCATCCCCGAGGCGGGCAAGGTCACCGTCGGCGATGAGACGCATTCGGCCAAACATATCGTGATCGCAAGCGGCTCGGACGTGGCCACACTGCCCGGGGTCGAGATTGACGAGAAGGTCGTGGTCAGCTCCACCGGCGCGCTGGAGCTGGGCAAGATCCCCAAGAAGCTGGTGGTGATTGGCGCGGGCGTCATCGGGCTGGAGCTGGGCTCGGTCTATGCGCGGCTTGGATCTGAGGTGAAGGTGATCGAATATCTCGACACGATAACGCCTGGCATGGATGCCGAAGTGCAGCGCCAATTTCAAAAGATACTGACGAAGCAAGGGCTCGCCTTCCAGCTTGGCGCCGCGGTACAGGGCGTCGAGGTGAAGGGCAGCAAGGCCAAGGTCAGCTACAAGCTGCGAAGCGATGACAGCGAACATGTCGAGGATGCCGACACGGTTCTGGTGGCAACCGGGCGCAAACCCTATACGGATGGGCTGGGGCTTGGGGCTTTGGGCATCGAGATGGAGAGCCGCGGCCAGATTAAGACCGATGCGCATTGGCAGACCAACGTCCCGGGTATCTATGCGCTCGGCGACTGTATCTCTGGCCCGATGCTCGCGCACAAGGCCGAGGATGAGGGCATGGCCGTGGCTGAAACCATCGCAGGCCAGAAAGGCCATGTGAATTACGCTGTGATCCCGGGCGTGATCTACACACACCCCGAAGTCGCCAATGTAGGCCATACCGAGGAGGAGCTCAAAGAGGCCGGGCGCAGCTACAAGGCGGGCAAGTTCTCCTTCATGGGGAATGGCCGGGCAAAGGCGAACCATGCGGCCGATGGCTTTGTAAAGATCCTCGCCGATAAAGAGACTGACCGTATTCTGGGGGCCCATATCATCGGGCCAATGGCAGGTGATCTGATCCACGAGATCTGCGTCGCGATGGAGTTCGGGGCCGCTGCAGAAGATCTCGGCCGGACCTGCCATGCACATCCGACCTATTCCGAGGCGGTGCGCGAGGCCGCATTGGCCTGTGGGGACGGTCCGATCCATTCGTAATGCCTTGGCAATTGACCCGCGCGCGGGGCCTCGGCAGTGTTTCCGCACCCGAGCCTTGCCTGCGGGCATCCCGCGCATTGTTTCCCAAACCGTTGAAACTATGTAAAATTACCTAAAGATTTCCCCTCTGCGCCCCAAGGGCGCCACAAATCAACCGCTCTCTCGTTGAGCAAATCTTACGGTTGATGGGAATTATATGCATCGTCTCTTACACACGGGCCGTGCAGCAATATTCGCCGCGATGGCGGGTCTTGCGAGTATATCAGCGACCTCGCCTGCTGGCGCTTTGGGCAGCACGGGGCTTTATGAGATGGAGTTTGTCAGCAACACACGGATCGCGGGCGCTTCTGGTGAATATCTGGCTCTATGCCATCTGATCGGGCAGAACGGAGCGTGGGGGTATCCTTTGGTCTCGGTCTCCAAGAACTATGTACTGGCTGAAAATAACTGCGTGGCGCGCAGCTATTATTCGATCTCGACCGTCGATCTGATGCGCGCGCAGAAAGCCGGTGCCATTTCGGCGGATGTGCCGCTTAATCCTTCTCTGGGCACCAAGCGCCATCTTCATAACTTCCTGTTTCTCACCTGCCTGGGGCTTTTGAGCACGCATGGCATTCTCAACGTCCTGCGCACCCGCAGACGCAAACGCCCGGCTAAGGGCGCCCCCCGGGTCGAAGCCGCAGCCTTCAGCGCAACAATAGAGGCCATGTGCCATATCGCGCGTGCCGATGGTCAGCTGAGCGAGAAGATCCCCGTGATCTCCTATGCAAGCTCGAAACTGCTGGGCAAATCCATCGGGGATCAGAAAATCAGCCGCATGCTGAAATCCGCAACCTCTGAGCTGCCGTCCGCGGAATTTGCGAAATTCGCGCAAGGGCTCAGTGATGATGAATGCCGCACTGTCATGCGCGCCGTCTTGATGGTCGCTGCCAGTGACGGTCAGATCGCAGCCCCCGAGCAGGCCTTTATCGGCAGGCTCGCGCGGGCCACGCAGATCTCTCTGGAAGATGTCGGATCGATGCTGGGCGAGCTCTCGACCGAGGCGCACCCAGCCTAGGCCCCCGCGGCTTCTATAGCCTCTGACGCAATACGCGAAAAATCACGCATCACGTAACGCGCCCAAATCTTTGATTTCAGGCAGTGTTACGTGATTGAGGCCTTTGCGCATGACGCTTCAGGTCGCAAGCATCCGCAGCCCCTGGGTCACATCGGCACGGACCGCAAGCCTCAGCCCGGGCTCATCGCCAGCTTTGAGGGCGGCCAGGATCAGCTTATGGTGCTGAGGCGCCTCCGTGCGGCGCAGCTTGCCATAAAGGCTGCGCATCGTGGGGCCCATCTGCAACCAGACGGTTTCGGCCATGGCCAGCATCGCGGGCGCCTGAGCGCGCAGATAAAGTGTGCGATGAAATTCGAGATTCGCGCGGATATAGCCCACTGCATCCTGCTGGGCGATCTGATACGCGATGGTTGTGTTGATCGTATGCAACCGGTCGATCAGCGCCAGATGCGCCCGAGGCAGCGCCCGGGCCGACAGCTCCGGCTCCAGCAGGGCGCGCAGGGCGGCGAGTTCCTCAATCCGGTCATTGGACAGCTCCGGCGTGGAGACCCGCCCGGACGAGGATAGTGACAACGCCCCTTCCGCCACCAACCGGCGTACAGCCTCACGCGCCGGTGTCATCGAGACCCCGAAGGTCTTGCCAATCCCGCGCAACGTCATGCTGGACCCGGGCAAAACCTCGCCATGCATGATCTCCGAGCGCAGCCTGCGATAGATCATATCATTGGCCGCACCCGTCGGCAGCGCACCGGTAGCATCTGAATTTCGCGACTGGATCAACATGGGGGCGAATGTGATCACATTACTCCGTGCGGTCAAGCGCGCTGTCACACCGGGCCCTCGCTGTTCCCCCGGGACCGACAGCGCCATGGCGGCTCAGAACTGAAAACTGTGCAGATGCTTGCCGTTTGTCTTCAGCCATTTGCGCGGCTTTTGGTAGTCAGGCATCAGACCTGCAACCTCTGCCCAAAAGGCGGGCGAATGGTTCATCTCGGCCAGATGCGCAACCTCATGGGCCGCGACATATTGCAAGATCGCAGGCGGCGCGAGGATCAGCCGCCAGGAGAACATCAGATTGGCATCGCTTGTACATGACCCCCAGCGAGACCGCGTGTCGCGCAGCGTTATCTTGCCAAATGACCGGCCAAGCTGCGCGGCATACTGCGCCGAGGCGGCGGCCAGCCTGTCTCTGGCCATCACTCTGAGAAACGCCTGAACCCGCCTTGCTGCCTGCGTGTCACCTTGCGGGATGATCAGTTCGTCATCGGTCAGCTGGACACGCTTGCCTGCGCCCTCAACGATCAGGCGTTTGCGCCCCTCCACCGGGATTGCGCGCCCGACGGCCACAGGCCGGCAGACCACCGTCGCATCGATATGTTTGCGGATCCAGCTTTCCTTCTCGTGCAAAAAGGCCTCTGCTTGGCGCAGCGAGCTGTTTCCAGGCAAGGTCAGCGACACTTTCCCGTCCAGCCCCGAGACCCGCAGCGACAGGCGCCGCGCACGCGCCGAGCGCCGCAAGGTCACGTCGATTGGGGGCTGCCCCAGCTGGATGATCTGCGCCATCACTTCGCCTTTCGCCTCGTCCTTTATCCGCAACATAGCGCCGGGGCCCGCTGGATTGAAGCACCAAAGCACATCGCAGGCGGGATCAATCCGGGAAAGGCTTTGACTCGGTCGGATGGCTGTGGCAACTGGCGTCAAATTGGATTTCGTTTTGAAATATGAGGACGATGATGCCCAAGGATGAATGGGGCGTAAAGCGCGTATGCCCAAGCTGCTCCACACGCTTCTACGACTTGAAAAATGACCCGATGACCTGCCCGTCCTGTGCGCATGAGTTTTCGCTCGAAAGCCTGACAGGCAACAAGTCCCGCACCATGCAGGCGGACAAGCCGGATGCGCAGAACAAGGAAGCGGAACCGGTCGAGGATGAAGAAGTGATCCTGGATGACGACGATGCGGAAGATGACGCCGACGTTGTTCTTGGCGACGATATTTTGGAGGAGGATGAGGATGACGACACTGTCAGCCTCGATGAATTGGCCGATGTTGCCAAAGAAGACGACGACAGCTGATTGCGCAGGCGGTCGTCGTTCGTTTTCGCTTGAAAACCCGCGCCGACCCGCCTAAACCGCACCGGTATTGGGGCCTTAGCTCAGATGGGAGAGCGCCTGCATGGCATGCAGGAGGTCAGCGGTTCGATCCCGCTAGGCTCCACCAGACCGCATTTGGCGGCAGAAAAACTCTTTAAAGCATTGAAAGTTAAGGTCGTTTTTGCGGTTTGAAGACCTGTTTTCCGGCAGTAGGTAACTGGCTCAGAAAACACCATTCAGAGCACGGTTCGGCGCAAGGCGACATGACCACTTTCCCATATTTTCCAAGGGTTTGCGAGGAACCTCAAGGCGTGTTCGAACGTGTCCTCCAAGGAGGCCGCTGGAACACGCGCAGTCTTGAGCCGTTCCTCCGCCAGACGCTTGTCATGCTGGAGGCGCTCAATACGCGCTTCATATGCAGAGACGATGCTAGATTGATCAGCTTCAATCAAACGATCCAGAAGGCGGTCGATGATAGACTGGATCTGTGACGCCTCTTGCCTCGGACGTTCAGAGATTCTGTCAGCGTCACGTGCGCGCAAATCCCATGCATCGCGGAACATGGCCTTGCAGAGCGATAGGATCGTTGCCTTGGGCGCAGTGCTTTCAGTTATTCCTCGAATGGCTCTTCGATATCGACGCGGCGAATTGACTTGCGCTTGAGCGCAATGAAAGTCTCAATGAATTTGCCTTCCGGCGTGTCTTCAAATTTGAAATTGAGACATTCGAGCTGCGCGCCGCGTTGCCGAAATGCGCTGCGAATCTGGGTGCGGAATTCCGTGTCACGCGCAAAGCGCTTCCGATCGTCGAAGACACCGCCTGCTTGCGGTAGGTTGCACCCTCAGCTTTGGTCTTGTGAGCCAGCCTTATAGGCATGCGGCATCGCGTTTTCGGAAACGGCCTCCAGCCCGGCACGTGAGCCGCGAAAAACCACAGATGCGCTGGGATCTGCAGACCGCCTCTTGGCCTGCGCATGCGCCCTGCCTATAAGCGGCGTGAACCAGAACCGGAGGGGGCCATGCGCACCGCCAATATCACGCGCAAGACTGCGGAGACAGAGATTACCGTCGAGCTCAATCTCGACGGGACGGGACGCTATGACAACGCCACGCAGGTCGGCTTCTTCGATCATATGCTCGACCAGCTCGCCCGCCACGCGCTGATCGACATGACTGTGCGCTGCACGGGCGATCTGCATATCGACGATCACCACTCAGTCGAAGATGTAGGCATCGCGCTGGGTCAGGCTCTGGCGCAAGCGCTTGGCGACAAGCGGGGCATAAGGCGCTATGGCGATTGCCTTTTACCGATGGATGACGCGCTGGTGCGCGCTGCACTTGATCTGTCGGGCAGGCCGTATCTGATCTGCAATCTCGACCTGCCAAGCCAGAAGATCGGCACATTCGACACCGAACTTGTGCGCGAATTCTTTCAGGCCTTTGCGACCCATGGCGGCATCACGCTGCATATCGATCAGTTGCACGGGTTCAACAGCCACCATATCGCAGAAGCTGCCTTCAAGGCGGTTGCGCGCGCCCTGCGCGTGGCGCTGGAGACCGATCCGCGCAAATCCGACGCGATCCCCTCGACCAAGGGAACGCTCTAGATGCTGACCGCGCTGGTCGACTATGACAGCGGCAATTTGCATTCGGCCCGCAAAGCCTTTGAGCGCATGGCGGCAGAAACCGGCGGCGGGAAGATCACCGTGACCTCCGATCCCGAGACCATCGCGCGCGCTGACCGGATCGTGCTGCCCGGAGATGGCGCTTTTCCCGCCTGTCGCAACGCGCTGATGCGCGACCGCGCCGGGCTGTGGGAGGCGATCCGCGAAGGCGTGATCACCCAGGCAAAGCCCTTTATGGGGATCTGCGTCGGCATGCAGATGATGGCCAGTATCGGGCGCGAATATACCGACACGCCGGGCTTTGACTGGATCGAGGGCGAAATCGTCCCGATCACCCCCCAAAACCCAAGCCTGAAAGTGCCGCATATGGGCTGGAACGATCTGGTCCTGACCGGCGCCCACCCCGTGCTGCAGGGCGTGGAGACGGGCCATCACGCCTATTTCGTCCATTCCTACCATATGCGAGTGGCCGATCCTGCGCAGCGATTTGCGCATGTGGATTACGGCGGCGAGATCACCGCGATCATCGCGCGCGACACCATGATCGGGATGCAGTTCCACCCGGAGAAGAGCCAGAGCACCGGTCTGCGCATGATCGCCAATTTCCTGGGCTGGTGCCCGTGAGCAGGGTGATGCAAGGCGCGCTGATTGGCTGCGGGTTTTTCGCGCAAAACCATCTGCATGCCTGGGCAGAGCTCGCCGGCGCGCAGATCGTTGCTGTCTGTGATCTGGACCCCGCCAAGGCGCAGGCCGCAGCCCGGAAATTTGGCGCGCGGCCCTATAGCTCGACTGGGGCGCTATATGCAGCTGAGACGCTCGATTTCATCGATATCGCGACCACTGTGGAAAGCCACCTGCCGCTTGTGCGCGAGGCCGTGACACGGGCGGGCGTCGTGATCTGCCAAAAACCCTTTGCCGAGACGCTGGGCGATGCGCAAGCCATGGTCGACGCCGCCGTGGCCGCGGGCGCGCAGTTGATCATCCACGAAAATTTCCGTTGGGAAGCGCCGTTTCTGGAGATGAAGCGCATGCTCGACGCAGGCGTGATCGGCACGCCGCATCTGGCGCAATTCAGCTTTCGGCATGGCTATGACAACTATGTCAACCAGCCCTATCTCAAAGAGATCGAGAAATTCGCAATCATGGATGTGGGTCTGCATCTGTTCGATGTCGCGCGCTTCTTCATGGGCGAGGTCGCGACGATTGCCTGCACCACCCAGACACTGAACCCCGAAGTGCGCGGCGAGGATGCGTTCACCGCGTTGCTAAAGCATGAAAGCGGGGCAAGCTGCATAACAGATTGCTCCTTTTTCAGCACCTATAGCCCCGAGCCCTTCCCGAACACCGCCGGGCTGATTGAGGGCAGCACAGGCTCGCTGGTGCTGGATCGCTACAACCGGCTGACCCATCACAGCGCGCAGGGGGCCGTGACCCATGATCTTGACCCAACCCCGCCGCAATGGGGCGCGCGGCCATGGCATGCGGTGCAAGACAGCGTGCTGAATTTCCAGCGCCACGCGATCGAAGTGATGCATGGCCGCGCGCTGCCTCAGCCCTCTGGCGCCGATAACCTGCGCACATTGGCGCTGGCCGAGGCTGCCTATCGCTCTGCCGAGACCGCGCAGACCATCGCTGTGTGAGCCCGTCGCATCTGTCGTATTGACCCTTATTTGCGTAACAGCGCCCCGCCCTGTGTGGCGCTGGCCGCGCCGTTCAGATCCTTCAAATATAGCGTCTGACGGAATAAGCGGGGGAGCATCACAGATTTCAGCGCACCACCGTCGCAACTCTTACATGAACGGGACGACGTTGACATCTGCGATGAGCCGGATGTCGGGGTTGTCATCGGAGGACACCACAACTTGCGACACAAACCGCTGGTTGACCGGGTCCCAGGCAGGCTCGCTCATTTGTGTGACCGTCGCCGCTGTACCGGCAAGATCGGGCAAGATGGCCAGCGGGTCTTTCGTCTCGATCACCTTTTTGCCGCTGCGATCTACAAGTGCTGCGGAAATCACCAGACCCCGCGAGTTCGCGACCATCAGGTCCATGAGCCACTGGGCGTGATCGACTTCGCCCTCGACCAGAACATTCCGAAACTCGCGATAGCGCATCCAGCGGGCAAGTTCCTGGTCTGCGAAGTTCAGGACTGCACGGCGGGTTGCTTCTTCACTGCCCTCCGCTTCACGTGAGTAGAGCGAGACGGCCTGCAACATGTCGTTGAAAAGTGAATCAAAGCCGGCGCGAAGGTCCAGCCAGGCTTGTTCCTCTTCAAGCTGGGTGCTGGTGAGGGACGCGATGACGGCTTTCTGCTTCTGCCAGTTGGTGTTGATGGAGGCAAGAAGCTGGGACAACTCTTCCGTCGGCGGGGGGGCGACCCCTGCTTTTTCAAGCCCGGACATGAGCGCGTTCAAAGTGAGCTCAAACCGCTCGATCCGGGCAGACAGACGCTCTTGGTTTCCGAATACGGGTTGGTCCGAAAGCGTGGCGCAGGCAAGTGTCTCAATTTCGCGCAGCAGCTTGAGCTGTCGGCCTGCGATGGAAGCCGTAAGCGCATCTGCGACCAGAAGATCGGAGGTGCTGACGTATTCTGCGATCATTTCCTCAGACAGGCGCTGTGTGGCTGTCTCAAGCGTCGTTCTGTTGCTGCCGATCTGGTTGCTTAGATCGGACCGCGACGGGTCCTGCGCCAGTTTGATCGAAAGAACGCTGGTTGGAATCCAGATCTGTTGCAATTCCTGAAGACCAAGCCGGACCCGGCTGGCGCGCTCGCGGCTTGGCACACCGAGGTTCACGTTGCCGAACAAGAGTGCGTTCAGGATGGCATCAAACTCTGCCTGTGCTTCACCCAGGCGCTGGGTCGCATTTTCGACATCCCAGCCAGCCGATACGGTGCAGGCCGAGGCGCTGATGGTTTCAGCGACAGAGCGAAGGCTTGAGGACAGGTTCACGCGTATCCGGCTGCCTTCGTAGACAACTTCTGTCTGTCTGTCGGTTGTCACCTGCTGCGCCATGGGTGCCACCGGGCTGAAGGATACCACGCTGCAGGCAAGACCTATGGTGAGTAGTTTCAGTGTTGTGTTTCTGTGCGGTTCGGTCATGGACTTACACCCTTATTGCTTGCGGGGATTCTGGGTTAGGTGCTCACTGCGTTGCGAGACCTAACTTTTGATCCACACCTCGACCCGACGGTTGATGGATTTCCCGTCGGACGTGTCGTTGCATGCGACAGGCGCAAATTCACCAAATGACATCGCCTTGAGGTCTAGCGAAACATTTGCTGCGCTGAGGCTTTCGGCCAGCGTCTCCTGAATGGCCAGAGCACGCTCTTCGCCGAGAACCAAGTTTGTTGTCTCTGGTCCGTCAGAATCTGTGAAACCGACAATTGCGAGCGATACATCGCCGTCAAGTTGCGACAAATAGCTCGTGAGACGTTCAATATCGCGCCGGGCTTTCTCGTCCAGTTGCGACGATGCCGTCCGGAAGCGGAATGTAATCGACAGGCGATCCCAGCCTTCCGAGGCCGTCAGGTACTGGGCCGCCTGGTCCTGCACAAAGGGATCGGAGTCCTGCTGGCTGATGACAGCGATGTCGCCGCTCAGAGAGGCGAGGCTGACACGCTCCATCCCCAGATCAACAAAGCCTGATTTGGCAACAAGAGAGTCGGCAGCCTGCGATGTAATGAAATTCCAGAACGCTGATTTATCTGCATCTTCTTCGGATCCACGATTATATACATAGACACGTCTGACCAGCGGGTATTCTTCGGTCTTGGTTGTGAAACTCGATGGCGCATGGCTGATCCCGCAGGACGTTGTGATTTCCAAAGCCTTGTTGCCGCGCTGGGATGGCAGGCTGACATAGCCAATGGCTGCCGGGTTTCTCGAAACTGTGATAGAGGCCTCTGTGTCGCCTTCGACAACAATGGCTTGTGACAGGTTTTCGTTGAGGTTTTCGAGAAAACTCACATCAGCGCCAAAGTTATTGGCGTGGCGGACAACCTGTATCGGCATATCGGAGCCGCCGAGTTCCGACCAGTTCACAATTTCCCCCGCGTAGATCTTGCCGAGGTCTTCCAAACTGACGTTCCGGGCAGGGTTATCGGGGTGAACGATAATGGCAACGCTGTCGAGTGCAACAACCTGTTCGCTGGATGGATCAACCATGCGCTCGCCCAGAGTTCCTGCGAAATTGCGGGCCTCATCGCGCGTAATACGGCGATTTGTGACGGCAATCTCGACCTCTTTGCCGAGAAGAGCTTCAAACCCGATCTCCGGGCGCCGGGTTACAAGACTGATCGCACCGATTTCTTCGCCGAAACCCTGATCGCCAATGATACGCGCAATTCGTGCCCCACCTTGCAGACTGACATCTGCTTCGGCATCCTGAGCTTCCGCAAAGCCGGATACCAAAAGCGGCAACAGCACCTGATTGACCGTTTCAGAGCCTGCAATTTTCAGCATATCGGTTTGGTCAATTGCAACCGTCGGGCAGGCCTCCCCTTCACAGAACACCAGACGAGAGGAGACGCGCAGTGGACCCAGATCGGTTTCGATCACGTAAAAATCATCACTGAATTCCACCAGCTCACCGGAGACATTAATTGTTCCGTCCGATGAGCGCAAAGAAACTTCCTGAGAGAAGGCCGCCGAGGCGCAAACCAGACCCGCCGCGAAAAGCGGGAGGGCAAAACCTTTGGTTGTTTTTCCGCTAACGGATCGTCTGACTTCTTCTCGTTTGTTAATCATTTCTCTCAAAACTCCATTTACCAGACGTTATCGACATGCGAACAGGACTAGACCTGTGCTACCGGCTATTGTGGACGCGTGACTTGGCTGGCGTATTTGATCGCTTTGTTAAAAGTTCTGTGCAAGACTAAAACTCGTTTGGCGTGACCAAATAGAGAAATAATTTGGGCATATTTAGGGCTATTGTTGCTGACCTATAGCTCTGGAAGTGTTGATTGTCACTGAGAACTGACCCGGTATTTTCACCGAGATTTGACCCACCCTCAGTTATGCGCCGCGGTTTATGACGCGGTCAATGTTTGGGTCTCCTTTCCTGTTTTCTTTGCAGCCTCTGAGCTGGCCTTGAAGCGGTAGCTGTCGTTGCCGGTCTCTTAGATGTGGCAGCGGTGCGTAAGCCGATCAAGAAGCGCAGTGGTCATCTTTGCGTCCATTGCCCGGCAGGCGATTTGGCCAGGCCAAATCTGCCGAGAGGGGCCAAAAACCTGCGCCCACTCCGAGAAGCTGAGGTTGGTGGTGATGATGACGCTGGTGCGTTCGTATAGCTTACTCAGTAGATGAAAGAGCAGCGCGCCTCCGGAGGAGCTGAACGGCAGGTACTTTGACGCGAACGATCCAGCGGCGAGCACCTGATGGATCGACCACAAGGTACAAACCACTACCGTCACCGTGCCGACCGGGGCCGAGGGTTCGCACCAAATTCTTCGTCAGCTTTCCGCTCAGAGCAGCCATTAAAATACCACGATGTCTACCACGCAATGAATAGAAACGAGTCTAATCGAAGAAAACTCAATAGCAACAACGAATGCAGATAAATCAACAAAAACAGCCCCATAAGGGGTTGAATGGGTGCCAATGAAACTGAATGAAAATGGTTAGTGGCGGAGACGAAGGGATTCGAACCCTCGAGACGGTTTCCCGCCTACTCCCTTAGCAGGGGAGCGCCTTCGACCACTCGGCCACGTCTCCGCCTGCCGGTATAACGTTGCCGCTGGAGGAAATACAGAGCAAAATTTGCAGGTGGTCGATTTGTCGAAACGGGCGCCAGGGGCTGAAAATGGACCACTTTCTTGTGTATTGATATTGTGACCGGTGAAGGCAAGCGGCCTGGGAGCTGTGGACATTTACGGCTGCTTCAAGGCTGCGTGATATGTCGCAAGAGAACGTCGAAATGCTTTAGCTTGCGGCTCTGGTGACACCTTGATCATGAAGCAGGCTTCGGGTGAGCTTTCGATGGCTTTGCTCAAATGTAAGGAGCCCCGCCACGTGGTCTTGTACCAGAGGCCCTTGCCGGCACCCCCCCTGTGGCAACTTACCACTGGCGCTTCTTCCAGTTCGCTCCGGTTTTACGAGTTATTGGCCCAGCCGCGTAGTTTCCAGGGCTATGGAATTGCGCCGGTCGCGCGGGGAACATGCCCAGATCGCAGGCACGCTCGACGATCTCCCTATAGCTGCCGGAGACAAGGCAGATCACTTGATCGTCGCTGTTTGCGCCTGGAAGGTCGGGAGCGCGCATGTCGTCGGATGAGCGCGCATAAAATTCCAAAGTGCCCGCCAGTTCGGCTGCAGTGTCATGCGCATTCAAACCCTCAACCACCCCGCTGAGATCAGCCCTGCTGCCGAGGACGCGCAGGACGGGACCAGACTGCCCACCACGGAGCGCATAGAATGGCTCGCTTCGGAAAACCTCGTCAGTCTCGGTGTTCAGCCCCATTGTCATATCAACCTCTCCACCCATGCAGGCTAACCTGATTTCGGACGCAAAAACATGGGAAATTCTTCAAAGGGCGATCAGGTGTTGAACAGGAAGTGCAACACATCGCCATCCTTGACCAGATAGGCTTTCCCCTCGGCGCGCATCTTGCCGGCCTCCTTGGCCCCCTGCTCACCGTTTTGGGTGATGTAATCCTCATAGGCGATTGTCTCGGCGCGGATGAACCCTTTCTCGAAATCGCCATGAATAACACCGGCGGCCTGTGGGGCGAGCGTGCCGCGCCGGATTGTCCAGGCGCGGGCCTCTTTGGGCCCCACGGTGAAATAGGTCTCCAGATGCAGCAATTCGTAGCCGGCCCGGATCAGCCGGTCGAGCCCCGCCTCAGCCAGCCCCATTTCCTCCAGAAACATCTCGGCCTCATCGGCGTCGAGCTGGCTGATTTCCTCCTCGATCTGCGCTGAAATCACGACATGAGACGCGCCCTGTGCAGCAGCCATCTGCGCCACTTTTTCCGAGAAAGCGTTGCCGGTGGCGGCAGAGGCCTCATCTACATTGCATACATAGAGGATCGGCTTCGTGGTCAAAAGCTGCAACATGCTCCAGGCCTTTTCATCCTCCGGATCAATCTCGACCAGACGGGCGGGCTTTCCATCTTCCAGCACGGCCATTGCAGCACGCAAAAGACGGTCCTGCTGGATCGCATCCTTGTCGCCGCCGCGCGTTTTGCGCACCAGCCCGGCCAGCCTTTTCTCGATGCTTTCCATATCGGCAAGCATCAGCTCTGTCTCGATCACTTCCGCATCGGCAATCGGATCGACGCGGCCTTCGACATGGGTGATGTCGCCATCCTCAAAACAGCGCAGCACATGGGCAATGGCATCGGTCTCGCGGATATTGGCCAGAAACTGATTGCCGAGCCCCTCGCCCTTGGAGGCGCCCTTCACAAGACCAGCGATATCGACAAAGGTCATGCGGGCCGGAATGATCTGTTTGGAGCTGGCAATCGCGGCCAATTTGTCGAGCCGCGCATCCGGGACGGCGACCTCGCCTATATTGGGCTCGATTGTACAAAACGGAAAATTGGCTGCCTGAGCCGCGGCCGTCCGGGTCAGCGCATTGAACAGGGTCGATTTGCCGACATTTGGCAGACCCACAATTCCCATCTTGAAGCCCATCGCGCCTCTCCCCCTCTTGGTTGGCCGCTTCTAACACCATCGCCCAGAGTTGCAAGATGGCGACAGTACGGCCCCCTTGGCTTGTGGATTTCGCTGTCAGGCCAACTGTTACTTAACAAAAGCGGCGTTAACTGTTGATTAAGTATTTGGCGCGGTCACGCTGTCGCGCCGACGCCAACATGGGAGCGAGCTTCTCAATGATCAAGAAAATGCCTGTATTATGCGCGCTTGCCCTCGCGGTTTTACCATTGAGTGCAACCGCCCAGGAATTTGTCATCGGGGCCGGGGCCACCGATTTCCCGTCCGGCGGGGAAGACGGCGCGATCCTTGAACTCGAATACCGGTTTCTTCCCTTCAAAGAGCGCCGCGTCCTGTCCTTGTCATGGGGGGCGACCTTCAACGCCACCGACAGCGGCGATGTTTTTGTCGGCGGTGGCCTTTGGAGCCGTTGGCAACTCAATGATCGCTGGTTCACCGACCTTTCGGTCATGCCCGGCCTGTTTGAGGAAGGTGACAACGGTAATGACCTTGGGCTGGCATTCGAGATCCGGTCATTGGCCGGGCTTGGTTACCGCTTCGATTCAGGGGCCGCCATTTCAGTGGCCATAACCCATAAATCCAATGCAGGCCTGAGCAGCACCAACCCGGGCGCAGAAGCTGTTTTGCTGCGCTACCACCACAGCTTCTGAACGCGCTTGCCGTTTGGGCGCGGCGGGACCAAAACCCCGCTGGAGCCCCCAACCGCCCGCATCAGCGACCGCGCATGCAAGACAGCGCACGCTCGTCCGGTGCATCATTATCTGACAGCAACGTCTAAATCGACCCGTGCAACATAATAAATACGCCTGCCCGTTGATTTCCCCCCGCATCCTGGTGCAAACCGCGTTGAGCTATACGGCGGGGGACGCACATGACACGCATAGACGACACATTCGCGCGGCTGAAAGCCTCCGGCAAAAAGGCGTTCGTAACCTATGTCATGGCCGCCGATCCCGATTACGACACCTCGCTGGAAATCGTCAAAGGCCTGCCCGCTGCCGGCGCCGACATCATCGAGCTTGGTCTGCCCTTCACGGACCCTATGGCTGATGGCCCAACGATCCAGCTGGCAGGGCAAAGGGCACTTGAGGCGGGCATGACGCTGGACCGGTTTTTCGATTTCGTCCGTGCCTTTCGCACAGAAGATGACACGACTCCGATTGTGCTGATGGGCTATTACAACCCGATCTATTCGCGCGGGGTCGAGCGGTTTTTGAAGGAGGCCAAGGAGGCGGGGATTGACGGAATGATCATCGTTGATCTGCCCCCTGAGGAAGACAGCGAGCTTTGCATTCCAGCCCAAAAGGCCGGGTTGAACTTCATCCGGCTGGCCACACCCACCACCGACGCAAAACGCCTGCCCAAAGTGCTGCAAAACACATCGGGTTTTGTCTATTATGTATCCATTACCGGCATCACAGGCGCGGCCGAGGCGCAGGCGGGCGACGTCGCGCCCGAAGTTGCGCGGATCAAGTCATCAACCGATCTGCCGGTGATCGTAGGCTTCGGGGTCAAGACCCCGCAAAGCGCCGAGGCCATCGCCCGGGTTGCCGATGGGACTGTGGTCGGATCGGCCATTGTCGCCAAGATCGGTGCCGGCGACAGCCCCGGCGACGTGCTCGCCTTCGTCAAAACCCTCGCCGACGGGGCACATCGCGCCTGAGCGGCGGTATGGTCCGGCAATCGGGGCGCTGCCTATAGCGCAAGACGAAATACCTGAAACGCAATCCGCTCAAAATCTTTGATTTCAGGCAGTTTTACGCGATTGGGGCTTATTCGCATGACGCTTGCCCGCGTTGCCCTTACATGCCTGAGTTCAGCACCTGTCCCTCGCGGGATTTGACAAGCGTGCGGGCGGCGGGGCGGCTGTCAGCGGTCTCGAGTTCGGGAAAGAGGGTCAAAAGCTCTGCCCGCGCGGCTTTGGGCAGCGCGTCCAGGGCGTAGGTATCGGGATGAAAGCTCTCGCTCGTGACACCATTTGCAAAGATGATCTCGTGGCGATCAAACAAAAGGTGCCAATAGGTGATCTTCCCGCCCGCGGCCCGCATGATGTCGCGATCGTTGATCAAAGCCTTCGCAGGCACCAGCACGGCTTCGGCCCCAAAATGCAGCTCTGCGCGCCAATCAGTTACCAGCACCCGGTGCTGCGGCGAGACGCGCAGCGCGCGATGCGCACCCAGCACACCTTTCGCAAACTCGATTGGAGCCAGATCGCCAACCGCATCCACCTGTGTGCACCCGATCCAGCGAACCGGCTGCAAACCGTGATCGAGCGTCTCGACAAGATCGCCGGGTTGCAGCGTTTCAATAGCGTGTTCGCCATCACCGCAGCGCAACAGCGTTCCGTCAGCAAAACAGGGGACGAAACTGCCCGCTTGCCGGTCCGCCAGAAGATTTGTGTTAGAGCTTGAGACGCTATTGAGCTGGATGCTCTGTATTTCCTGGAAATTCAGCGCGGCGTCGTCGGCATTTGCGGTCAGTTCGGGTGCAAGAAACACGCGACCATCGGGCAATTGGAAGGTTACGGCTGTGATATTTGCCGTCGTCCCGTCAATATAGGTGATTGTTGAGTTATAGACCACGACCGAGTCCAGTTGAGACGTTTCGCTCGCCCCGCCAGCGCGCGGCGTGAAACTGGCCGTCTCCGGCACCGTTTCATTGTCGCGGTCCCAGATATTGTCGCCATCTGTGTCATTTACAGTGAACTCAAAGATTCTCTTCGAGATCGGGTTTGCGGCTGATCCAACACTTGCCCCGGCAAAATTGAGTTCCGTCTGGAGACTTGTCTCATCTGTATCGATATCCGGTCCCGTCCCCAGAAGTATCGCGTTCCATGTCAGTGCCACCCGCAATCTCCTTTGCCCGAAAGGGCCGTCCCACTCATGCTAATCTGTCTCGTTAACGTCTCATTAGGCTTTTTTTGCGGCGTCAATATGGCAAGGGCCGGATGCGGTAAAACTGGGCAGGTCGCAGCCTCGCGCATCGCAGCGAGGGCAGCCAAGCCTTGCATTGTGAAACGCGCTGGAATATTGGTAATTAAATCTAACCAATATCCCCGGGCTCCCAATTCAAGAGGCCAAGTATATGCACCGTATCGCAGAGATCGAAGACCTCAAACGCCTCTATAAGCGCCGCGTTCCCAAGATGTTTTACGACTATTGCGAAAGCGGCTCCTGGACGGAACAGACCTTCCGGGAGAACTCCTCGGATTTCGAAAAGCTCAGGCTGCGCCAGAAAGTCGCCGTGGATATGGAGGGGCGCAGCACGGCAACCAAAATGGTCGGGCGCGATGTCTCCATGCCGGTCGCCCTTGCGCCCGTGGGCTCCACGGGGATGCAACATGCCGATGGCGAGATACTGGCCGCGAAAGCCGCAGAAGAGTTCGGCGTGCCCTTCGCCTTGTCGACCATGTCGGTCTGCTCCATCGAGGATGTGGCCGAGAACACCACAGCCCCCTTCTGGTTCCAGCTCTATGTCATGCGCGACATCAAATTCATCGACAACCTCATCGCGCGCGCAAGGGACGCGGCCTGCGAAGCGCTGCTGCTGACACTTGATCTGCAGATCCTTGGGCAGCGCCACAAGGATATCAAGAACGGCCTCTCGGTGCCGATCAGACTGGCCCCGCATACGGCGCTTGATCTGGCGACAAAATGGCGCTGGGGCATCCAGATGCTGCAGACCCATCGCCGCAGCTTTCGCAATATCGTGGGCCATGCCTCGGATGTGGATGATATCTCCAGCCTACATAGCTGGACCGCGCAGCAATTCGATCCCCGGCTGAACTGGGACACGGTGATGGAGTATCGGCGCAAATGGGATGGCAAGTTCATCCTCAAGGGTATTCTCGATGCCGATGACGCCAGGAAAGCGCTTGGTGTCGGTGCCGACGCGATCATCGTGTCCAATCATGGCGGGCGGCAACTGGATGGGGCGATCAGCTCTATCACCGCGCTGCCTTCAATACTGGAGGCTGTCGGTGACAAGATCGAGGTGCATCTCGACAGCGGCATCCGGTCGGGCCAGGACGTTCTCAAGGCGCTCGCCATGGGCGCGCATGGCACCTATATCGGGCGGGCCTATATTTACGGGCTCGGCGCGATGGGCCAGAAAGGCGTGGCCGAGGCCTTGCGCATCATCCATACCGAGCTCGACACCACCATGGCGCTATGCGGCGAGAAAAATGTCAGTGACCTTGGAAAACACAACCTTCTGATCCCAAAAGGGTTCGAGGGGGAATGGGTTTGAGACAGCCATAATATCCAAACCTAACTGTCATCCTGGCAGAGTAATTAGCGGCGCCTCTTCGTTTGGCCTGTCTGTCCTGGCTGGCTTTGGTTTGGTAGTGGGCCAATAAAAAGTCGCGAAGATGTGCTGCCAGATCCTTGATCGTATCATCGCTTTCCATTCGACAAATCAACCACTCTGGTGGTTCGCACGACGGGTAGAGACGGATGCAGGCTTCGAGATACGGCTTTTCCACCAATGCTCAGCGATCCCGATTAAAGCGTCACGCGAAAAACCTGAATAACGTATTACGTCAGACGCTACAGACGCCTTATCCCCCGCGCCGCTTGAGCATCCCCAGCAGCGGGAACAGCCCGGCCACCAGTACCGCAATCGCCAGAAAGGCTGTGCTGAGCCCGTAGCCCTCGGAAATCAGCCCCATCAGGGCGGGTGCCAAGAAAAAGCCCGAAAAGCCGATCACAGCCGTGCGCGCAATCGCGTCGGTTCGCACCTCAGGGCGCACCAGCCGCCCGACAATGGCCAGCCCCAGTGGGCCGATCACGGAGATGCCAAGCCCAAGCACCCCAAAGCCCAGATAGGCAACCCACGGCACCGGCGCCATGGCCGAGATGACAGCGCCCGCCATGGCCATCAGCCCAGCCCAGAAGATCACCTGCAGATCGGGCAACCTGTCACAGACCGCCTGCCCGCCGAAACGCCCCACGGCCATGGTCAGGCCCAGCATGGCGGGACCCAAGGCGCCTTCGGCCGCGCCACCGCCCAGCGAGCGTTCAACATGCAGGGCAGACCAGCTCTCGACGGCGGCCTCGGTCATGAAAGCAATCAACACAATGCCGCCGCAGATCAGGACCAGACCGGTGGGGAACCGCGCAGCAGTCATCTGTGCCGCGGCCACAGGTGAGACCGGCATGAACATGCGGGTGGCCATCAACAGGGCCAGACAGCCCAGCGCCGAGAATATCCCCAGCGGCGGCCAGCCGAGCTCTCGCAAAAGGCCTGTCAGCAGCGCCGAGCAGGCATAGGCCACGGAGAACATGCCGTGATTGGCATTCATCAGACTGCGGCCGGACCGCGCCTCAACCTCCGAGACGCGCGCATTCATGGTCACATCCAGAAGCCCTGATGCGAGCCCCGCCAGCGCCATGGCGGCGAAGAACAAGGGTGGCGCGGTTGCGAGCCCTGGCAGAAGAAACGCCGCCGCAAGCAATCCCGTCGCCACCGGCAAGGCCCAGCTGCGCAGGCTGCGGTCGATCATCGGTGCCAACATCATCGTTGTCAGCAAACCCACCGAGGTGCCCAGCAGCGCCATGCCGAACACAGCATCGCTGGCGCCGATTCCCGCCTTGATTACAGGCACCTGCGCTGCGAATGATCCCCAGAACAGCCCCACCACCGCAAAGGCTGTGGCGGGCGCTTTGGTCAGACGAAGGGCGCTCAGGATTGACATGTCGCTGCGGGTGTCACGCATATGGGCTGTTGGCAACAAAAAATTGCTTCCCATGCCCGCGATTCCCTCCTATACGGCCCGTTCACGCGGCCCGACACCCTTGGAGGCAGCCGCATAAACATTGAAGGAATAAGCTAATGGCTGGTGAGATCCCTGATCTTGTAGCCGAGGCACGAACGGGGACAGGCAAGGGGGCCGCCCGTTCAGCACGCCGCGAAGGCAAAGTGCCCGGTATCGTATATGGTGGTGGTGAAGACCCGCTGCCGATCAACATCCCCTATAACGTCCTGTTCAAGCGCCTCAAGGAAGGCCGCTTTCTGTCGACGCTGTTCAACATGAAGGTCGAAGGTCAGGAAGATGTGCGCGTGATCTGCCGCGACGTCCAGCGTGATGTTGTCAAGGATCTGCCCCGCCACGTGGATTTCCTGCGTCTGCGCCGGACGACCAAGATCAACCTCTTTATTCAGGTTGAGGTTACAGGCGAAGATGTCTGTCCCGGTCTGAAAAAGGGTGGCGTTCTGACGCTGGTGCGCCCGGAAGTCGAACTGGTGGTGACTGCGGGCGATATCCCCGAGAGCATCACGATCGATGTCTCCGAACTTGAGATCGGTGACAACGTCACGATCTCTTCGGTCAATCTGCCACAAGGCGCGAAGCCCACGATCGACCGTGACTTCGTCATCGCCAATATTCAGGCTCCATCCGGACTGAAATCTGCC
>CAYGUB010000011.1:0-3005 GCA_964352845.1 uncultured Rhodobacterales bacterium | reverse complement strand
ACCAAAAGCAGGTCCATCGCGGCCTGCTTTTTTCCTGTCCCGCAGCGGGGTCGCCGCAGTGAAAGCGGGCCTTGCGGATCGCGATCTTCTGCGGGGCTTGAGCCCGGAGCCAGAACTCGCTACCTCCGTTGCATGAAAATCTTTGCAGGGCTGGGAAATCCCGGCGCGAAATTTGCCCGCAACCGGCACAATATCGGATTTATGGCGCTCGACCGCATTGCGCAGGACCATGGGTTTGGCCCGTGGAAGGCGAAGTTTCAGGGCCATGTCAGCGAAGGTCGGTTCGGCTCGGACAAGGTAATCTTGCTCAAACCGGATACATTCATGAACCGCAGCGGGCAATCCGTGGGCGAGGCCCTGCGCTTCTACAAGCTCGAGAGCACCGACCTGACGGTCTTTCACGACGAGATCGATCTCGCCCCGTCCAAGCTGCGACTCAAGGCCGGGGGTGGGCATGCAGGCCATAACGGGTTGCGCTCGATCCACGAGCATATCGGGCCGCATTACGACCGCGTGCGCATGGGGGTCGGTCATCCCGGCCACAAGGATCGCGTGCCCGGCTATGTGTTGAGCGATTTTGCCAAGGCCGATCAGGATTGGCTGGAAGACGTTTTGAGCGGCATCAGCGACGGGATCGGGTATCTTGCCGCTGGCGACGGTCCGAAATTCCTCAACGCAGTCGCGCTGCGCACGTCGCCTGCACGGTCCTCCAGACAGACCAAATCCGGCGATGACGCGAAACGGACGCCAATCAGGCAAAAGGCACCAGAGCCCGAAATCGCGCAGGATGACGCGCAGGCCTCACCGTTGCAAAAACTTCTCAACCGCTTTCGTTAAGCTCTTGGCTGTAACGTAATCATTGATCGAAACGCCCCGGCATGCTTCTAAGGTTTTGGGGAATGGAAAACGGAATACACGCAATGCTCAGATGGAGTATGCGTGGCGCGGCTATTTGCCTGGTGCTTGCGCTCGCAATTGGGGTTTGGAAACGGGATGAAATCCACCGTTTATGGGCGGTAAATACTCTATTTGCGACTGATCGGATCGTCGAGAATTTCTCCAATATGAACCGGGCGTTCCTTTGGAAAGAGCTTGATCGCGGTGATGCGCTGCCGACCCCCCTGCCCGATGGCGATCGGATTGCGCTGAGCGCTGATACAAGCGACTGGATCATCGCGCGCGATGTGACGTCGCTGATCATCCTCAAGGACGGCAAGATCGTGTTTGAGAATTATTATCTGGGAACGCACGCTGAGGATCGCCGCATCGGTTGGTCGATCTCCAAGAGCTTTCTCTCTGCCCTTGTGGGCATCGCCTTGTCGGAAGGTGCTATCGAGGATCTCGATGATCCGGTCTCGCGCTATGTCCCGGCACTCGCGGATGGGGCCTACAGAAATGCCACGCTGCGCAATGTGCTGAATATGGCCAGCGGTGTAGCCTTCAATGAAGACTTTCTCGACTACAATTCCGACATCAACAGGATGGGGCGCGTGCTTGCGCTGGGGCGTCGGATGGATGATTTCGCCACCGCCCTGGCTGAGACGACGGCCGCCGCCGGAGAGGCGTGGAAATATGTCTCTATCGACACGCATGTGGTGGCCATGGTCCTGCGCGCGGCAACCGGGCGAAGTCTGGTCGATCTGATGTCAGAGAAGCTGATCAAGCCCCTCAACATGAGCTCTACGCCCTATTATCTGACCGATGGTGCCTCGGTGGCCTTTGCTCTGGGCGGGATCAATATGACAACGCGGGACTATGCCCGGTTCGGGCAGCTCTATCTGCAAAACGGTGTCTGGAACGGAACCCAGATCGTGCCGCGCGACTGGGTGGAGGCATCGACCAAGGCCTCGGCGCCAACGGAAGTAGGCCAGCTTGGCTATGGGTACCAATGGTGGGTCCCGATCGGGGCTGAACCGGGCGAGTTCATGGCACGTGGCATTTACGGGCAATACATCTATATAAATCGTGGAGCGGGCGTCGTTATTGCGACAACTGCCGCTGATCGCGCCTTCCGTGAAGATGGGGTCAGCGATCAGAATATCGCGATTTTCAGAAAGATCGCGGAGCGTATGAAAACCCTCTAAGGGGATAAAGATGTCACAAGCGCCCTCAATCAACGTGTTTGGCAAGCCCCTCGAAAGCTGCTCAACCGACCCTTTGACCGGGTTCTTTCGCAACGGGTGTTGCGATACCGGGACCATGGATCACGGAAGCCACACTGTCTGCGCCGTCATGACGGATGAGTTCCTCGCCTTCTCGAAATATCTGGGCAATGACCTCTCCACACCGCGGCCCGAATTTCAGTTCGCCGGGCTCAAGGCCGGGGATCAATGGTGCCTCTGCGCGAGCCGTTTTCTGCAAGCCCATGAGGAGGGCGCCGCGCCGCGTGTCAATCTTGCTGCAACCCATCAGGCCGCTCTGGACACGGTACCGCTTGAAGTGCTGGAACTCTACGCGCCAAAAACGCCAGACTGATAGAGGACAGGCTGAGCGGGCCGCTACTGATCCTTTTGGTGCACAGCTGCCGATGATGCCACTGCTTCAGGCCAGTCTGCCTGTTCAAGCACCGGTATCCATATCGACATCCAGCGCCTTGGCGACCGTGAAGATATCCTTGTCGCCCCGCCCGCACATATTCATGCAGATGATGTGATCGCGCGGCAGGTCCGGTGCGATTTTCATGACATGCGCCAAGGCATGCGACGGCTCGAGCGCCGGGATGATCCCTTCCATCTCGCAGCTCAGCTGGAAGGCGGCCAGCGCCTCCTTGTCAGTGATGGAGACATATTTGGCCCGTCCGATGTCATGCAGCCAGGCATGTTCCGGCCCGATCCCGGGGTAATCCAGCCCTGCCGAGATCGAGAAGCCCTCAAGGATCTGCCCGTCATCATCCTGCAGCAGATAGGTCCGATTGCCATGCAGCACACCGGGCCTGCCACCGGTCAGACTGGCGCAATGCTCCATCTTGGCATTCACGCCCTTGCCGCCTGCCTCGACCCCGATGA
>CAYGUB010000010.1:0-23892 GCA_964352845.1 uncultured Rhodobacterales bacterium | reverse complement strand
CGTGGTCAGTTGCAAAGGCTGGAATACTGAAAATTACGGCGCGGCGCTCAGCGATCAGAACCCCTATGGCGCCAATCCGTCGGGCACGTTCCTCAACCGTGTGCACAGCTATGAGGTCCAGCCCGAACAGGGCGCTGCCCAGACCATCCACTTCCCCAAATCCTGCCTGCATTGCGAGGATGCGCCCTGCGTCACTGTCTGCCCGACAGGTGCCAGCTACAAGCGGGTCGAGGACGGCATCGTGCTGGTCAACGAATCCGACTGCATCGGCTGCGGCCTGTGCGCCTGGGCCTGCCCCTATGGCGCGCGCGAGCTTGATCAGGCCGAGGGCGTCATGAAAAAATGCACGCTCTGCGTCGACCGGATCTATAACGAAAACCTCCCCGAAGAGGATCGCGAGCCGGCCTGCGTACGGACCTGCCCTGCCGGCGCGCGGCATTTCGGCGATCTGGGTGACGAGACCTCGGACGTGTCGATCCTTGTCGCAGAGCGCGGTGGCATCGACCTGATGCCGGAGCAAGGCACGAAACCGGTCAACAAATACCTCCCGCCACGTCCCAAGGACGAGCAGATCGACATACTCGCCCCCTTCCTCGAACCCGTGGCCGCAGAACCAAAGGGCTTTCTCGGCTGGCTTGACAAAACACTTGAAAGGATCGGCTGATGCACCCGGCTCCCTCCATCATCTTTTTCACGGTCTTCTCCGGGCTGGGCTTTGGTCTGCTGACCTTTCTGGGCCTCGGCCAGCCAGATGTGTCAGGCTTCACCGCCGCGATCTTCTTCTTCATAGCCTATGCCATGGCTGTGGGCGGGCTTGTCGCATCGACCTTCCACCTGGGCAACCCGCAACGCGCGCTCAAAGCCTTCACACAATGGAAAACCAGCTGGCTTTCGCGCGAGGCCTGCCTGTCCACAGCAGCGCTTGCCGTGATGGGGCTCTATGCAATCGGGGTGGTCTTCTTCGACACCAGAATAACCCTATTGGGTTTGTTGGGGTCTGTTTTATCTCTCGCCACGGTCTTTGCGACCTCGATGATCTACGCCCAGATAAAGACCGTCCCCCGCTGGGCGCATTGGACCACTCCGGTCCTCTTTCTGGGCTATTCCATCGGCGGCGGCGCGTTTCTTGCGGGCAAGGCAGAGCTCGGCGCCAGCGTCATGGTGCTGACAAGCCTGTTCCAACTCTTCACCTGGTTTACGGGCGACAAGCTCTTCAAAGCCTCCGGCTCCACCATCAAGACGGCAACGGGGCTGGGCACCATTGGCAAGGTCCGCATGTTCGAGGCGCCGCATTCGTCGAAAAACTACCTGCTCAAGGAGATGGTCCACCAGATCGGACGCAAGCATAGCCGGACATTGCGCATCATCGGATTTCTCTGCCTCGGCCTGATCCCCTACGGCCTGATGGAGCTTGTCGCCTTCACCCATGTCACCGTGCTGATCGCGCTGCTGATCCATCTCGCGGGACTGCTTGTGATCCGTTGGCTCTTCTTTGCAGAAGCCGAACATACGGTCGGGCTCTATTACGGGCAGCGATAAAGTCCCAAAAAGCCGGGGCACTCACCTGCGCCCCGGCCCTCGCTTCTTTGGTCAAAAAATACGGATGGCGGAACGCCGCAATTATTCGTAGCGTTCCTGATGGGCGACCTCGAATCCCCAATCTTCGCGACCGTCAAATTTCTGCAAGCGCCAGTCACAGGCCCGCGCATGACCGTCCATTCCCTCGACCCGCGACAGGCGGGATGCGACCGAGGACATCTGAGGGTCCGCATCCGTCGCGATCTCCTGCCATGTCAGGATCTTGAGGAATTTCATCACATTCAACCCGCCCGTATAGCGCGCCGCCTGCCGGGTTGGCAGGATATGGTTCGTACCGGAACATTTGTCGCCATGGGTCACGGTCGAACCTTCGCCCAGAAAGAGCGAGCCATAATTGCGCAGCCGGGTCTTCCACCATTCCAGATCGCGCGCCTGTACCTGCAAATGCTCGCAGGCATAGCGATCAGAGACCTGCGCCATTTCCTCGGGCGTTTCGCATAGCACCACCTCTCCGAAATTCGACCAGGCCTGCGCGGCCACATCACCTGTTGGCCAGTCAGCGGCGACTTTGGGGATGATGCGGTTGACCGTCTCGGCGAGTTCCGGCGAGGTCGTAAACAGCCAGACGGGTGAGGTCGTCCCATGCTCGGCCTGTGACAGAAGATCAATCGCCACCGTCATCGGGTCGGCCGTGTCATCGGCAATCACCGCGCTTTCGGTGGGCCCGGCAAACAGGTCAATCCCGACATCGCCAAAGAGCTGACGCTTCGCCTCCGCCACATAGGCATTGCCCGGCCCGACCAGAATATCGGCGGGTCTGGCGCCGAACAGCCCCATCGCCATGGAGGCCACGGCCTGCACGCCACCCATCTCCAGGATCAGATCGGCGCCCGCCAGATCAAGCGCGAAGGCCACGGCCGGATCAATCGCATCGCCCCGCGGCGGCGAGCAGGCAACGATGAACGGCACACCTGCCGCCCGCGCTGTGGTCACGCTCATCAAGGCGGAGGCGACATGCGCGTAGCGTCCGCCGGGCACATAGCAGCCCGCGCAATCAACCGGAACGCAGCGCTGGCCGAGCACGACGCCCGGATGGGTGTCGATCTGGAAATCCGTGATGCTCTCGCGCTGCGCCGCCGCGAAGCGTTTGATCTGCGTATGGGCGAACCGGATATCGTCTTGCGCCTGCTGGGGCACCTGCGCGATCAGTTCGGCCTTCTTCGCGTCAGACAGCACGAAATCCGCATCCCAGCCATCCAGCGTCTTGGCGAAGTTGCGCACGGCCTCCTCGCCATTCTTGCGGATTTCAGTCAGCATCTCCTCAACCCGCGCGCGGGTTTTGGTGTCGGCAATATCGGCGTCGATCGCGGGTCTCTTGATATGTTCCATCTGTCTTTGAACTCCGAACTGGGGTAATTTGCGGCCTGGGCGTGACGTCTGCATCCATCAGCACAAGGTCCCGATCAACGATTTTCAGGCACCGCCCGCGTGGTTTCAGGAAATCCGAAAGCGTTCAGTCATTATCATTCAAGCCGGCCCCCGCACCGGCCTCGCGCGAGGCGGCTGTTGCGGGCACATAGGTCCGCGCGGCGTATTGGGTCAAAACCTGCATGACCGTCCCGGGCAGCTCGAGGCGCGGGGGCGGTGGCAATGTCACGCGGGTAGCGTCCCGATGCGATTGGCGAAGGGTAAAGTCGCGCGCGCGCCGCTCATGGATCAACCCTATCCCAAAGTCATCCTCGGCGGCTGTGACCAAAGCCTCGAAGACAAGCGGGGCGTCGATGGTCTCGACCCGGACCGGCTGCCCGCATAGCGCGGCGTCAATTGCCGCCGGGGCGACGAGCGCTGCGCGGGCGTTTCGGAAGATCAGTGCCCCGCCCTGCGTGATCGGTGTGGCGGGCTCAATGGGCGGGGCCAGCGCAAGGCTGATATCCTGCCAGAACGGGTCATCGCGGCGCGCGACCCGGCGCACCACAGCGGCCAGATCCTCGGCAGGGCCCTGCGGCAGGCCCGCGCCCAGACCGGCCTTGCGCAGCAACGCCTGCAGCTCAGATACGGAGAAAATCATCACTCGTAAACCGGCAGCCACCAGTCATCTGCATTGTCCAACTCATCAAAAAGGGGCGCGCCTTGCGCCAGTGTAATTCTGGTCCATTTGTCCGATTTAGGGTCGAAACCCGCCGCACCGAAGAAAGAAAGTTTGCAACGCAGCATATCAATCGGAAGGCAGGTCTGCGCGATCAGATTGTCGCGGATCTCTCCGTAAGGTCTGATCGCTGACATCTGGACCCTTGCGGCAATCGCGCGGTGTTCGGGGTGTTTTCTGAGAAAGCCCGGCAGATCGGTCCGCGTCTCTTGCGCGTCCTGCCACAGTGCCTGCGCTTGTCGCGCGATATCAAGCGGGCTCTCACGCTCCGCGCCCGGCTCTCGGTCGCGCAGGCCAAGACGCGGCTCCAGCTTCTCTTCGCTGACATACCAGAACTGCGCGCGCTGGCCCGGCGCATCAAAATCAACCTCCAGCGCCCAGGCGAAATTCCGGCGCAGCAGCTCGCGCAGATCCTCAATCGTCAGGCGCGGATCGAGGCGAAAATGAGGCGCAGCCCCCATACAATCCGAAAGACCGTCAATCAGATCACCAAAAGGCTCTAACACGAGCGATACGGCCAATTCCTGACAATCCAGCGAGAAGACCTCACAGATCCTGATCAACTGATCGAGCGGATTGGCCTGATCAAGCAGCTCCGCCAGATTGGGCAGCAGATCGCCCCACTCTCGCCGCAGGGTCTCTATCCGCGCCTGATGGCCCGGATCGGGTACGGACCATTGGTCAAGATGTCTCGCGGCGCGCCCGGCAAGCTCTACCAACCGGGTGATCTGGCCGGGCTCAAGTCGCCCGATGGCCCGCACACGCGCCAGGGCAGTCTCGCGCACCAGCATCCAGTTGTTGAGCAGATCGGGATGGGAGACAAGAAACGGGGCCATCCCCAGACCGGTCGAATTGCCGATCCCCAGATGGCGCTTGATGCCGCGGTCAAGCGTTGCGCCGCCGAGATGTTCGACCAGATCATGGGTGAAGCCGCGGATCAGCCAGACGGTCAGCATCTCGGCCATGAAAGGCCCATCAAGCCCGGGCCGCGCGGCGATCAGATCACGGTCGGCAATACCGAATTTGCCATTGCCATAGACTGCGGTCGTGCGCATCAGATAGCCTGTTTGCCGGATCATCGAGGCATCCGGCTGACGGCCTGCGCGCAGCCTGTCCACGACATGCTCAAACAGCCGCACGGATTTGTTGGCACGGCTCAGGATCAGGTCACGCTGGGAAAAACGTCCGGCCTCCTGAAGCGGCGCATTGGCCCGCAGCCGGGCGATCTCAGCCGCGTCGGGCACGCCGTCATAAAGCACATAGGAGCTGTCCCAGGCCTCGGCAATGACCCGGTCGGAGCGGTTTTCAGGCTCCAACTGGGTAGAAAACGCGACGAGGGAGTAATCGAAGCCGCCGATGTTCAGAGTATAGACGGCGTGGCCAAAACCCTGCGCGTCGATCTCCCAGACCTTTCGTCTGACCTCTGCCCGCTCGGCCGCGACTGTGCGCAGCACGGTCCGCAGGAAGGACAGGCGGGTGGGGAACATTGCACCCATCCGGCTGAGCCGCATGACCTGATCGGGCGGCCGCAACGGAACCTGAGGCGGCACGATCACAGACATGGCACGACCCCCAAACATGGCAGATCATGGAGCGGTATTTGAGGACAGAACACAAACATCCGCAGCACCCTGCCACAATCGAGACCAAAGGCAAGAAAAAGGGGCGCGACGCGGCGCCCCTTCTCAAGACTGCAGTGGTATTGCCAAAGGATCAGAAATCGACAGCGGTATATTTCGTATCGAGATAATCCTCGAGCCCCTGCGATCCGCCTTCCTTGCCCAGACCGCTTTCCTTCACGCCGCCAAAGGGCGCCTCCACGGTGGTGATGAGGCCAGAGTTGATACCGATCATGCCGTATTGCAGTTGGTCATTGAGCCGCCAGACACGGCCCATATCCTTCGTGTAGGCGTAGGAGCACAGGCCGAAATCGGTGTCATTGGCCCAGGCGATGGCTTGCTCTTCGGTCTCGAACTTGAAGATCGGGGCTATGGGACCGAAAATCTCGTCCTTTGCGAAGCGCATCGCCTGGGTGGCCCCGGTGATGATCGTGGGCTCGAAAAAGCTGTGGCCTTCCGCGTGTCTGCTGCCGCCCAGCGCAATGGTTCCGCCTTTGGATGTCGCGTCGGCGATGAATTCCTCGACCTTTTCAACCGCATCCATATCGATCATCGGGCCCTGTTCGACGCCCTCCTTCAGACCGTTGCCTACCTTCATGGCCGCGACGGCTTTCTTCATCTTCTCGACAAAGGCGTCATGCACACCGGCCTGCACATAGATCCGGTTGGCACAAACACAGGTCTGCCCGGCATTGCGGAACTTTGAAACCAGAGCCCCCTGCACCGCCGCATCAAGGTCGGCATCGTCAAATACCAGAAATGGTGCGTTGCCTCCAAGCTCCATGGAAACTTTCTTGACCGTGTCAGCCGATTGCCGGATCAACTCCTTGCCGACATTGGTGGAGCCTGTGAACGTGACCTTGCGCACACGCGCATCATCCATAATCGCGCCGCCGATCTCGCGCGCGGAGCCTGTCACAATATTGACCGTGCCTTTGGGAAAGCCGACCTCGTCGCAGAGCGCGGCCCAGGCCAGGCCGGAATAGGGGGTCGCCGTGGCCGGTTTTGCGACCACCGTGCAGCCAACTGCCAGCGCCGGGCCGATCTTGCGCGCGAGCATCGAGGAGGGGAAATTCCAGGGCGTGATCATGCCCACAACGCCGATCGGATGCTTGGTGACAAGGATGCGCCGCCCATTGCCGGGGGCTGGCACGATCTCTCCCTTCGCGCGGCGGGCCTCTTCGGCGAACCAGCGGACATAGCCTGCCCCGATGACGATTTCGCCGGTCGCCTCGGCCAGCGGTTTACCCTGCTCACGCGTCAGCAATTCTCCCAGTGCGGCTTTGTTATCCATCAGCGCGTCATGCAGCTTCCACAGAAGATCGAGCCGTTCCATCAGGGGCATGGAGGCGAAACCGGGCAGCGCGGCAGAGGCCGCATCTATGGCGCGGCGTGTTTCTGCCTTGCCGCTGGCGGGCACGGTGCCGATCACCTCGCCGGTTGCCGGGTTGGTCACATCGATTGTCTCGCCACTATCGGCACCGACCCAGTCGCCGGCGATGAAATTGGCCTGTTTGAGATATGTCTCAACGCTCATGTCTTATCCTTTGGAAAACGCGAATTGCGTTTGTTGGTGATAGCGCTCGTCCGGGCGCAGAACCGCATTCGGGAAGCTGTCGTGATTGATCGCATCGGGCCAGAGCTGCGGCTCCAGCGCAACCCCTGCATTGGCCCCGTAGCGCCGCCCTTCCAGCCCCGGAACAGCGACATCAAGCTTGTAGCCATCATACACCTGTAAACCCGGCTCGGTGGTCCTGAGTTCCATCTGCACGCCTGATCGATGCGAGCGCAGGTGACCCACCCGCCGCAGCGGTTGGCGCGTATCGGAGAAACACAGATTGTGGTCGATGAACTGCCTGTCGGCAATCGGACGCTCCACCCGGAAATCGTAACGCGTGCCCGTGACGTCCAGAGCCCGTCCTGTCGGTATGAACTCCGCGCTTACCTCTGTCATCCTGGATGCGTCCATCTGCATGAGGTGATCGGCGGTCGTCGGGGTGCCATCAAGGTTCCAATAGCTGTGATGGGCGATATTGCACAGGGTCGGCGCGTCGGTCTCGGCGGTGATATCAAGCTCCAGCACCGCGCCCGGCAGGCAACTGTAGCGGGCCCGGATATGCATGGCGCCGGGGTAGCCCATCTCCCCATCCGCGAGACCCAGACCCAATGTGACGCTCGCGGTCGTATGCTCTTCAACCGTCCAGTTGCGCTTGCCGATGCCCAGGCTCCCGCCATGCAAGTGATGCGCGCCCTGGTTTATATCAAGCTGGTAGTCGCGCCCATCCAGCGTGAACCGACCGTAGCCGATCCGGTTGCCACAACGCCCGACCAACGCGCCGAAAAAGGGGCTGTCAGTCAGGTAAGGCGCGAATTCCTCAAAGCCCAGCACCAGCGGCGCATCATGCCCCGCGAGCCGCGCGTCCTGCACGATGGCGCCATAGCTCAGGACATGAACACTCAGATCCCCCGATGTGATCTCGTGGCGCGTGACCGCGCTGCCATCTGGCATCTTTCCAAACATAATCCCCCCTTGATCCCTGCGGGGCATAGTGCCGAAGGGCGTAGAATTTTCCAGTGGATTTTGAGCAGGCACAAGAAGATGGCGCCAAAACAAAAAACGCCGCGCGTGTTTCCACGGGCGGCGCGTCTGTCATTTCTCGAAACGCTGCGGCGATCAGGCCAGAGCAGCCTTCGCCTTATCGACAACAGCGGCAAATGCATCCGGCTCATGTACGGCCAGATCGGCCAGAACCTTGCGGTCCACCTCGATCCCGGCCAGAGACAGGCCATTGATGAAGCGGGAATAGGTCAGGCTTTCGTCCAGCGCACGGCAACCGGCATTGATGCGTTGGATCCACAGGGCGCGGAAGTTGCGCTTGCGGGCCTTGCGGTCGCGGGTTGCGTATTGGTTGGCCTTGTCGACCGCCTGTGTGGCTGTCTTGAACGTGTTCTTGCGACGGCCCTGATAGCCTTTGGCGGCTTTGATGACCTTCTTGTGGCGGGCGTGGGTGACTTTCCCGGAGGTAACTCTCGACATCTCAAATTCTCCTTATCGCGCGTAGGGCATATATTTTTTCACGATGTTCTCATCTGCCTTGCAGAGAGTCGTCGTGCCCCGCGCAGTACGGATAAATTTGGTGGAGCGCTTGATCATGCCGTGGCGTTTGCCTGCCTGACCCGCTTTGACGCGGCCCGAGGCCGTCATCTTGAAGCGCTTTTTGGCGCCTGACTTCGTCTTCATCTTTGGCATTTCCATCTCCTCGAAATTGAGTGGTAGACGCGCGACTCGGCATGCCATTCGCCGGACGCACGGGGTTGAAGGCGCTTCTTAGGGGCGGGCCGGGCGATTGACAAGCCAAACTTGAGCCGTCAGGCGGTGATTTCGTCACACGCTGTAGCGCAGAAGCGAGCCCACGACGCGCCCGAACATATCCGGCAATTCGTTAACCGACACCCCGCCCGGGGTGTTGTAGATCGCATATGTCACAAGCCCGCCTGACACGACCGCCGCCACCGCAGCACCGCGCGGCGCGACACCATCTTTAAGGGCCGAGAGGATAGCGGGCACGGTCAAAGCGCCGATAACAAGTCCCAAAACCAGAATAAATTCGTTCGTCACGGGTTTGAACCTTTCTCAGACCCCCACCACTATGCCCAGATTATTCCGGGTCAGAACTGAAAATCAAGCGTTCCTCACAAGGTGCGACGCGCAGAATGTTGGTCGTGCCCGATTGGTTGAACGGCACGCCCGCTGTCACGACGATCTGGCAATTGGAGGTCGCGAACCCGTCGCGCCGTGCCGCGCGGGCGGCGTTGACCACCGCCATCTTGAAGCGCGACACCTCGCCGGTCATGACGCAATGCGCGCCCCAGCTGAGGCTCAGACGCCGCGCCGTTCCGATCAACGGGGTCAGTGCGATAATCGGCACATGCGGCCGCTCACGCGCGACCAGAAGTGCCGTTGTACCGGATTGCGAAAAGCAGCAAATCGCTTTGATATCAGTGGTTTCTGCGATCTCACGCGCAGCCGAGACGATCCCATCCGCGACGCTTTCCTTCTTGCCGCCCCGCTGGGCCGCAATGATCGAACGGTAGTTGTCGTCGCTTTCGACCTCGATGGCCACGTTGTCCATGGTCGTCACGGCCTCAATCGGGTAGCTGCCTGCCGCAGATTCCGCTGAAAGCATGATCGCATCCGTGCCCTCATAGATCGCGGTGGCGACATCTGAGACCTCGGCCCGTGTGGGCATCGGGCTGTCGATCATCGATTCCAGCATCTGCGTGGCGACAATCACCGGTTTGGCAACAGCGCGGCATTTTCGGATCAATCGTTTCTGAATTGGAGGAACGTTCTGGACGGGAAGCTCCACGCCAAGATCGCCGCGCGCCACCATGATTCCATCCGAGACGGCCAGAATATCGTCAAACGCGGCGACAGCGGCGGGCTTTTCGATCTTCGACAGGATCGCTGCGCGGCCATCTGCCAGAGCGCGGGCCTCATCCACATCTTCGGGTCGCTGCACGAAGCTGAGCGCGAGCCAATCGACGCCGAGCTGGCAGACAAATTCCAAATCCTTGCGGTCTTTCTCTGACAGGGCGGCAAGTGGCAAAACCACATCGGGAACATTGACGCCTTTGCGATTCGAGATCGTCCCGCCAACGACCACTTCGCAATTGGCATAATCGGCCCCGCAATCTTTCACATGCAGCCGGATCTTGCCGTCATTGACCAGCAGAGAGGAGCCTGGTTTGAGCGCGTCAAAAATCTCCTTGTGGGGCAGCTGCACGCGGGTCGCATCTCCTTCTGCCTCATCCAGATCCAGCCGGAAGCTCTGCCCGATCTCAAGCTCTTCCTCACCACTGGCAAAGGCCCCAAGGCGCAGCTTCGGACCCTGAAGGTCCGCCAGAATTGCAATCGGGCGCTCCGTGTCTTTTTCGATCTGCCGGATGATCTGATGGCGGGCGCGGATCTCTTCGTGATCACCGTGGCTCATGTTCAGGCGAAACACATCTGCACCAGCCTCGAACAGGGCCCGGATCATCTCGTAATCATTGGACGCGGGGCCCAGTGTTGCTACAATTTTTACACTCCGCATGCGACGCATGTTCAGCCCCAATTCATTTTGATAGCGGTAACGGGCACCATATGACCCAATTGCAACCTGATCGCAACTGGTGCATTCGCGCGTGGCAGGCTATGCCCAATATATGAGCGGCGATCACCCTTTTACCCTTGTCGGAGCGGACCGGCCAGCGCCGATCATCTGCTTGTGCGATCACGCAACCCTATACAGGCCGCCTGCCCGGTGGCACCATGGACCAGCATGGCTTGCGTCACGGCCATCTGCATGTCTTGATTGAGCTGCGAAACGACCTCATATCAATTGAGGAGAGCCGAAAACACTGGGCTGCGCGCCTGGCAGACAGCCTGACCAGAACCGTCGCGTCACTTTGAGGAGAGCCACATATGGACGACCAGACCCGTACCGAGCTGGAGGCGGCAGCCTTCCGCACCCTGCGCGACCATCTCGCCACGCGCAGCGATGTGCAGAATATCGACATGATGAACCTTGCCGGGTTTTGCCGCAATTGCCTCAGCCGCTGGTATCAGGAGGCCGCCAATGAACGCGGAATCGAGATGGACAAGATGGAGGCCCGGGAAATCTTCTACGGCATGCCCTTTGATGAGTGGAAAGCACGGCATCAGACCGATGCAAGCGATGCGCAGAAAGCCGCGTTTGAGCAGGCTCACAAGACTGTCACGTAACGCGAATGTGCAGATCATGCCCTCTGGGGCTCAGCTATAAGGATACCAGACCCGATGATACGCAAACTTCTCGTGCCCGCGGCGATTGCCGGCGCTATCGCGCTGATCTTCTTTGCACGCGGGGGCACCGAGCCCATGGCAAAGGGCGTTGCCCGCGAATTGCCGATCCACGGGTTTGATGATGTTGATGTGAGCAAGCTGAGCGCCAAACAGCTGGCCCGGATCAACGAGATTTTGACCAGTGACCGCTCGGTCGCGCAGATCAAGGGAGATATCGGCGTCGTTTTGGCGGAACTGGAATAGGAGATGCGAAAATGCTCTGGAAACCCATTCTGATCGCGGCCATTCTGGCCGCCCCCCTTCCGGCTTTGGCTCAGCCGAAACTGACCCAACTGCAGGCCAGTGTCGCAGCCGAACTGCCCCATTACGGCTTTCGCGATGTTGACGTGACCACGCTATCATCGGGGACGCTGGCCCATATCAACCACCTGCTGCACAGCGACAAATCCGTGGCCCAGATTCGCGGCAATATAGGCGCGGTGCTTGGCGACAGTGCCCTCAAGACTCTGTTCGGGCGGCGCTGATGCGCGGTCGTCTTGCGGCTGTTTTTCTTGCTGTGGCGCTTTGTGCCGCCCCTGTCACGGCACAGCAAACCGGCCAGTTGGTGAAATCAGTCGAGCACCGGCTGAGCCTTTGGGGATTTGGGCATGTCGATGGCGACACGCTGAGCCGCGCACAACTGGCCGCGTTGCATCTCAAGCTCACCAACGCGCCGCCGCGCTTCGGGCTCAACGCCATCCGTTTCAAGCAGGAACTGAAGTCGATCCTGCGCCGATCCGAGTAAGGGCTCTGACGCTATAGACCGGGCCAAATAGAGACAGGCCGCAGCGCAAACCGGCCCGGGCTTCGCGCGCCTCAGGTCAGACGGCCTGTTTCATGCTTTCGTCAAGGTAGATTTCCCGCAGCCGCGCCGCGACTTGCCCCGGCTTGCCATCGCCAAGGCTCTGGCCGTCAATCTCGACAACCGGCATCACGAAGGTCGAGGCGGAGGTGATAAACGCCTCATCCGCCTCTTTCGCCTCTTGCAGACTGAAGGCGCGCTCTTCGACCTTCATCTGGGCGGCGGCGGCGTATTTCAGAACCGCAGCGCGGGTGATCCCATGCAGGATTTCATTGCCCAGATGCCGCGTGATGATCGTATTGCCCTTGACGATATAGGCGTTGTTCGAGGTGCCCTCCGTGATCGCGCCATCCTCAAACATCCACGCATCATCGCAACCAGCGGCCTTGGCCATCATCTTGCCCATCGACGGGTAGAGTAGCTGCACCGTCTTGATATCGCGCCGCCCCCAACGCTGGTCTTCAATGGAGATCACCCGCATCCCTTGGGCGATCTTCGGGTTGCCCCGCAGATTCGCCGTTTGGGTAAACAAAACCAGTGTCGGTTCGGTGTCCTCGGGAGGGTAGGCAAAATCGCGATCACCGGGATTGCCGCGAGTGAGTTGCAGATAGATCATGCCCTCGACCAGATCGTTTTTCGTCACCAGCTGGCGATGGATCTCCAGCAGCTCCTCCATGCTCACCGGGCAGCGCATCTCAAGCTCCCGGCATGAGCGCTGCAGCCGCTCGGCATGACCGTCAAAGGCTATAAGCTTGCCGTCCAGAACGCTCGTGACCTCATAAACCGCATCGGCAAACAGAAAGCCCCGGTCAAAGATCGAAACCTTGGCGTCCTGCTCGGGCAGGTAGTCTCCATTCACGAAAACGGTGCGGCTCATTTTGTCATCCCCATAATGCTGCGCTTGGGGCATGCACCCCATCGGCGTCGAAAATCAAAGGTTCGACGCGGTCTTCGGCCAGAAGTAGCGGGCCGTCAAGGTCCGTAAACGCCACGCCTTGCGCCAGAATCGTTGCGGGCGCCATGGCGAGCGATGAGCCGACCATGCAGCCGACCATCACGCTGTAGCCCTCAGCGATGGCCTGTTGCTTCAGCGCCAAAGCCTCCGTCAGCCCACCGGTCTTGTCGAGCTTGATATTGACCACATCATACTTGCCCTTCAGCCCGGGCAGCGAGGCGCGGTCGTGGCAGGCCTCATCCGCACAGACCGGCAGGGGGCGCGCGATCTCGGCCAGCATATCGTCATCGCCTGCGGGCAGGGGCTGTTCGACCAGCTTGACGCCCAGCCGCACCAGATGCGGCGCAAGCTCCGTATAGACACCGGCGCTCCAGCCTTCATTGGCGTCGATGATGATGGGTGTATCGGGCGCGCCGCGCCGGACGGCCTCGAGCCGGGGCATATCGTCAGGCGTGCCGAGCTTGATCTTGAGAAGCGGCCGGTAGCTGTGTTTGCGCGCGGCGATTTCCATCTTCTCGGGCGTATCGAGCGACAGGGTATAGGCCGTGATCTCGGGCCGGGGGGCGGGCAGGTCCAGCAGGTCCCAGACGCGTTTTCCGGCGGCCTTGGCCTGCAGGTCCCAAAGCGCGCAGTCAACCGCGTTGCGGGCAGCGCCTGCGGGCAACAGGGTTTGGACAGCCTCTCGGGTGACATCATGCGGCAGGGCCTTGATCTGCGCCGTCACGCTGTCGAGGCTTTCGCCATAGCGGGTATAGGGCAGGCACTCGCCCCGGCCCTTGAGACCACCTTGCGCGATATGTACCGTCAGCACCTTTGCCTCACTGCGCGAGCCGCGCGAGATGGTAAACGGCTCGGCAAGCCGGAACGTATCGGCGGTGACCTCGATCACAGCGCCTCCAGCGCATCGACGAGACGTTCGGCCCCAAACCGGAACGGATCGGTTGTGGGCAGCTTCATACGCTCTTCGATCCCGGCCAGATAGGCGCGGGCCTCATCCTCGGCCAGATGCTGCGTGTTGACCGAAACCCCTGTGACCTCGCAGGCCGGGTTGGCCACGCGGGCCAAGGACAGCGCCATATCGTGCAGAGCTTCCAGCGAGGGTTGCTGATAGTCCGGCAAGCCGCGCATATGGGTGCGGGTCGGCTCATGGGCCAGCACCAGCGCGTCGGGCTGACCGCCATGGATCAGCGCCATGGTGACACCGGAATAGGAGACATGGAACAGGCTGCCCTGCCCTTCGATATGGTCCCAGTGATCATCATCATTATCAGGCGTGAGATATTCCACCGCACCGGCCATGAAATCAGCGATCACCGCATCCAGCGGTACCCCGCCGCCAGTGATCAGAATGCCGGTCTGCCCGGTGGGCCGGAAGGTCGATTTCATGCCGCGCTTGCGCATCTCTGCATCCATGCACAACCCGGTATACATCTTTCCGACAGAGCAATCCGTACCGACCGCCAGCACGCGCTTGCCGCTGCGTTTCACACCATTGGCAATCGGGTAGGCGACACTGGGGATGCGCACGTCATGCAGGGTGCGACCGTGCACTTTGGCGGCGCGCTGCAGCTCATCCTCGTCGCGCAGCAGGTTATGCAGACCCGAGGCGATGTCGTAGCCCATCTCCAGCGCCTCGACGAGCACCTTCTTCCACGCATCCGAAATATACCCACCCCGGTTCGCCACGCCAATCACCAGCGTCTTGGCCCCCGCATCAAGCCCCTCCTGCAGGCTCATATCGGTCAGCCCGACCGTCGTGCCGCAGCCCGGCATGCAAAACTGGCCGAGCGCGTTTTCAGGTCGCCAATCCTTGATGCCCTGCGCGACCTTGGCAGAAAGCGCGTCCGGCGCGTCGCCAAGGAACAAAAGATATGGTGTCTGTATCATGAGCGTGCCCCCGGAAGAAAACTGAACCTCCGTCCTGCTTGCACGATTCCCGCTGGGACTTCATCTCAATATCTGTAGGAAAACCGCCGATATGGCGAATAATCTTGCGTCGGAATAAGGTATCGCCGGATATTATTCACCAGTCGGCGCGCGCGGGCCGCACAACCTCCCGAATTCCCTGAGCCGTTCAGATAAGGGGGATTGTCGGGATCAACCCATTGGCCTGAACACCGGCCAGCAGGCCCGCCAGAGGGATCAGGCTGATCAGCAAAAGGACATCGGTCAGACCCCGTCTCAGGGTCAGGTTGCTGACCGTCAGCGGCGATTGCGGCGTTGGCAATTGTGGCAATCGCGGCAGGAAACGTGGCGTGTTCTGGCGGTAGTAGCGGTAGGTCTCACCGAATTCGCTGATCAGAAAACGCTCTTCACGCTCGGCTTTCGCCGTGTATCCGCGCGCCACGATGAGCGTGACAATCGCGGTCATCAAAATACTGCCCACCATCATGCCAAAGCCGATCACAGCCAGAATGGTAAAGAAATACAGCGGATGACGACAAAGCGCGTAGGGACCATCATTGACCACGACCGCGTCGCTGCGCCCGCTGATATAGACAAGGCACCAGAACCGACCCAAAACGGCCGCCACAAAGAGCCAGAGCCCGCCCTGCATCACGATCCGCATCAAGGGCGCGCCATCGCCAAGGCCGGGACGCGTGAAGGCAACGATCAAAAGCATCACCAAAACGGCCAGCCGCAAACGCGACAAGCCACCGGGCTGATCCTTCTCAACCGACTGGGTATAGGTATAGGCCATGACGACTCCCGGCGTCGAATAAGTTACGGTTTTCGGTGTGCGTCACAGAAGATGGCAGAGGCAAACCCCCAGATGCTCCGGCGCAAAAATAGGCTGAAATCGGCCTAATCGACGGCTTTCAGTCTCGGAATCCCGCCCAAATCTGCTCAATCCAGCCCTTTATGAGCAGCGACTCCTCCCAGCGGTTCGACATCTCGACACCTTGGGAATCTGTCATTGCGTATTCCGGCGGGCCCAATTCGCATACGAAAATGCACGCGCCTGCTTCGTTTCGTGCCCGCCAACTGGCCAAACCTTCGCGCCACCAGTCCTGAAACAGGGCGACCCATTTCTGGTGCTGCGGGAAGTCGAGCTGCAACTGGATCTGCTGGCGAGACGCCACCCGCCCCTGAAAACTGTCAGACCGCTCCAGAATGCGCGAGATCAGCCCCAAATCATGCTCAGACAGTGGATACCAGAACTCCCGATCCACCACATAATGGGACAGATCGGCGCAAAGGCGCATTTCCGGGATACGGTCGATCAGTTGCAGGGTCGTGTAGAGATCATTGGTGATGCAATTTCGATGCGTCTCGAACTGGACGGGCATGCCGATGCGGTCCGACATCTCCAGCCAGGTGCAGATGACGCGTTCCATATCACCCAGCGCGATGGGCATGACCTGGCCGATCACATCCACAAAAGGCGCGCCAAAGTCCTGCGCCATATGCAGCGTGTCCTCAAGGCTTTCGATGGTTTTGGGGAAGGCCACGATCAGCGGGGTCAGCCCATTGGCCTCCATATGGGGCCGGACGGCATGCGCGGTCGCCACATCGGATGCGCCCAGATCAATCGCCATCCCGTCGAAACCGGCCTCCGCCACCATTTCGCAGACCTGATCATAGGGCAGCTTGATACCGGTCGGATCATGCGGCTGCATCGCCCAGAGCGAGGTGTAGAGCTTGAGCGCCCTCACTCTGCGGGCAGTCTGACACGACCCTTTGCCGTCGGCACGATCCAGACTTCATCCATCGGGTAATCAGCCTCGTTTTTCGCGGCCAGCTTGCGGATCACTTCAATCTGGAACTCGATCCAGCCCATACGGTGCACCTCGCCCGCCTTGGCCTCCAGCTTGTCATTCAGCTCGCGCAACTTCCAGAACGGCACGGCGGGAAAAGTGTGATGCGCCGTGTGATAGGGCATCTGCCAGCACAGCCACCGGCCCAGAGCACCAATCCGGGTGGAGCGCGTGTTTTGCAGGATGTCATCCTCATGGCTCAGGCCCAGATGCTCGATGGTGTTTTGCAGCTGGTGGATAGGTTTCGTCGCGATCATCGGCAGCAACCAGAAGGTCAGCACAGCCCAACTGCCCGCCAGAAGGCTCACCGCAGCCAGCAGCGCATAAAGCGCGATATGCGCCCGCGCCTCGAAGATCACCTTCGCTTCTTCCTCCTTGCGGATATAGGGCTCCAGAATGATCCCCCGGGCGCGGCGGATATTGCCAATGATGCGGTTGCGCCAATAGGTGATGCCCGACAACCACAGAAGGTAGCTCGTCAGGGTGTAGGGCTCGCGCACAAGCTCGCCGTCCCGTTCCCAATCCTGCGTGTATTGGTGATGCGCGAAATGCATGATCTGATCAAAATCGCGCGGGAAGATCTGGATGAAGCCGATAACCCGGCCGAACAGCTCGTTCAGCTTGCGTGTCCTGAACACGGTGGCGTGGCTCAGCTCATGCTGCGCGGCATAAAGGAAGTTGAGCAAAACGCCCAACGCCAGGCCGGTCAGCCAGACCCAGCCAGAGCCCATCGCCCAGGCGTGGGCAAGCGCAGCGATGGCAATCGCGCCGACATGGCTGAGCATCTGCACAGCGCCACGCGCATCCGATCGCTCGGACAGGCCACGCAGTTCTTGCGGCGTCAGAATATCACGGCGGGAAAAACTGGCGTCCATCAGGCTCCTCAAATCTATGACGATAAAAGGTTAACGGTTGGGCGCCGCAGCGCAAGCCCTACAGCTTGAATTTGCCCAGCAGCGCAATCGGAGCCTTTGGGTCTTTCTCGAAATCAAGCGCCGGCGCATCGCTCGGAGCGGTGCTGCGCTTGAACTCGAACGTGATCTCATCGCCCTTTTGCTCAGAGGCCACGATAAGCGCCTGACAGAGATGTTGCGTGCCATCATAAATGTCGACCAGCCCCCGCAAGCGCGGCGCATCATCAGCATCCAGCGAAAAGCTGCTATCCGAGAATCTCAGAATGGAAAACCTGTTTGGCCCAGCCACGACACGCAGTCTCGATTTCTTCTTCAAAATGGTTTTCTGGGCAGCGAAAAAACCATCCTGCAACTCACGCGACATATAGGTAGACATCGGAACCATCCAATCAAAACGGGCACAGGCGAGCCCGGGCACAGACACCCCATAGTTGAAACATATTTCAGTTCCGTAACAAAGACCTAAGTTTCCCGCGACGGTTTTGGCCTTAATACATGGGGTTTGGCAGGATCATAAAGGGCCGAGTCGTGAAAACTCTTCACCTCGGCCAATGCCGGTCCCACGAGAATCAGGGCCGTCCGGGTGATCTTCTCCGCCCGCACCTTCTCGCGAATGTCACCAAGCGTGCCCCGCAGATAAATCGCGTCAGGCCAGCTTGCACGATAGGCCACGACCACAGGGCAATCCGCGCCATAATGCGGGATCAACTGACGCTCTATCTCGCGCAAGGCACGGATACCCAGATGGATTGCAAGCGTGGCACCGCTGCGTGCGAAATTCTCCAGCGTCTCGCCTGCGGGCATAGAGGTCGATTTCATCGACATGCGGGTCAAAACGATGCTCTGGGCAATCTCGGGCACGGTCAATTCCTGCCCCAAAGCCGCCGCCGCCGCCGCATAGGCGGGCACGCCGGGGATGATCTGATAGGCGATCCCCGCCTCCTTGAGCCTGCGGATCTGCTCGGCAATGGCTCCATAAAGCGACGGATCACCTGAATGAACCCGCGCCACATCCTGACCGCGTGCCTCGGCTGCCACGATCTGCGCATGGGTCTCATCCAACGTCATGGAAGCAGTGTCGCGCACCAAAGCCCCCTCAGGCGCGCCAGCAACAACAGCCTCAGGCACAAGCGAGCCCGCATAAAGGCAGACCGGACAGGTCGCGATGATGCGCTGCGCCTTCAAGGTCAAAAGCTCAGGGTCACCCGGTCCCGCACCGATAAAATAAACTGTCATCGCATGGCTCTCCCGACGGGATGGTGGGTGGGGCGATGCGCGCCAGCGCGAGCGTCACGCATCATGCCAGATCCCCGTCAATCTTGCGCGCGTAGCCGCGCGGCGTATACATGCGCGGCCCCTCACCCATCTGCGCCAGCCGCGACTGGGAAGAACCGATCAGAACGACGGTCAACATATCAACCTCATCCACATCCAGCGCGCCCAAGGCGCGGTAACGGATATGCTCCTGCGGCCTGCCCAAAGACGTCGCCAACAACACAGGCGTGCCTGCCGGGCGGCTTTGCAGCAAAATATCGCGCGCCTCCGCCAGCAGGGTGCGCCGTGTCTTCGAGACCGGATTATAAAAAGCAATGACGAAATCGCCTTCCGAGGCCGCCTTGATCCGGCGCAAGATATCGTCGCGCGGGGTCAACAGATCACTCAGCGATATCGCGCAAAAATCATGCCCCAAAGGCGCGCCCGCCCGCGCCGCAGCCCCCTGCAGGGCCGAGACCCCGGGGCTGCACACCACCTCGACCCGCCGCGCCGCATCGCTCACGCCACCCTCCGCTGGCTTGCGGTCCAATAGCTCAAAGACCAGAGCCCCCATCGCATAAATCCCCGCATCCCCCGAACAGATCAGCGCGACATCATAGCCCTCGCCCGCGCGCTCCAACGCATATCGACACCGATCCTCCTCGCCGCCCAGCGGGAAATCGGACCGCGTCTTGCCCTGCGCAATCGGCCCCAGCAAATCGAGATAGAGCCCGTATCCCACCAGCTCCTGAGCCTCGGAGATCAGCCTTGACGCCTCGGGCGTCCGCCAGCTTGCCTGACCCGGCCCGATCCCGATGATCGACACCCTGCCCCGCGCGCGGCCCGCCAAAGTGCCAAGGGGCATGGGCGCAAGCGCAAGCGCGCATGTGGCATTGGCTGATTTCACCTTGGCCAGCAGCAGATCAGCAGCATCGCCCGCCTGCGCAAGACAGGCCCCCTCGCTCACCCCGTGACACCCGACCTCGGCAAAGACCACCTCCGACGGGTTGGCCAGCCGCCCCGCCTGCGCCTCCAGCTCTGTGGCCGAAAACAGCCTGAGCGGTACGCCCAAATCGCGCGCCAGCGCCAGAACAGCCGGTTCATCCGCCTTCAGATCAATCGTATTGATCGAATGGATCGCAGCCCGCGCGACGCCAGCTTTATCCAGCGCGCCCTGCACAAGCTGTGCCAGTTCCCCGGGCGGACAATTGCGCGCGCAGCCTACGCCCAGCGTCACCTGCAAGGGATGAAACACCAGATCAGCCCGAGACGGCGCAAACCCGCAAGAAATCACCACGCCATCGCCGCGCGGCAAGTCGGCCAGCCACGGCGCCTCCCCGCTGATTTGCGCGCCACCGCCAGATAAAAGCGTCGCCATGACGTCCCTGGCCCGCTCCGGATTGGCCAGCCTGTAGCCTGCGGGCGGGGCATCAAGCGCCACGCCCAGCGCGATATCGCCCGCGGTGGTGACCGCAGCCACCGCACCCAGAGCCTGTGCAATCTCAGCCGCCAGACGGTTTGCCCCGCGATGCCCGCCCAGAAGTGGCACGACCACCTGACCGTCATCAGAGACTGACAGGACAGGCGGCTCGGCGCTTTTGTCTGACAGCAATGGCGCCACAGCCCGGATCAGAATACCCGAGGCGCAAACCCCGATCACGGGCACGCCCGCCGCAAACAGATCGCGCGCATGATCAAGCGCATTGGCAAAGAACAGATCGGCCTTGTCCACCCGTCCCGCACGCCCGTGCAGGGGCGCATCGAGCGCCTTGGCCAGACGTCCCGCCACCTCGGCGCCGGCCCGGTTCAGGCACAGGATTACCGGTGTCACAGCCATGGATCGGCTCCTTTGGTCAACAGGATCATCGAGAAATAGGGCGCATCCGCAGGGGCCTGGGAGAGCGGCAGGATACGTTCCTCAGGCAGGGTCGCGCGCTCAACATAGATGGCCTGATCCAGCAGCCCCAGATCCCCGATCACGGCCGAGATCTTGGCCAGATGCCGGCCCACTTTCAGGATCGCCACGCTTTCGGCCCCGTCAATGCGCGCGCGCAACTCGGATGCTGGCAGTGGCCCGGGCAAGATGGTCAGCCGCTCGTTACGGGCTGCCAGAGGCATCCGCGCCCGCGCGGCACAGGCGGTGACAGAGGTCACGCCGGGGATGATCTCGACCCGGTGCGTGTCCGACAGGCGCGCGAAAAGATACATGAAAGAGCCATAGAAAAACGGATCGCCTTCGCACAGACAGATCACGTCATCGCCTGAGGCAAGCACCTTCCCGATCTGGCGCGCGGCCAGATCATAGGCCTGCTGCGCCGGGGCGCGTTCCGTTGTCATCGGGATGTCGATGCGCAGCTCACGGGCATCAGTGGGGATAAGAGCCGCCGCAATCGCGCGCGCGAAGCTGTCAGCACCCGCCAGAGACGGATAAGCGATGACTTTGGCCGCAGCAATCAGCCGGGCGGCTTTCAGCGTGATCAGCTCGGGATCGCCGGGACCAAGACCTACGCCGTAAAGCGTGCCTGACACGGGGCCGCTCATCGCTTGATCAGGCTCCATTGGGTGACGGTCATGAAGGGCCGCCAGCCGGTCATCCGGCCAACCGGCTCTGCGCGCTGAACGCTGATCCGGGCCAGCTGGCCACCGTGGTTTCGGTGCATCTCCATCAGCAATGCCTCACTTTCCAGCGTTACGGCATTGGCCACCAGACGCCCCAGAGGCCGCAGCGATTGCCAGGCGATCTCAAATGTCTCGACGCTCAGACCCCCGCCGATGAAAATCGCATCCGGGGGCTCCAGCCCCTCAAGCACCTCCGGCGTCTTGCCGTCGATCAGGTCAAGCTTCGGCACGCCGAGCGCCACGGCATTATCCGCAGCCATCGCACGCCTGTCCGCGCGCGGTTCAATCCCGATGGCACGAGCGTAACGGGCGGCACGCATCCACTCGATCGCGACAGAGCCGCAGCCGGTGCCGATATCCCACAAAAGCGCGCCGCGCATGGGCATGAGCTTGGCAACCGTGGCGGCGCGGACCTCTTGCTTTGTCATGGTGCCGTCGGATTGAAACAGCTCATCGGCAAGGCCCGGCACGCGCGGCAGCAAAGCCGCATCAGGGGCTGCAATACAGTGAACCGCGAGCGTGTTGAAGGCGGGAACCTCATGGTCCCAATCCTGCGCGCGGGCCTCAAAGCGTTGTTCGGTCTTGCCGCCGAGATGGCTCAGAACCGTCATCTGCGAGCCGCCAAAGCCACGATCCGTCAGGAATTTCGCGATCTGGCCAGGGGTTTGCGATCCAGTGGTCAGGATGATCAGGCGTTGGTCGGGCTGGATGAAGGCCACAATCTGAGCGACGGGGCGGCCGTGGGCTGTGAGGGTTTCGACATCAGCAAGGCTCCAACCCATCCGCGCGGCGGTCAGCTGAAAAGCCGAGATCTGGGGATGATAGGTGATCTGCGCGGGCGGAATGACCCGGCCAATACGCGCGCCTACAGAAAACCAGAGCGGATCGCCCGTGGCCAGAATGACGACGCGCTGGCCCCTGAGGCTGCGGATGGTCTCTATCAGCGCATCAAAAGGCGAGGGCCAGGCAATGCGCTTGGCCTTGAGCCCGGGCGAGAGGGTGTGATGCCGGTCCCCGCCGATGATGATCTCCGCCGCATCGACAATGGCGCGGGTGGCCGGTGCGAGGCCATCCATCCCGTCCTCGCCAATGCCTACGATGTGAAGCCAGGGCGTCTCAGGCATCTTGCGTATCCTCAGGCTGTTTGTCTTCGGGCTGTTTGTCTTCGGGCAGGCCTGCTGCCAGCGCATTGACTGCGGCGCTGGCCATGGCAGAGCCGCCTTTGCGCCCGCGCAACGCGATAAAGGCGCAGCCGCGCGGGTTTGCGGCAAGCTCGGCCTTGGCCTCGGCTGCTCCGACAAAGCCCACGGGAAAACCGAGAATGATGGCCGGTCTGGGCGCCCCACGGTCGATCAGGTCAAGCAGGTGAAACAAGGCGGTCGGCGCGTTCCCGATAGCAACCACAGCGCCTGCAAGGCGCGGCAGCCAGAGCTCCACCGCCGCGGCCGACCTTGTGTTGCGCAGCGTGTCAGAACGCGCGCGGGTTGAGGGGTCATTGAGCGTGCAGACCACCTCGTTTTGCGCAGGCAGGTAGCGTTGGATGACGCCAGAGGCCACCATCTGCGCGTCGCAAAACACCGGCGCGCCGTTTTGCAGGGCCCTGTGGCCCATCTGGTAGGCCTGTTGAGAAAAAGCCAGCCGGTCGGCGATTTCGACCATACCACATGCATGGATGACCCGCGTGGCGAGTGCGGCCATGCCGGGGTCGAAACGCGCCAGATTTGCCTCGGCCCGTATTGTGGCGAAGCTTTGGGCGTAGATAGCCTTTGGATCTGTCTCGTAGGGGCGCAGGGGGTGGTTCTCTTTTGCTGAGGGGCCCTCCGGGGGCCGTATTTCTGGTCCAAAGAAGTCCGGGGGCTCAGCCCTTTGATTTGCGGGCGGATTGAGGCCCGAGCGGGTGATTGGCATGCGGGTAGACCGGATGCGCGTGGTCATGGTCGTGGTGGTGGTCATGGTCGTGATGATGATGGTGGTGGTGGTGCCCCTGCGCCTCGAGCCGGCACAGCCCGGTGCAGAACGTATCGCAAAGCGTGCAATCGGCCACGTTGGAGCCCGGCGCATGCGCGCCCTGGCCTTCGACATGGTGGTGGTGGCTTTCCTGAATGGCGCCGACCTCAGCCTCGAAGCCCAGCACCTGCGTGCGGTATTTGCACAGGACGCAGGTGGGCGGCGGGGTGTCGGCAAAGGCGGGATGGTTGCGATCGGCGGCGGGGATGGTGCGCGTGGCCTGACCTTCGATTGCGAGCACCTGTGTACGGTAGCCGCAGATGCCGCAATTGGGCGGCGGGTTGGCGCCCATTTGCTCTGAGACGCGCTCGGCGAAGGTTTCGAGCACTTTCGGATGATCTTTGAGATAGCCGGCCTTGACGAATTCGATCTCCGGGTGCTCGGCCGCGACCTGATCGGTAAAGCCGTAGATG
>CAYGUB010000009.1:0-26282 GCA_964352845.1 uncultured Rhodobacterales bacterium | reverse complement strand
TGTACACGGATTTGCAATCCGCTGCGTAACCACTCCGCCAACTCGCCTTAAGAGTGCTTGGGCGGTTCTAAACCATGGCATTTCTGCACACAAGCGAAACTAAGTGTTTCTAGACGTTGTGAGGCTGGCATTATTGTGCCACATGAATTGTAAGTGAAACTATAGGCTTATGACGTGAACATGATGGATTTTGCGGCGAGCAGGACAAAGATGGTGGATACGCAGGTCCGGCCATCTGATGTGACCAAGTTCCCGATCATCGATGCCATGCTCACTGTCAGGCGTGAAGCTTTCGTTCCGAGCTCCAAACGTGAGGTCGCCTACACCGGCGGCAGCATTGATATTGGTGAGGGGCGTTATCTGCTGGAGCCGCGCTCATTGGCCAAGATGCTCGATGCTCTTGACGTTCAGAACGGCGAGCTCGTGCTCGATATCGGCTGTGGTTTGGGCTATTCTAGCGCCGTGCTGTCGCGCATGGCTGAGGCGGTTGTCGGTGTCGAGCAGGTCGAGGCGATGGCGAGCGAGGCACAGGCCACATTATCGCAGCAAGGGCTCGACAATGTGGCGGTGGTCACGGGCAAGCTGGCTGAGGGCGCGCCGCAGCACGGGCCCTATGATGTCATTGCTGTGCAGGGCGGAGTGTCGCAGATACCGGCGAGCTTGGAAGATCAACTCAAGGAAGGTGGCCGCATCGCGGCGATCTTCATGAAAGATGCGCTCGGGGAATGCCGAATTGGATATAAAAGCCAAGGCAACATCTCGTGGCGTTTGTCGTTTAACGCAAGTGCTCCTGTGCTGGACGGATTTGAGTCTAGCCCAGGGTTTCAGCTATAAGATCGAGGTAGGTCAAATGAAAAGAAGCTCAACAAAGACACTCCTGAGGGTGCTAGGCGTGACTGTATTGTTCAGTACCAGTGCATCGGCGCATACAGAGACGCTCAACCGTGCCCTGACGGCAGCCTATAACAATTCCAACCTGCTGGAGCAGAGCCGCGCTTTGCTGCGGGCAGAAGATGAGAACGTGGCGATTGCCCTGTCGGCCCTGCGCCCGCAGATCAATGCGCAATCCACGATTGTGCAAAGTGATCAGGCCTCGAACCCGCAGGGCGGCAACCTGGGCTCCACGATTTCACTGGGCCTGGACCTTTTGATCTATGATAACGGGTCGACCGCACTGGGTGTGGAGGCGGCCAAGGAGACGGTGCTCGCCGCGCGTCAACAGCTTGTTGGTCTGGAACAGCAGGTGTTGTTTAACGCCATTCAGGCCTATCTGGGCGTCTTGCGGGACGTCCGTGTCCTGCGCCTGCGTGAACAGAACCTGCGTCTTGTGACCCAGGAACTGCGCGCTGCCGAGGATCGGTTTGAGGTGGGCGAGGTTACGCGGACGGATGTCGCCCAGGCAGAGGCCCGGCTTGCAGATGCGCGCGGTGTTCTGGCTGCAGCTCAGGGTGATCTGGCGATCTCGCGTGAATTCTACCGCGTCGCCATCGGACAAGATCCCGACAATCTCGAAACGATCCGCCAGTTGCCCAAGATGCCGACAACTCTGGATGCCGCAATCGAGACGGCCTTGCGTCACGCCCCAAGCATCCGGCAGGCACAGCATCAGATCAAGGCTGATGAGCTGAACGCCCAGCGGGCCCAGGCTAATATCAGCCCGCGGATTTCGCTGAGCGGCTCTGTCGGTCATAACTCCGTCACAGACAATAACAGCCAGATCGGCTTGACGATGACTGTGCCGATCTATCAGGGCGGGCAGCTTTCGGCGCTGCGCAGGCGTGCGCTGGCCGCCGTGCATGCGTCCCGGGCTGATCTTCACCAGCAGGGCCTTTTGACCCGGCAGACTGTGTCGGATGCCTGGTCTCAGCTGATGGTGTCTCAGGCGCAGGTGCGCGCAAGCGAACGGCAGGTTGAAGCGGCTCAGATCGCTTTTGACGGTGCGCGTGAAGAGGCCAAGCTGGGTGCCCGGACGACGCTGGACGTGCTCGATACCGAGCAGGCGCTGTCGGATGCACGGACCAACCGAATTGTTGCGGAAACACTGGTGTTTACGGCAGCCTATCAGCTTGTCGCGGCCACGGGCATGCTGACGGCTGATGATCTCGGCCTTCCCGTGGAGCGTTACGACCCATCTGAATATTACAACTCCGCCAAGACGGCACCTGTGCCATCAAGTGAGCAGGGTCAGAAGCTAAACCGGATATTGGGACGCTATCAAAAGAATTGATAGTTTTAACGATCTGTTGTCATGCCAGCAACCGGTCGCTATTCTTGCTCGGACACGGTTAATGGATTACGAGCATGTCAGACCCTATTCCGAGCTACGATGTCGAGGATGTACTTTCGTCGATCCGCAAACTGGTCGCCGATGGCCAGGAGCAGGGGGGGAATGTGGAGCAAGACCAGTCTGATCAAGACGACAAGGCGACCTCCAAGGGCGCTTTGCTTTTGACACCTAATTTTCGGGTCGATGTGGCCAGGTCGGCAACTGTGGACCCCCCACGCGTGGGCCTGTCTAACCTGCATACTGCACTCAGCTCGGACGGGGATGCGCCGAAAGGGGAATCGATCGTTCAGAATCTGCGCGAAACATGGGTCGCCCCAAAGCCGGACGAGTATTACGAGGACGAATCCGAGGATGGTCTGGCAAGCTTTAAGCCGGGCGGGCGCTGGTCACCTGATCCGGCTGACGAGGCTGACAAAGCCGCTGAGGCCGCCGAGGTGACCGACGCGACAGAAGAGACCGTCGCGGAAATATCCGCGCCGAAAGTCGATAGCGTAGATGACGAGGATCCCGAATTTCAGTGGAAGCACCGCGAACTTGGGCAGGTTGTCCAGGATGTGGATGACGTGGAAGAAGACACGTCTCAGCGCGACTCGGTTCTGTCCGAACTTCGTGCTGTCCGTGCGCCAATCGAGACGTTCGCAAACGATGGCTCCGAGGAAGAGAGAATCACCATTCCTCGGTTCCGGCACCGTGGCTGGTCCTATGATCTGGCAAGTGCGGCGGGCTGGAACACAGATCGCACGCCTGAACCCGAGGCCGTTGAAAGCCCCCCCGCCGAAGAGGCCCAACCTGAAGAGGCACAGACCAAAAAGGCGATCACCGAGGATGTGTCTGCCGAAGTCACACCAGCTGAGCCAGAACCCGTTCACGCACCGGAGACTGTGGAAGCCTCCGTCCAGGCCGCAGCGAGCGAGCTTGCACCAGGCGTCGCCACTCAGATCGCGCCACAAGTGGCTCAGAAGGCCAATACCGGCCTGCTCGATGGTGCAACGATTGACGAAGAGATGCTGCGTGACATTGTAGCCGATATTCTGCGCGAAGAGATGTCCGGTGCCCTGGGCGAGCGGATCACGCGCAACGTGCGCAAACTGGTCCGGCGTGAAATCCACCGCGCGATGATGACGCAGGATTTCGACTGATCCAGATCGCGACGTGACGGCGCAGACCTGCCGCCAGGCTTAGATTGTAGATGACCCAGGTTTTTCGGGTGACGCTTGAAGCAAGCGCCAGACACGTCGGCGGCGCAGAGCCCAGCCAGTCGCGCCCAGAACCAGAAGGCCAAGAGCCGCTTTGGAAAACACTTCCATTGTCCCCTCAATCAGCCATGCGTGCAGCACGCTTCCAATGATCACCATCAAGACAAGCGCGCTGTGACCCAGCCGCCAGGCGCGCGGTCCGATCTTATGCCTGATCGCGGCCAGCAAGGCTGCAGCGAAGACGGCCCACATGGCCAGAACGCCCCAGATCGCGAAAGGTGTAGGCGAGCGGAACAGCAAGACATCGACCACGTCAGGCGGGCTGGTGATCCAAAGACCTGCCACATGGGTCACAACCGCAACAACCAAAACGGTGCCCGTCCAGATATGCGCCCGTTGTGCGGCCACACCAGACAGCGCCCCTGCCACAAGCAGCGGCTGGACCAGAAGCAGCGCAAGCGCCACAACACCTGCGAAACCCGCTAGAATATAGACCGGATCACGCCATTCCAGAAGCGGGCTCAACGCTGTGGCGACCAGCGGCACGGAAGTCGCCACAGCCAGCGCAGCCCAGCTCAAAACACCGCGGAGCTTCATCAAACAGGGCGCAAGACAAACTCTACATGCAGCGTCTTGTCCGAGGCCCGCGCCATCACGGGGCGCAAAAACACCGGCTCAAACCCGCCTTCGTCGAATTCGGGATCATAGGCCAGATGCCCATGCGGCTGACCAAAGGCAGGCACAATCTGCGGCATATCCAAGCGAAACGCGCCCGTCGCATCGGTCAAGGTCGCTCCATGGGAGCGCTCGTCCCGCTCATGCCCTTCCGTGGTATGGGCCCAGATCTGGATGCGCCGCCCTTCCAGCGGCAGCCCGTCGCCGGCGCGCCGTACCGAGCCGGTCATCACAAACCCACCACCCCCGATACGCTCCACGATCGGGGCGCCGGGGCGGTAGTTATTTGCCCCACCGCGCATGGTGGGGGTAGGCTCGAGCGTTTTCGCCATGGCCGGAGCACCCAGCCCCAGCCCCGCCACAAAAAGCGCAGCGCCGGATCCGCCTATCAGCGAACGACGACTTGGATTGAATATCGGCATCTTCAGTTCTCCCCTATGCTGCGTTGAGGCAAAGATAAAAGTGCGGCGAGACAATTCAACCTCGCGAGACACACTGCGCGTCTCACGTTTTGGTCAATTGGCCTAGCCCGCCAGATAGGTCCGGAACCACGCCACCATGCGCTGCTCGGCCAGCCGGGCGGCTGCCTCGTCATAGCGCGGCGTCGTATCATTGTGGAAACCATGGTTCACGCCGGGATATATATGCGCCTCATACCGCTTGTCGTTTTGCTCAAGCGCCTTTTGATAATCAGGCCACATCGCGTTGATCCGTTGATCCAGCGCGGCCAGTTGGATCATCAGCGGTGCTTCTATCTGCGCGACCTGATCACTGTCGGGCGAGGCGCCATAAAACGGCACACCGGCGGCCATTTCAGGATAGGCAACGGCCAGTTTGTTCACCACGCCACCGCCATAACAAAAGCCCGTTGCGCCTACCTTGCCATTGGTGCCGTCCAGCGCCTGAAGATGCTCAAACCCTGCGAAAAAGTCGTTCAGCAAGGCATCGCGATCGAGGGTGCGCTGCATCTCCCGGCCCTCATCATCGGTGCCGGGATACCCACCCAGAGAGGTCAGCCCGTCAGGCGCCATGGCAACGAAACCCGCTTTGGCCAGCCGCCGCGTGACATCGCGGATATAGGGGTTTAGCCCCCGGTTTTCATGGACGACAAGAACAGCCGCAGGTGGGCGGTCTGCGTCGACGTTTGCGGGACGGACCAGATAGGCATTCATATCACCGGTCCCGTTGGGTGAGGCATAGGTTATGTCTTGCCCATCAATATCGGCATCATCCTCGGCCACTTGCTGGGCCAGCGCATAGTTTGGAGACAGCGTCCCGAGTATCGCCGCCGCCGTCAATCCGCCAACAGCCCATTTGCCCGCCTGATCCAGAAACTCACGCTTCGAGATTTTCCCGTGAGCGTAGTAATCATAAAGATCAAGAAGCTCCTGATCAAAATCCGCAGCTGTCAGGCGTTTTGTTGGGCTATGCTCATTCATGGGTGGTCTCCTTGTTGGATGGAAGTCGATCATTGTAGAATCGTGCTGAACGTGTCTGCGGGCATGCGGCGATACCGCCAGCGGCCGCGAACCCCGGACCATCAAAGACTAATCACAATCGCTCGGGAATGCAAAACCGCTTCGTCATCTCTTATGGCTGCGCAGGTTCAAGACGCTGGCAATACGCGGTCGGCGTCACCCTGGGCTTGCGCCGAAAGGCGCGGTGCGTCTGGTCTTCGTCGTTGAACCCGTACCGGGCGGCAAATTTCTTGCGCCCATTATTCCGTCAGATGCTCTGGGAAAAGCTTGCGAGCTCTCCCTCCCTGGTTATGGCTGTAATACGGGTGATGCCGTGCGTGCCGGGCAGGCGACGGAGCAGGTTGGGTTGCGCCAGTGTGAGGGCAGTTGAGAAGCCGTCGGCTGTTGTGGCTGTTTTCGCCTCGACAGATATGGTCGACCAGACCGGGCTGGCATTGGGATGCCAGATATGGCTGCTATGGCCGAGGCGCAGGGCGCCCGGGCTGGAGGTTGCAATGGCGCCAGAGCGGAGTGTTCTGGTGGCAAGCTGTCCGTGAACCGGATCTTCGACGGCCAGGCGCCACGGGCCGCCCTGGCCCCGATATTCGCCGATATTGACCAGCGTATCGCGCAGTCCTTCGCGGTCGAAAAGGGCGCTGACGAGATCTGTGGCATAGCCTTGAGCGATGCCGTTGAAGGTCAGACCTTGCCCCTTCGCGAGGCGAATACGCTCGGGGGAGTGGCGCAGTTGGTCCCAAGGGATATGGTCAGGCAGGGTCTCGTCATCTGCCAGCGCGCGCCATTGAGGCTGTATCGTCGGATCAAACAGACCTTCGGTGGCGTGATGGATACGCTCGGCATGGTTCATTAACGCGGTAAAGCGAGGCGAGGGCCGCAGTTGGCCCGTGCGGTTGAGTTGGCTGACCGACGAGATGGGGTCGAACAGGCTGAACTCGGCCTCGACCTCGCGGATCAACTGTCTGGCGCGGTCGAGAAGCGGCGCTGTGTCGCGGCGGCCTCCATGTATGGTGATGGAGATATCAGCCCCAAAGGCGCGGCCCTGCCAATTCTGCGATTGCCCATAGGCGCCACCTGCGACCGGCAGGCTGGCACATATCGTCAGGAATCGGCGGCGGGACAGGGTCATTCGGCAGCTACTTTCAGCCTGCGGCCGCGGCGGGCCTCAATGATCAGTGGGACGCATTGCTTGGCGTCATCATGGATGGTGACACAGTCGAGGCATTGGAAACACTCGGAATAGGCGATCTCGCCCGACTTCTCGATGGCGCCATATTTGCATTTCACCTTGCATAGCTGACACGGAGAGCCACAGGCCGGGCGCCGGTCGATCCATTTCCGGGCGCGGATCAAGCCGCCAATCGCCAACACCGCTCCCAGGGGGCAGACATAGCGGCAGAACCCTTTGAAGACCACCATCGAGAGCAGCAATAGCCCCGCCGCATAGGCCACGTAATACCATTCGCGTATGAAGAAGGTGGTGATTGCGGTCTTGAACGGCTCGACCTCGATGGCTTTGTCGAGCTGCGCCGGGGCGGAGAGCAGCAAAGCCACAAGCCCCGCGAGAACCACATATTTGAGCCCTTTGAGACGCTTGTCCCACTGCGCCGAAGGTTGGATCTGGGGGATGCGCAGGACCAGCGCGATGTGATGGGCGAATTCCTGCAGCGCGCCGAACGGGCAAAGCCAGCCGCAAAACAGGCCGCGCCCCCAGAGCACCAGCCCCAGGATCGTCACGCCCCAGATCGCCAGCGAGAACGGATCATAGAGCAAAAACGCGTAGCTGCCGCCCTCAAAGGCGGTGCGCGCGACGCCCAGCGGCGTCGCGATGGATAACTGACCCTGACCCCACCAACCGATGAAGCCCGTCACAAAGGCAAGAATTCCCAGCCGGATCGGCGTGAAATGCCTGTGGCCGGCAAGCCGGTTCAGCCTGAGGCCGAGCAGACCAACGAGCCCGGCAAGAAACAGCGCCAGAATGATCAAATCGCTGGCGCGGTTGCGCAGCGCATCGACCCAGGGGGGGCTCGGGGTGATCAGTTCGGGTTTGATGAAGAAACGGGCATCTGTGACATGCGGGATGTTAAAGGTCACCGAGCCGATCTCTGGCTGGAACATGCCGTGGCTGCGCTGCGCGTCGAGTTTGAGGATCCATTCACTGGTGGGATCGAAGCCGAGCCGTCGGTCCGTGCGCAGTATAAGCGCGGTGCCTTCATGCAGACTGTCGGGAAGATCGGGATGAAGTTCCACATAGAGATCGGAATCCCGGAAGGCGATGGGGAAGCCGCCTTGCTCGGCCGATATCAGATTGGGCGTCGTGTTTCGGATGAAATCATCAGTAATCAGCCCGTGACGGGCGGTCTCGACGACCAGAACCGGTTCATCCGTGGTCGAGATTTCCATAAACTCTTGAAGTTCTGCGTAGCTGTCTTCGGACAAGACCGCGCGGGCGATGGATTTGGGACCGAGATCAACAATCCACAGATCGAGATAGACGCCATCGGGATCATCTCGCGCCTCCGGGTCGTCATCCGCCCAGATCGTGTCGGCGAATTTCGCGTCGATCTCGGAGTTCAGCACGGTTTTGCGGGTCACCTGATCGGAGGATAGCAGCGCCTGCCAGTCGAGCGCCTCCTCGTAATCGGGATCGGGAAAGGCGGGCGGGCCAGAGGAGACGCCGCCCATTTTTTCGCGCGCGACTTTCAGGGTCGCGGCCAGAACGCTTTCATGAGCGATGCGCACCGACGCCGTGGCCTTCGTGACCCCGTCGAGATATTTGAGCGCCGAGCCCTCCGAGCCGCTGCCATAGGGGGTGCCGACCACCAGAGTGTCAGAAATGGACAGGCCGCGATATTGCTCGAAGAATTGGTGAAACGGGGCCTGGCCGAGGCCGGAGACAAAGATCGGCTCGTTATGGGAGAGAAGTTTCACATCGAGAAAGCGGCCTTCGAGATCGAGTATGACCAGCAGGTTGATCGGCGCGCCGGAGAAGCCGGGCAGGGGGGCCATCGGCTCGGTCTCAAACACATAACCTGCCTCTGCGCCGCCAGAGTTGAGCAATTGCCAAACACCCTGATCATTGACGGGCTCTCCCAGTGCCATCGGGGCCACGATATGCGGCTCGATCTGTGCTCTGCTCAGCGGCTCTGCCACTGCGGCGAGTGCCGTGATCGCCCAAAGGAACGCATGCAGCATCAGGCGCGCAAGAAGGGTTTTCGACGTCATGGCGGTGAGAGTATGAGGGCGCTGGCATGTGCCATATCCTACTATGGTCGGAGGCTGCGGCCAGGTGCCCTGCGATTTATGCGAGGCTCTGCCTCGCGCTCCGGGATACTTTCCTGCCAAAAGAAAGGAAGCTCAGTCGTTTTTTGCCAAGTTCTGTTTTGTGCGAGAAACTCTGTGACCATCCCATGCCAAGGATCATTGCGAAGGCGGCCGCGACGGCCGGCACCTGGAGGCTGAAATCGAAGGCAGAGTGCAGGGCGGCGGTGATGAGGCAGGCGAAAGCAAAGCAGGAAAAAGCGCGGTTATTCTTGCGGATGCGGGCGCCGCGCCGGATGCGGTAGCCGATCAGGGCGAGCGCAAAATAGAAGGCCAGGGCGGCAGGCAGGCCAAGCTCGAAGGCGTTTTCGAGATAGGTGTTATGAGCCTGGATCCATTCGCCATAACCAAGCTCTGGCTCCAGATATTGACGGAATATATCCTGAAACGAGCCCAGACCATGGCCCAGCAGCGGGCGGTCCCAGATCGCGCGGATCACGTCCGGGTAGACCAAAAAGCGCCCGCCCTCGGCGCCTTCGGCCAGAAAGCGGGTGGTCAGTCCTGTTGCGTTGGTCAGTGCCACGAAGCCGATTGCGGTGGCCAGAAGCAGCCAAAGATAGGGATTGAACCGTTTGCCGCGCCTTTGCCAGATTGCGGCGAACCCGATCAGCCCTGCAAGCCCTGCGATATTGCCCGCGCGGGATTGCGACAGGGCCAGAGCGGTGATGCAAAGCAACGCGCCGATCCCGAAGATCCAGGCACCTGCGAAGAAGCGCTCCAGCAGGTCGCGCAAAAAGCTGGAGAGTTGGCCTTTGTTGATGCGCCCTGACTGAAAGAACTGCACATAGGCCGCGATATTGGCCAATGCGCCGAAGGCGGCGTAGGTGGCGTAATTGTTGCGGTTGACGAAGCTTGCCGACAGGCTGCGGCCCTGTCCGCCCTCACCGAGGATGACGTTGTCTCCTGTGGCCAGCGCGTAGAGGCCGAAGATTGCAAGCAGGGTTGAGAAAACCGCAAAGCCACGGAGCATTATCTCGGCATTGGTGGAGACAGAGCAGCAGCGCAGCGCGAGCCAGAAGATCATCGCATAGCAAAACAGGCGCATGACAGCGTGTTGGCCCTGTTCGGGATCGGCAGAGATCAGGGCCGTCGCGCCCGGTGCGTCGGCCCAGACAGGGTGCCAGCTGGCCGGGGGCGTGCCAGGGATGATCTGGACAATGCCCCAGATCAACGCGCCCAGAAACAAGGTGGCCGGAAGCCACAGCCCTTTGAGTTGCTCAGGCGGTGGCTGAAGAAGATCGGTGACGATCTGGACAAAGAAGATCAACGTGATCAGAAATGCAAGCATGGTCCAGGAGAGTGGGCGGTTGGCACCGAGAGGCAGGCTGGCAACGCACACGATGATCAGGAGCGACCAAAGCAGGCTCATCTGAAGCGTGGGAAACCGTTCGCGATTCTGCATATTGGCCTAATAGTCCTGCGGTTTGTTCTACCTTACAGATGCGGCGCGCGCAGGCAATCCCGCTGGTGATTGGGGACAGGCTTGTGTAGGCAGTGGAAAAGGAGAAGGTCGCCATGCTGGGATCACATCTGTGCAGGATTTATGCGGTCATGCTGCTGTTTGGCGGGGCACTGGCGATTATGGCCGTGATCTCCGATATCCCTGCATTTGACCCCGCTGCACGCGAGCCCTCGGTTGAGGGTGGGTGGACTGTGGCCGATCGCACGGCGCATTATGACAGGGGGCAGTATCTCTATCATCTGGGCTACGCCTTTCTCAACGGGCCCGAATTTACGTTTGATGCCACGAGCGGTGATCTCGCCCTGATGGATCTTGAGGATCTGATCGCAAGATCAGAGACTGCGGAGAGGCTTCTGATTGGCAGCGTTTCACTGGACCCGGCCAATGGGCATATCTGGGCGGCACTTGCGCAGGCGCAGATCGGCCTGGGCAAGACAAGTGAGACACGACAAAGCCTGCGGCGGTCGTGGGAATTGGCGCCGCATAACAGGCAGTTGGCAGCCTACAGGCTGCGTCTGCTTGCCGATCTGGTCGAGTTTGCACCTGACCTGATTGCCCCGGCGGATGTCGAGAGCGCGAAGCGGGATGCGGCGATTTTGGACCTGTTCGAGCCGGAAGAGCTGAAAGAGGTTATCGACTATGCGCCCTTTATAGCGGATTTGCTGAAAAATGCCTCACCCGCGTAGGGAACGTGACGTCTTCACAACGCGTTTCCTGCAAATCGAAGGTCGATGAATGACCTATCTCACCGCTACCATTTGCTGACTGACGGCTGGCAAATAATGCCGCGTACGTTGTGCACCTTATGCGGGTTGCTGCTATTGTAGCGGTGCTTTTGCTCGATGTGCCGCTCGATACGGGCCAGAAGAAGGTTTGACGACCGCAGCTTGTGGCTCAGAAACCGTCCGATCGCACTGCGAGGCGGGTATTTGTCAACCTGGTCTTCCAGAACGGAGATCAAGATGACCAGTTCTTGCTTGATATGCTCGAAATTGGGCTTGCTGCCGCAGGATGCCGAAGCAGCTGTCGGCGTGAATGTCAGCGTGGCCGCGACGCAGGCCGCACCGAGTATTCCGCGTAGGTTCAAATGACGCATGACATATCCTCGTTAAGACGCATGACCGATATATCGACACACAGTACCCATTTTGGTCACGCTGGACAAGTCTCGGACTGTTCGCAGGCGGGCAAACACGGTTATTTGGTTCGATTTCCTCAACCTCAGGCGTCGAGCGCGGGTTTCAGCCCCGGGTTTTGCTGAAAAAATGCGCGGCTGGCGGAGGCTTATATCACCATTCGGTCTGCCGCGAGCAGAGCTTCATCGTCGTCGAGTCGGATGGCAGTCAGGCGACCAGAATAATAGGCGCCCGTATCGACACAGACGCGATGCGGCGTCACGACGGGCTCATAGGCCGCGTAGTGGCCATGGACGACACGCAGACCCGGACGGCCTTTGCCGGAGATGAAACCGGAATGGCCCCATAACAAGGCACTGTCGCTCTGGGCCTCGACAGGCAGATCCGGGTCAATGCCTGCATGGACAAATATGTAGTCACCGGACCAATAGTAGCGCTTGAGCGATTTCAGGAAGTCGAGATAGGGGCTGATCTCGTGATGCAACCCGTCGCGGGCGCGCAGCAACTCAGCCTTGTTGTCGGTGTTCATTGGAGGACGCACGCCGAAGCTGAACAGTGTCTGCCGCCCGCCCATCTCGATCCAGTTGGCGCCGTCATAAGGCTCTTCCAGAAACCCGAGCATGGCAGATTCGTGATTGCCCATCAGGAATTCGACCTGCTCCGGCAGACCTTTCTGAATGGCGACCAGACGCTCCAGCACTTCGCGCGAATTGTCACCGCGATCCACATAATCGCCCAGAAAGACAATTTTCATGATCCGCAGGTCAGTCTTTGTTGCCGCGTCCTCGACCACTTTTTCGAACAGGACATCCAGCAGGTCATGCGCGCCATGAATATCGCCGATCGCGTAGATCCGTTCCTTGGGGTCAATCCGCGGGATTTCGGTGGGCGGTGCCGGATCTTTTGGAAAAAGCCACTTGAGCACTGAGCATTCCTCATCGCGCGATCTGCTAAACAGGTAGCCTACGAAAACGCTGCCATGCATGCAACGGGCAGACCTGTTTTCGGTCGCGATGAAGAATTCGACCGAATCAATTGCAGAACAGGATTCGACAAATTTGAGTGCAGTCAGGGGAAAAATCGAGCAAACGGTGCAAATATAGGCATTTCTGTAAGGTATGCAAAAGCTGACCACGCAGATTTTCGCCGAAGGATTAAGTATTTGATACTAAATGTTTTTCAATCCGTTTAGTGTGCTATTCAGGAGTCATTCAGCTGCTTCGCCTGTCCGCTAGTTGACAGAATTAACGAAATTATAACGAAAAGCAAGGGCGCCCAACTTTAAGAATCTGGTAATTTAAGTTAACGTCAAGCAGCCTGCCCTTACCCACTTAGCCAGTAGAGTTTTTCCTAATGTTTGATTTTTTATCAATAGAAAGATACCGCGAGTTTTCGGAAGGAAGCGGTGCGGTTGATCCAAGCAATTACGACATAGAATCCATCCTCCAGGACGGGGCCGAAAAGTGGTCCCGCAAGTTCATTATCTTCAAGTTTCTGGTCGACAAGACCAGCGCAGCGCTATCCCTGCCGCTTGTCGTTGTGGTTGGTCTGGTGCTGCTGGTGATCAACCCGATCTTGAACCCGGGTCCGCTTTTGTTCAGTCAGATGCGGATGGGTCGGAACGGAAAGGCGTTTCGCATGTGGAAGTTCCGCACCATGCTGGAAGGCCGTGACCGTGATGCCACCGCGCCGCTTGAACAGGACCGGATCACACCGCTTGGCAAGTTCATGCGGCAGACCCGGATTGACGAGTTGCCCAATTTCTGGAGCGTGTTCATCGGACATATGAGCCTCGTGGGTCCACGGCCCGATGCCGCTTCTCATGCCGGACATTTCCGCGACTGCGTGCAGGGCTACAAGGAACGCTACCGCGTGCGCCCCGGCATCACCGGATTGGCTCAGGTCGAGATGGGATATGCCGAAGGCGAGGCCGCAACGGCTCTGAAGACCAAGTACGACAACATATATGCTACCAAGGGCTGCGGTCGGCTTGACGTGTATATTCTGCGCCGCACCTTTGCGGTCGTCCTCGGCAAGCAGGGTAAGTAGCCTTCAAGGCAACGATCCCGTTTGCGACGGTGACAATGCCCGGAAAAAATTTACACGGCCCGCTTAGGACATGTATCTGAGGCGGGCCGAACCATGATATGCCCCATGACATATGTACGCGAAGACAAGGCCGGAGCCTCGCTTGTGATCAGCACCCAGAACCCGGTGACATCTGCACGGGGCGCAACACCTTCCAGACGCATTCTGTTTCACATGCTGGGCGATGCGCGCAAGGCAAGCTCTCGCGTGCGGGGCTATTGGATTGCCGATGAGCTCGAGGCCATGGGGCATCACGTCTCTTTCATGGACGCGACGCGTCGGGCGGATTTCTGGCAGCTGTTTGTGGCTGGCCTGAAGTCTGATGCGATCATCTTCCAGAAGCGATACGCGCGTTATGATGTCTGGATCGCGCATATCCTTCGGCGCCTGGGCAAGACGGTGATCTTTGATATTGACGATGCGCCCTCGAATACAGGCAACCCGGTGGCTGAGCGCAATGCCGCGCGGATGATGCGCGCCGCCCACCGGGTGCTGGCTGGCAGCCACAATCTGGAGGCACTTGCCCGGGCCGAAGGCGGGGAGGCGGTGTTCATCCCCTCCGGGATCCGGCTGGAGAATTACGTGCTTGGCGCAACTCACAACGATGGCCCTGTCTGTCTGGGTTGGATTGGCAATGGGGCGCATTACGTGGATGATCTGGTCTCCGTCCTTGAACAGCCCTTGAAAAACATCGCAGCGCAGTGTCCGGTCAAGCTCAAGATTGTGGGCGCCTGCGGGCAGGAACGTCTGCGCGCTGTCTTCGGGAGCATCGCAGGGCTGGAGCTGGAGCTGATCGATCAGATCGACTGGGCCCGGCCCGAGGCTGTGGCAGAGGCGGTGGCCGCGTTCGATATCGGGCTCTACCCGTTGCTGGAGAGCGATTTCAACCGCTACAAATGTGCCTTCAAAGCGCTGGAATATATGGCCACCGGCCTTCCTGTCGTGGCCAGCGCGGTGGGCGCCAATGGCGACGTGATCACGGATGGTCGCGACGGGCTGTTGGTCAACACGCATGAAGCCTGGACCGAAGCGCTGATGCGCCTGATCGGGGACCCCGATCTGCGCCGCAAGATGGGCCATGCAGGGCGCACCAAGGTAGAGACGCGCTACAACACCGCCGCGCTTGCCACTGAAATAGCAGAGCTTCTGGAATGACGCGTCCACGGATCAAGGTGGCCTTCGGCTCCGTGCCTAAGGATGGCGGGACCTATACGTTCTACCGCAACATGCGTCCGGCCTTGGCGCGCCTGGGGATTGATTTGTTTTGCGTCACCATCGGTCGCCCGCAAAACCGTCTATGGGATGATGCCTATGCCGATGCGGGCTGTGTGCGGCTGGTGCCTCGCTCCTTGTCGCTGAAAGCCCAGGCGCGAGCCTTTGTGAACTGGGTCGAGGCTGAACAGATCGATATCGTCATTGCGATCAATTCCGAAGGCATCCTGTCGTCGCTCGCCCATCTGCCGCAGCGCGTGCGGGTCGTCTCGCGCTGCGCAAATGCGTTTGATTTCGGCTATAAGGTGACGATGGCCGGGCGCGACAGGCTGGCGCGTATCGTGGCTTTGACGCCGCGTCTGCGCGATGATCTGGTGGCCGATTATGGAGCGGATGCAGGCAAGATCGTCCTGATACCCAATGGCGTCGATGCGGCCCCCTATGAAGGACCGGCTGCCCGCGTCAGAGGGCAGTCTGGCAAGTTGGAGCTGGGATTTCTGGGCCGCCTCGAGCATGGGCAAAAGGGCGTAATGTATCTGCCCGCGATTGTGCGCGAGCTCAATGCGCGCGGCGTGGATTTCCGGTTGCGGATCGCCGGGAAGGGAGAGGATCGCCCCCGGCTGGAACGGGAGCTGGCGGAAGAGCTGCGCTCGGGTCAGGTCGAGCTGATGGGCGCGCTTACCCCCGATCAGGTCCCGACCTTTCTGGGCGAGAGCGATATTTATCTCTTCACCTCCCATTTCGAGGGCTGCCCTAATGCGCTTCTGGAAGCGATGATGGCGGGCTGCGTGCCGGTCAGCGGGATCATTGACGGCATCACCGATTTCCTGGTTGAGCCCGGGCGCACCGGCTATCTGTGCAAATTGGGTGACGCAGAAGCCTTTGCCGATGCCGTGGCCGGTCTGAACGCCAACCGCGCGCATCTGGCCGCGATGAGCGAGGAGGTCGCGCAGGAGGCGCGGGCGCGATTTACCAATGAGATCGCTGCGCAATCCTACCGCGACGTGTTTGAAGAGGTCATGCAGGACCGGCCACCCGCCTGGACCCCGGCTCTCTGGTCACAATTCGTGCCCGATCCGAATTTCTCGACCTATTGGACAAACCGGATCCCGCCCGGCCTGAAAGGCTGGCTCAAGAAGGTCGCGAGGTGATGCGGGTTTTGCAAATCGCCAACAGCGCCGGGCTGACAAGCGGCGGGGCCGAGCGTCTCGCGCATGATCTGCATCTCGACCTGCTTGCGGCGGGTGTGGATGCGCATCTGCTGGCGGTAGAGGCTTGCCCGCTCGATCATGTCGCGCAGGCGCAGGTGCTGGGTTTTGGCTCGTCCTATGATCCACGCGTGCCGTCTGCACTTGCTCGCGCGATAAAGCGGCTGCAACCCGATCTGATCCACGCGCATCTGTTCCCGACCAGCTTGCATCTTGCACTTCTGAAGGCCGTAAAAGCGATCCGCATCCCGCTCGTCTTTACCGAACATGCCACATCCAACAGGCGACGAACGTCTCACGTCGGGCGCATCATTGACCCGAAAATATATAGCCGCTTTGATCAGGTGTTTTGCATCAGCGAGGGCACGCGGGACGCGCTGATCAGGGCATACCCGCACCTCGCGGGGAAAACCCCCGTGATCGAGAACGGCGCGACGCTGAGCTTTGAGGTGATGCCAAAGCGGCAGCGGGGCCAGCCTGCGCAACTGCTCGCCATGGGGCGGCTCCATCGCGCCAAAAACCATGAGGCACTTCTGAACGCGCTCAGCGGATTGCGCAACGGAACGGCAGAGCTGACCGTTCTGGGCGATGGACCACTGCGCGATGTGATCGAAGCGCAGGCAAGCGGGCTTGATATCCCTGTCCATTTCAAGGGCCATGTTGTCGATCCGACGCCCTATCTGCGCGCTGCCGACATCTTTCTCATCCCATCGCTTTGGGAAGGGTTCGGGCTGGCTGCCGTCGAGGCGATGAATGCGGGCCTGCCGGTTATCGCCTCCGATGTGTCGGGGCTGCGGGAGGTTGTGGGCGTGGATGGCGCCTGCGCGCTGCTCATTGATCCGCACGACAGCGAAACAATCCGGCATGCCACGCTGGAATTGATCAATGATCCCGAGCGCGCGCATCAGCTTGGTCGGAATGGTTTTGAAAGGGCCAAGTTGTTTGATAAGTCCCAGATGGCACAGAGATACAAACAGGCCTATGAGGCCGTGATCGGTGGCACCTGATGGCAAGGCGCGGCGCAATCAAATATTCGCAAGGCGTGATCGCAATCGCGGTCTTTGCCTTTGTGCTGTCCTGCGTGCCGAAAATGAACATTCGGGTGGGGCCCGTGCCGCTCTATCTCATTGATCTGTTGATCATCTTGATCTCGTATTACGCCATTCGCAGGCCGGGTTTCGGGGCCGCAGGGCGTCCTTTTGCAACGATTGTCGTCACTTTGTTTCTCTTCGCGCTGGCCGGAGAAATCGTGGGCTTCATCTACACCTCAGCGGTCTTCGATCACGCCTATCTGATGGCGCGCACGGCTCTCGCTTTTCTGGTCTTCTATTCGGTAGGCCAGTTGATCCGCACGCCGCAGGACCTGCTGTTGGTGCTCAAGGGGCTGGCGCTCGGGCTGATTGTGACATCCCTGCTGATGATCCTGACATCGCTGCCGCAGACCCGTACGATCACGGCGGATCTGGTGCTCAATAACAGCTTCCTTGACCCGGCCGGCAGGCGTGTCGCACAAAGTTATCTGCGTGACGGCGACACCGGGGTGCGCGGGCGGACCCTGGTTGGCGTGTCGATCATGGGGGCGAGCTTCATCAATATCATCTGGCCATTGGTCGCCATTCTCTACGTCTGGCCGCGCGATATTGGTGTCTGGCGCAAGGTCGCGATGGTGGCATGTTTTCTGGCACCGCTTGGTGTGCTGATGAGCTATTCTCGCGGGCCGATCATCGGCTCGATCCTGATTATACTGGCGACCAGCCTTCTTGGGCTGCGCTATATCCGCAAGGGCATCCTGCTGCCTCTGGCGATCAGCGCAGGGCTTGTCCTGTCCGTCGGGCTCGACTCCGAGGCGTTCTTCTTTGACCGGTTGATCAACCGGACAGCCGCGGTGATTGACAACCCCTATGCCGATGAGCGCGAAAGCGAGCGCATCCTGGCCTATGTCGAGCCGTTTGAGCATGTGCTAGAGCATCCAGAGTTTATGCTGACGGGGCAGGGCAACGCGATCACACGGTCACGCACAGTTGTGCCCGAGATTGCGGGCAAGGCCAGCCACGCGCTCTTTGCGGCGGTGTATTATTCGCAAGGCATGGTGGCCGCGATCCTCTATATGTTTCTGCTGTTCAGCATGTTCTACTATACGCTCAGGCATATGCGCATGCGCAACGAGGGCCCGGGCGCGATGCTGTCGCAGGCGCTGCTGGCCTCGAGCCTCGGCGTCTTGCCTTGGGCGGTGTTCGGTCATGCGATCGTCACGACCCCACGCGGGGCGATGATGTTCTTTTTCATTCTGGGACTGTTGAGCTGTCTGCGCCACTTCCCCTTAACGTCCAGAAATCCGCAGATGAAAGGAGGCGCATATGGCTACCGTCACCCTGTTGCTGTCTGACAAGCGCTCCGGTTCGACCATCTTGCAAGACGAGCTGTGCAAGCACTCGGGCATCGCGCATGTGACCCACTCGCCCCATACCTATTTCGAGACTCATCACTGGCTGAAAGCCGCGGTGATGCTGGACCGACCCGGCGCGCTTTATTCCGGCGGCAGGCCTTATCAAGGCTATGGCACCCGCGCCAACGCACGCGCCTATATGGAAGAAGTGATCAGCGCCAACGTCCCCGGTTTTGCGATACCGCAAGATGACCACGCTCTGATCTTTGATGGCTGGGAAGCATTGTGCCGCCAATTTGCCAAGCCGGTGTTCTTTGAGAAGTCGCCTCAGTTTCTGGCCGAGTGGTCATCGCTGCATTTGCTGATGGACTGGATGGAGCGCACCAAGTTCGACGTGCGGATCATTGGCCTCGTACGTAATCCGCTGGCGGTGCAATATTCGGCCCATGAACTGTTCTCCACGGATGCGGAGACGCGTCAGTTCGGCTGGCTCGCGATCCAGCGCAACCTGCTGGCCTTGCGCGCCATGGTGCCTGCTGCCTCGTTCCGGCTGGTCCGCTATGAGGATATCATTGCCGATCCGGTGGGCCAGCTTGGTGAATTATGTCGCTATCTGGGTGTAGAGCCCGAGCCGCAAATAGGCGCGAGCGTCCATACCTCTTCGAAAGAGAAGTGGCGCGCGAACCCCGACTATACGCTGCAACTTGACCCGGCAGTGGTCCAGATCGCCCGGCAATTCGGCTATAGCGAGGCAGAGCTTGCCAACCCCCATAAGCCCGACCCGAAGGCCATTGCTGCGATGCGGCCCGGCGTGCAGGATCGGCTGCGCCGAAAGCTCGTCTCTGTGCGCGACCGCCTGATCCGCCCGGCCTATCTGCGCCTGCGGGGCTATCGGGAGAAACAGAAATGAGCGCTGATCTGCGTGTCTCGGTCGTGATCCCGACCTATAACCGGGGGCATCTGATCGCGGATGCGTTGAACTCGGTCGCGGCACAGACCCGGGCCGCGGATGAGATCATCGTAGTCGATGATGGCTCCAGTGATGATACGGCCAAACGCGTCGCCGCCTGGGCTGAACAGAATGGCGAGGTGATCTATCGGCGGCAGCAAAACGCAGGCGGCAATGTCGCGCGCAATCTCGGCATAAAGCTCGCCTCGGGCGATATCATCGCTTTTCTCGACAGTGATGATCTGTGGCATCCTGAGAAGACCGCAAAGCAGCTTGCCGTGCTGGCCGATCCGGCCTTCGGGGCGGTCTATTGTGGTGTGCGGGAAACGGTGATCGGAAGCACTGAGCCGGCCCAGATCGCGCAGCGCGCCTACCCGCAGGGCCAGCTTTTGTCACAGCTTCTGGTGCGCGATGTCACCGCGCCGACCTCCACCTATATGATCCGTGCCGAAATCTTTGATGAGGCGGGGCCGTTTGATGTAAGTTTGCAGGCCCGCCAGGACTGGGACATGTGGATCCGTATCGCGCGGGAGACCAAGATCGGCGCCGTGCCAGAAGCGCTGGTGGATCTGCGCGCTCATGACGGGCCGAGGACGGTTTCAGACCCGACCCGGGAACTTGTAGCCTACAGAGCGATCCTGGCGAAATACGCCGATCTGCGCGCGCTTCAGCCACTGGCCACGCGACGCTCTGCCATTGCGGCCTACCACCGGCGGGCGGGGCGGGTGCATTACCACCATATGGGCAAACCGCTCATGGCGGTGGGGCATCATGTGCGCGCGATTGCTGCCTGGCCTTTTGTGCCCGACAGCTATGCGGCCTTGCTTGGCGTGTTTCTGAGTGCCAAGTTGCGCAAACGGCTGCATATCGCTTGGAATCGGATTTTCGGGCGGACTATATTTTCGATCAAAAGTCACTGAGGGTCGGGCCTGCGTGTTGAATGTTGCCTATTTCTCGAACCAGTTCGCGGATGCGCAGGGGCATGGTCTGGCCCGTTACGCGCGCGAAATGCATGCGGGGCTGCAAAAGGTCGATGGGCTGAACGCGATCCCTGTTGCTGCCTGGAGCTCGCTTTCGCGCAAGAAGCTCGGCCTGCTCAAGCGCCAGACGGGATTGCGGCTCAGCCCGTTGGGGCGCAGGCTGACCCCGCTTGCCTGGCACTATCTGGACAATCCGGTGCTGGAGCGGCTGATCCCCGGCGAGATTGATCTGGTTCACGCCGTCTCGCTTGGCTACGCCATCGCCACCCGGAAACCCTATGTCGTGACGGTCCACGATCTGGGCCCGCTGACCCAGCCAGATTATTTCACCAACACCAAACCTTGGATCATGGAAAAGAGCCTGCGTCAGGCCGAGGCGAAAGCCGACGCGATTGTCTGCGTCTCGCAATCGACCGCCGATGAGGTGGAGGGCTATCTGGGCGCGCATGTCGCCTCACGAATCCGGGTGATCAAGGAAGGCGTCTCGCCGCATTTCTTCCTGCCCGCCGAGATGTCGAAGCTGGACAGTCTGGATCTGCCGCCTGAGGATGTGCCGATCATCCTGTCTGCGGGAAAGATCAGCCCGCGCAAGAATGTGCAGGGCGTTCTCGAAGCGCTTGCGCAGATCGCAAAAGAGGTGCCGCATCATCTGGTGCTGGTCGGTGGGGCCGGTTGGGAGACCGAGCAGGTCCTGGCCAAACTCGCCGATGGTGCGCTGCAGGACCGGGTGCATCTGCTCGATTATGTCACGGATGCACAATTGCACGCTTTGTACAAACGCGCAGCGCTCTACGTCCATCCGTCGCTTTACGAAGGTTTCGGCCTTACTGTGCTTGAGGCGATGGCCTCCGGCGTGCCGGTCATCACCTCTGACAGCTCCTCACTGCCGGAGGTGGCGGGCGATGCGGGCATTCTGGTCAACCCACATGACGTAGGAATGATCGCGGAGGCCATGCGGATACTGTGCCATGACACGGAATTGCAGGACCGCAAACGCGTAGAAGGCATGCTGCGTGCCAAGGAGTTTTCCTGGGACGACTGCGCGGCGCAGCTTGGCGCGCTCTTCAAAGATATCTCGGGCCGATGAGAATATTGCTTACGGGCAACACTGCCTTCAAGCTCGCCAATTTCCGCGAAGGATTGATCCGAAGGCTGATCGCCGATGGGCACGAGATCACGGCGCTGGTGCCCTTTGACGACTATGTCGATAAGCTGGCCGATATGGGCTGCACGCTCGTTGATCTGGAGATGACGCGCAAGGGCACATCGGTGATCGCGGAGGCCGGGTTGTTGCGCCGCATTCATGCCCAGCTCAGACAGACCCGCCCCGATATCGCCTTTGGCTATACGATCAAGAACAATATCTACGGCGCTTTCGCAGCCCGGCTGCTCGGCATTCCCTTCGTGCCGAATGTCACCGGGCTTGGCACGGCTTTCGAGGAGCGCGGTGCGCTCAACCGGATCGTGCTTGCGCTCTACCGTATGGCGTTTCGCCGGGTCCCCGTGGTGTTTTTTCAAAACACCCATGATCAGGCGCTGTTTCTTGAGGCCGGTATCGTGCGGGCGGATCAGACGGCGCTTTTGCCCGGCTCTGGCGTTGATCTGGCTGCGTTCGATCTGCGCCCCTTGCCCGGCGCGGATGAGGCGCCGCTCTTCATGCTGATCGCCCGCATGCTCAAGGATAAGGGCATCGCAGAATTTTCAGAGGCCGCCCGGGTCGTGGCGCAGCGCTACCCCAACGCCCGGTTCGAGTTATTGGGCCCGGTCGATCCCGACAGCCGCATCGCGATCAGCGAGGCGGAGCTGGCGCAGATCGAGACAAGCAGCCCGGTGATCTATCGGGGCAAGGCCCGCGATGTACGCCCGGAGATCGCCCGCGCCGATTGCATCGTTTTGCCTTCTTATTACAAGGAGGGCACGCCGCGTGTTCTTCTGGAGGCCGCAGCCATGGGCCGCCCGATTGTGACGACCGACATGCCGGGATGCCGCGACACTGTCGCCCATGGCGAGACCGGCTTTATCTGCGCGCCGCGCAGCGGGGCTGATCTGGCAGAGAAAATGCTGCAGATCGTTGCGCTGGGCGCCGAGGGGCGCAACCGATTCGGTGTGGCGGCGCGCGCGCGCTGCGATGCGCAGTTCAATGAACAGATCGTCATCGACGCCTATCTGGACGTCATTGCGCGGTTTGAGGCCTGAAGCCGGTTAGTTGCCGCCGCGTAAGCTCGAATCCCTTCTCAGCACCTGTGATTGTTTCCGCCTCATGCCCAAATCGGCCCGCCATGGCGACAATTTGAAGCGTTTCCAGTGGCTATTGGCGGCCAAATTGCGGCATGAAAAGGTTTAAAAGCGGTTTATATCAGGGCAAAATTAAGGTATACTCCGATGCAATTGTGCGCGAGTTACCCGCGGGCGCGCACCGCCCGGAAGCTTAATCTAACGAGTTGATCACACGGTCCCGCCCGAACGATCATTTAACGAGGCAATGCACTATGGCTTTTTCGAACCAGAACATTTCCTTTGGCGCTACAGGACTGCAGGGCGAGCAAGTGGTCAACCCGACCGCGCTCGACTTCAGTAAAACCGGCAATGCTACGCTGTTTGTGACCCAGCAGGACGGCGAAATATGGCGATATGAAATCGAGCGTCAGGCGGATGGCGCCGATGATGACACCTTGCCGGATTTTGTGATCACCGGCTCGCTGCAGATCAGCGTGATCAAGGATGAGATTCAGAACTACAATGACGATGGCTCGCTGCACGCTCCGGCCATTCGCCAGATGACGGGTCTTGTCACAACAGTCGACAGCGCGGGCAATGATGTTCTTTACGTCAATTCCTCGGACTACCGCGTGGCCGTTGGCAATGACAGCGGGCTCGACACGAACTCCAGCCAGATCCACCGGCTGACCCTTGATCCCGATACGGGCGCGGTGATCTCCAACGTGGCGCTGATCCGCGGGCTTCCACGCTCCGAGGAAAACCACTCCGCCAATGGTCTCGATATCTCGGTTGATCCTGTGACGGGCCATGACATCCTTTGGGTCGCGGTGGGCGCGAATACCAATAACGGCGCGCCCGGCAATAATTTCGCAGGCACGGTCGACAGTCCCTATGGCGGCTCGATTGTAAAGATCGACCTGACCGCGATGGAGAATTACGACGTCCGGACAGATGGCTCGGGCGAGCAATTCCTTCTGGACCTGCCGACGCTTGATGATCCGCTGCGCAGCAATATTGATCTGAGCACGCTCGATATTCTCAACCCGCAAGATGCTCCGAATTTCACGCTGGATGATAACGGCACCGGCGCAAACGGAGAGCTGCTGCCGGAATGGGCGGGCGGCAATAACGTGCTCAACGCGGCCAAGATCGTCGACAAGGTTCTGGTCAGCATTGGCGGCCAGTTGCAATTCGTCGACAACCCGCTGGCGATCCATTCGCCCGGTTTCCGCAATCCCTATGACGTTCTTGTCACCGATGATGGCGAGGTATTCACCTGGGATAACGGACCGAATACCGGCTGGGGTGGCCAGCCAGTGCCGTTTGAAGACGCGACACCCGGCGATGGCACAAATTACGTGCAGGACTGGACGCAAGAGCTTGCGACCAACCAGTTCAACGAATCCGGTAGCCAGGGTTTCGGCGATCAGCTGCATTATCTTGGCAATGAGGATGATCTCTACGGGCCCTATGGTGGGTTTGCTTCTGCGATCCGCGCGTCAGCCGCTGTGCTTCAGGCCAGCTTCGATGCCGATGGCACCTATCTGCCCGGCGCCTCCAGTAATCCTGTGCTGAACCTCAATGGCGATGTGATCTTCGCCAATGAGGCTGAGGCACGCGACTACCTCGCCTCTCTGCTCATTATCTATGAAGAGCAGGGCAACGGGAATTGGGTCGATGTTTCCGGCACGACGGGGCTGCCTGTTGACCTGTATGATATCGTGTCAGGCTACGATTGGGCGCATCCCGGCAGCTCGCTTTCCAATCCGCAGGATCTCTTTGATGGGACCTCAGTTTCGGCTGGCACACTCTACTCACCGGAATCGCAGCTGTTCAATGGCAATGAGGATGGCTCGCTGCGCGTGATCGGCTCCTCGACCAACGGGCTTGCGGAATATACGGGCACCAATTTCGGCGGCGCGCTGGAAGGCGCGATCATCGCGGCCTCGTTCAACGGCAATCTCTATTTCCAGACGCCGGTCGATACCAATGGCGACGGGCGCACCGATGCAGTTGTCGAGCAGGGCACAATCAACGGCTTCGGCTCCGTGCCGCTGGCCGTCGCGGCGCTTGGCAATAATGGCATCGGGGCTACGCTTATCGACAATGACAATGACGGCGTCGATGATTTCGCAGGCATAATCGTAGCGGCAACTTATGGTGCCGATAGCGTGGTCTTCTTCGTGCCGGGTGCGGATGCGGTCGATCCGGGTGTGGATCTCGACCTTGACGGCACGGATGATATCTCAGACAGCCATATCGGCGATCCGCTGAACGGTCTGGGGGCTTCTGTCGGCGCGAACCAGGTCCTGACCTGGCAGTTTGAGCTCAGCACACCAACCACGCCGCCAGGCGCGATTCCCAGCGGAAACAGCATCGCAGGCGATATCGGTATCAACGCGGTCTGGCGCAATGGCACGGATCTTCAACTGTCGCTTGATGGTGATCCTGCGCTTTATGATCCATCCATCTGGAACCTTGGCGGCGCGTCGACCTTTGTCAGCATTGACGAAGCCGATGACGGGTCCGCCGTGGGCACAGCCAATGATCAGGCCGATGTTCTCGGGATCGGCTTTGCGGCCCAACCCAACCTGTCCGGGCTCGTTGTGTCAAGCGAGATGGTCAACATCTTCAGCTACACGCCAAATACGGATGTCAACAAGACATGGGATGGCGGCGAGAAGGTCGGGCTGGTTATCGGATCGGGTGATCAGTCGACCTATGTCGAGGCCACAATCGCCGTGGACGACTCTCTGGGTTCTGTACGCTACGGGCTGCAGCTTATCGTGGAGGAAGATGACGTCCCCGTCACGCAATTTATCGAAATCCCGGGGATCGAGGCGCCCATTCGCGGGATCGCAGATCCGAATATGCAGATCGAGTTTGAGTTCGATTTCACTCCCGGAGCGGAAACCGTTCTGGCCCGTGCGCGTCATGTTGATGATGGCGTCTTTACTGATTTCGTCTCGACCACAGCCGTCTCGGTTCCCGATGACGTGCTGGATGCGATCCGCGGCCAGTTCAGTAATGGCAACGCGCTGACCGGGGCCTTTGTGGGGCTCGTCGCCTCGACTGATGCAGGCGATGACAGCTTTGCGGCCTCTTGGGATTATGTCGAGGTCACGGGCCAGGAATCGTTGTTTGCCGATGCCGAAGTGGTCTATCGCTGGAACGCGGGCAACCAGACGGTCGCTGCCAATGATGGCGGGATCGACTGGATTGCGACCACGGCGCCCATCGTTGGCGGGCCGACCAATGTCTTTACCGGCAATATCACGGCGCTTGATCCGTCTGTGCTAACCTACTCGGCCCCGGCTGCGCTGTTCACGCAGGAACGCTGGGACCCCGTCACTGGCGAAGAGCTCAGTCTTGAGTTCGGCATGGGCGCGTTTGAGCCCGGCACCTATGCGGTCCGTATCTTTATGGGTGACAGCTTCGCAGGCACAGCCGGTGTCGGTGATCGGGTCTTCGACGTGTCGGTCGAGGGAGAGCTGTTCCTCGACGATCTTGACCTGTCGACCACGTTGGGCAATGCCGTGGGCGGGATGTTTGAGTGGACCGGCCAAGTACTTGATGGCACGGTCAATATTGACTTCCAGCGGATCGCGGAAAACCCGCTGGTCAACGCGGTAGAGATCGTGCGTCTGGGCGATGAGACGGGACCGGCCAACGCGGCGCCGGTGATTG
>CAYGUB010000008.1:0-27527 GCA_964352845.1 uncultured Rhodobacterales bacterium | reverse complement strand
GTCTGACGAAATACCTGAAACATCACGCATCACATAACGCGTTGAAATCCCTGATTTCAGCAGCGTTATGTGATTCAGGTTTTTCGCATGACGCTTTATAGCGTTCGACTTTACATTGGATCGCTTCAGCGCGGCCCGCGTGAACCTGCGCGGTCTGTGGCCACGCCAAGTCCCGTTTGGGGCGTATCCGGCCCCGGGGGGATGATCGTGCCCGACCGGTTGAGAACCGCTTCCATCTCGTCGCGCATCAGGCGACCATTCGGCGTGCAGCCTTCTTGCGCAAAATACTTTGCGAAACAATGCGTCATGCGCCCGGCGGCCACGCTGGTGCCGTTCAGTTGCCGGACCGAACCGCTGAACGTGCCCGATGCCAGCACGCCGCGCCGGGGCAGATCCTCGGCTATGGCGCTGGCGGTCGGGGCCGGGGTGCTCCAGGGTGCGCCTTGCCCCGAATACCGCGCGGGCTTGAGCAGCGGGCCCTCGCTGGCACCGACGCTGGCGATGGATTCGGACTTGTCCGCCGCTGTCGTGAAGCTGGAATGCGTGCCGGACCGGGTAATGGGCGCGACAGGCAGCACATAATCCTGTACCTCGGGCTCCCATTCATAGGCATCAGGATCGTCGAGATAGGATTGCCGCCCGTTGAGCCTGTAGCCAATCGGGGTCTCGCCGCGCTGCACCTCTATGCGCACAGGCATCTTGCGCGACTGCTGATGGGCCAGCGTAACGGTCCAGCCGCCTGCCTCGGCGCGCGGCTCTGGCCCGACGGTCGTCTTGGCGGTTGCGATCAAATAGTAGGCCGGGGTCGTCACCTGGGCATCAAGTGCGCGCGCGGCAACATGGTAGAGCCGCGCAACGGCATGACCATTGCCATCCGTGAGCTGCCGGAACGTCCCCGGCGGTTGCGATGCCAGCGGCAGTGTGTCGCCCGACGGCGTGGTGATCGACACTTGCAGATCATCTATATCAGAGTCTTCATCCGTCCGGATTTCGGCAAAACAGGCAGTGTTGTCATCAGGCTGCAGGCGCCAGGTGATCGGGGCCGGCTTTTGCTTGGTCAACTCGAACCGCGCGACCTGCCTGCGCAAACGACCATTGCCATTGGACAGGATCACCCGCGCGCATCGGCCTGTTTCATGCTGCCATGTCCGCAGCTGTTTTTCGATAAGCCGTTCGATATATTTCGTGCCATCCTTGGGACCTGCCAATGTGCCGAAGCTGATATTTATCACCACCGGGCTGACATCGTTGATCTGCCTGGCCTGCGCCAGAATCCACCGCACGCCCTGCACGATGGCGGGCTCCAGCTGTGTGCCTGCGGTGTTGTTGACCGCCTCAGATGGCAGTTGTACCGCCAGAAGCGGCCAGTCACGCTCTGGCGCATTGGAGGCGGGATCAGCACCTGCCGCGACATCGAGAACATGCGTGCCATGGGTAAAGCTGAATTCGGAGCTGCGGTGCCGGCCCGGTTTGATGATCTGGGTGTTCAGCTCACGGTAGATCTGCTCTTCGTCCAGCTGCTCTCCGCGGGCCAGAAGGTCATTGATCTCGTTCGAGAAGAGAACCTGGCCAGTATAGACATAGAACTGCCCGAAAACCGGCATGAAGATCGTGTCGAGCGATTGCAGCCAGATCGCGTGAAACCGCGTCTGCGTCCCACCCCACGGCTTGACCGGGCCGGTACGGAAACGATCATTGAGAAACCCGATCCCATCGTCGATCACGGCCACAATCGGCGTATTCTGATTGCCGCGTTTTGGCTGCGGGGCGGGTTGCTGGGGCAGGATCTGGCTCCGCCTGTCTTCAAACTCGCTATCTTCAATCGGCGCGGCCTGCCCGACATCAATCACCTCTGCCCGACCGTCCAGATCACTCTCGCCGCCATTCTTCAGCCGCTTGATATCGTCTTCGTCCAGAAGGTTCCGGGAGGTGCGGTAGACGGTATAGATTTCGCCATCGGCGTCGGAATTCAGCTTTTGCTCGACTGCCTGCTGAACGGCCTGTGTGAAATCTTCCTCTCCGTTCAGCACGGCAAGGATCTGGCTTTCATAACCGTCCATCAGGAAATCGCCCGCGATCACGCGGTCCCGCAGCCATAGCCGCGCCTGTTCGATCGTGTCGAATTCCTGACCGACGATCAGCTTGAGGATCAGCGGCTCAATAAAATCCTGCTCGCTCTCGGGGCTCATTCCCTGCTCGTCTTGCAACATGAGCGTACGCGCCCAGTGCTGATATGCCGATGGCGTGTGAAATTCCTGTGTTTCGTCTGACCAAATATATTTCATCTCAATGCTCCCACCATTTATGCTCCCACTACGAAGCCGAATGGCCAGCCAGTCAATTCTCTTGGCGCTGAGCGGGGCGTTTTTTACGGTCTAATGACGAAAAAACGCCATAGAACTGCGGTTTTGCGCGCTGCCGGGCAGTCTGCCGGGTACTCGACACAGCTGCGGCTCTTGCGGCACAACGGGTCAGAGGACCCCCTGACACATGGCGCGAGGCTTCCTGATGTGTGACATAACCAGACTGAGCGCGGTGGAGATATCGCGGCAGATCCAAAGCGGCGGGCTGAGCAGCGTGGAGGTCGTGGGCGCGTTTCTTGACCGGATTGAGGCGCTGAACCCCCGGCTGAATGCAATTGTCAGCCTGCGGTCGCGGGCAGATATCCTGTCTGACGCGGCGCGGGCCGACAGCGCCGCCCCGACCGGCTGGCTGCACGGCATGCCTATGGCGATCAAGGATCTGGCGGAAACTGCGGGGATCACGACCACCTTCGGCTCGCCGCTGTTTTCGGGTTTCGTGCCGGGTGGCGATAGTCTGATGGTGGAGCGTCTGAAGCGCGCTGGCGCAATCCTCATTGGCAAGACGAATACGCCGGAGTTTGGACTGGGCTCACACACGTTCAACCCGGTCTTTGGGCCCACGCGGAACCCCTATGATACAGCGCGAACCCCCGGCGGCTCTTCGGGTGGGGCGGCGGCAGCGCTGGCGGCGAGACTTTTGCCGGTAGCCGATGGATCCGACATGATGGGTAGCCTGCGCAACCCGGCGGCCTTTTGCAACGTCTACGGCTTCAGGCCAAGCTGGGGTCTGGTCCCCGATGATCCTGTGGGGGAGATGTATCTTCACCAGCTTGCCACATCGGGCCCGATGGCACGGTCCCCGGGCGATATCGCAGCATTGCTTGACGTGATGAGCGGGCCTGACCCACGACGCCCGCAAGCCGTATCTAAACCGCCGGAACTGAGTGATCTGGGCGGGCCCTTGGGCGATGTGCGGATTGGGTGGCTGGGTGATTGGGGTGGGGCTTACCCAATGGAGGACGGGATCGTGCAGCTTTGCGAGACTGCGCTGGCGGGGCTGGAACGCATCAGCTGCAAAATAGAGCCTGTCCCTGCGCCCTTTGATGCCGCGAAGCTCTGGCAATCCTGGATCACCCTGCGGTCTTGGGCGGTGGCAAGCAAGATGGCGCCGCTTTATCACGACGCCCGGAGCCGCGCCAAGCTGAAGCCTGCCATGCTGTGGGAGATCGAACGCGGGCTGGGGCTGAGCGGCCAGGATATTCACCGCGCAAGCGAGATCCGGTCCGATTGGTTGCGGCGCGTCAACGGATTGTTTGATCACTATGACGCGCTGGCCTTGCCGTCGGCGCAGGTATGGCCGTTTCCCACCGACTGGGTCCACCCGGAGCAGATCAAGGGTCAGGCCATGGACAGCTATCACCGCTGGATGGAGGTCGTGGTGCCCGTCAGCCTGATCGGTCTGCCTTGTCTCGCCCTGCCTGCGGGATTTGGCCAGACCGGTCTGCCGATGGGCTTTCAGCTCTTTGGCGCGCCGGGGGCTGACCTGCATATTCTGAGGCTTGGGCAAGCCTATCATGATCTCTATAACTGGACGGAACATGCGCCACCGGAGGGGTCACAATGACGAGTATCTGGACAGATCAGACTGCAATCATAACCGGCGGTGCCTCTGGGCTTGGCGCGGCAACGGCTTGCTATCTGCGCAAACAGGGTCTGAAAATCGCGCTGTTGGATCTTGATGAGGCGCGCGGAGCACAGCACGCCACCAAGCTGGACGGGGTGTTCTGCAAAACCGATGTCGCCGATCCCGAAAGCGTGGCCACAGCGCTGGGCACGGTCGCAGCGACACTGGGCACGCCGCGTGTTCTGATCAATTGCGCCGGGATCGCACCTGCCGCCAAGACGGTCTCTCGCGGGGCTGCGCATGATCCGGTCGTGTTTCATAAAACCATCGCGATCAACCTGATCGGCAGTTTCAATTGCGCCAGTCAGGCCGCCGCCTATATGGCGGGTGCTGAGCCGCTGGACGCGGATGGCAGCCGTGGTGTGATCGTCAACACTGCATCGGTTGCGGGCTATGAAGGCCAGATTGGTCAGGCTGCCTATGCGGCTTCTAAAGGCGGGGTGATCGCGATGACCCTGCCCATGGCGCGCGATCTGGCAGATAGGGGCGTGCGGGTATGTTCCATTGCACCCGGTTTGTTCCTGACGCCGATGCTGGAAAGTCTGCCCGAGGACGTCCGGAAATCACTTGGCGCGCAGGTACCCTTCCCGTCCCGGCTGGGCATGCCCGGGGAATATGCCAGGATGGTAGGCCATATCCTTGAGAATTCGATGCTGAACGGGTCGGTCCTGCGCTTGGATGGTGCGATCCGGCTGGAGCCGCGTTAACCTTCGTCTATTGACGCGGAAAGGCCCGGCGCGCCTGGCGGCCGGGCCCCTCTGTCTGCCTTCGATCAGAACCCGTAGACCCGAGCAGCCTGGGCCGCGCGTTCACCCTGCGCAGAGTAATGCGGGTTCTCCAGAAGTTTCTTGTGGCAATCCTCCAGCTTTTCCGATGGCACCTGTGGGAACAGGTGATGCACCAGATGGTAGCAATCGTTGCGCGGAAACAGCAGCAGCTTCACCGGCAGCGGCGCGAGGATGTTGCGGGAGGCTTCAAGCTCGTCGCCATTCTCCAAAAGGCCCGCATGATCCATGCAATCGGTCCAGTAATTCAGCGCGGAATAGACCCAGATAAAGGGGACCCAGACCAGCAACAGGGCCGCAATCGGATCAAGCACAAGGAAGACGATCGCGGCTGCTATCATAGCCATCTTCATGGCTCGATACACGCGACCATCCCGTCCAGACAGGTTCACACCGAGATAATAGGGCAGGTGCAGACCAAAAATGGGCGTAAGGATATGCCGGATGACCGTGCGCAGCGTCAGCGCCTCTTCGAGATGCAGGTCCTTGATGCCCTGCAGGTCAAGATCCTTGTCATAGTCACCCAGATGCGCGTGATGCGTCATGTGCTCATCGCGGTAGTCGTGATAACAGCTCAGCACGAGGGAGGCACAGATACTCCCACAAATCACGTTGTCATTCCGGTTCTCGGTGAAGGTGTTGTGCGTGCATTCATGTATGATGTTGTTCAATCCGCGCAAACGCGTTCCGATAAACAGCATCACCGCTGCAACACCGCCCCATATCGCCCAGCTGCTCGGCATTTCCAGCAACAAATAGCCCAGCACGATCGCCCCAACGATCTGAAACAGGTAATTCCCTAAAATACCAAAGGCCTTCAACCGGGAATTCTTCGCCATACCAGAAAATTCCCGCATATAATGTTGTCTTACCGTATGTCCTGACATTCGGCTCCCTCCTGATGAATAATGTGTTTCTTGTTAGGCAACAATTACCGCGACTAACAACGAAAGTAGCTCTAGTACTATTATGAAATCTAATGCAGAAATTAGCGTATCTAATATGATTTAACCAAAAATTTACCATTTTGGGTCGATACGGTGATAAAAGCAATTCTATTAACCTGGAGTTAATTAGAATTTCTAATCAATTGGGGTGACAATATGATGCAGTTTGAGTACACGGCGCTGGAAGCATTGGCGGCTGTGATCCGTGAAGGAACCTTTGAGGCAGCGGCAAAAACGCTCCATATCACCCAATCGGCGGTGAGCCAGCGGATAAAACATCTTGAGGAGCGTACGGGTGCCGTTCTGATTGTCAGGGGTCGGCCATGTGTTGCTACAGAATATGGCCAACAGCTTTGCCGACATGTTGAACAAGTTCAACTGCTCGAACATGATCTCCGCAAGAACCTCAACGCGATTGATGACCCGAATGCCACTCAGCCCGCAGTGATCCGGATTGCGGTCAATAGCGACAGTCTGGCCACGTGGTTTCCTCATGTCATCCAGCGGGCGGCCTCGGAACTGAACATCAATTTCGACATCATCCCGGATGATCAGGACTATACCGCCCAAAGGCTGCGCAACGGAGAGGCGCTTGCGGCGGTGACCACATCGGACAAGCCATTGCAGGGCTGCCGGCGGGTCTCTCTGGGCGCGACTGAATATGTTGCAGTTGCGTCGCCGGGATTTTGTGAGCGTCATTTCAACGACGGCATTACTCTGGACGCTGTTTTAGAGACAAATCACATCGTCTATGACCGCAAGGACCTGCTGCCGCAGCAATGGATGCTGACCGCTTTCGGGCAGGCACCGCCGCTCAGGGGGCACCTGCTGCCGTCTTTCCCGGGCTATATGGCCTGCCTTCTGAATGGCTCCGGCTGGGGGATGATGCCGCGCGCCTCGGTAGAGGCCGCCTTGTCGGACAGAACTCTGACCGAATTGCTGCCGGGCAAGTCCGTTTCTGTATCATTTCACTGGCAATCCAGTGCGCAGGGCAGTGAGATCATGCGCTTGCTGTCATCGACCGTGGTTGAGGTCGCCCGCAAGCACCTGTCGCCCGATAAATACAGGTCCTAGAAGGATTCCATCTGGCGCGCTTTGATATATGCCCAGCTTGAACGCATGCTAAGCACGCAGATCACAAAGGCCACGCAGGTCGCGACTTGCCAGCCGAGCCCGCCCCAGACGCCAAAGCAGGAGGCGACGACGCAAAACAGCACAGTTGTCGCCAGCGGCCAGACCATGCCATCCAGTTCAAGCCCGACCCGGTAGCGCACCAGCAGCAACGCGGCGATGAAGCCAAGAAGCTCGCCTAATGTCGCGATCCAGATGACCAGCTTGAGATCACCGCTGGTGACGGCCACATAGTAAGACAGTGGCAGGGATAAGACGCGGAACAGGTTGGCGATCATGGCGTTCTCGGTCTTGGCCCGCGCAAGCGCCACGATAGCGCAGCCGGTCTTGAAGACCCTGACCCCGTGTAAAATGCCGAACCAGATCATCAACGGCACAAGGGCTGCGAACTTGTCGCCCAGCAGGACCTCCACAAAGGCTTCACCGATCAACACAACGGCAAGGATCAGCCCGATGCCGTTCAATATGCTGACCTCCATGGTCGTGTAGGAGAGCGGGCGGAACTTCTCGGCACTGTCTTGCACGGCGGAAAGCTGGGTGAGGAAGAACGCCTGCATTGAGCGCGCCACAACAAGGGTCGGCGTCAGGGTCAGTGTGAAGCCCATCGCGAACATTGCCAGCGGGACCATTCCCAATTCGCGGCCGACAACCATCTTCTCGCCATTCATCATGACAAAGAGCAGCGCGCCGTTGATAAAGAGCGGCCAGCCGAACCCAATACTGCGCTTGATAATGTCGCGTTGCAGGTTCAGCTCAAACTTGCGTTCGGCCACCCAATGCGACGTGATCAGCCCGACAAAGGCCTGCGCGAGCAGCGCCCAGAGCATGAGCCGGTAATCGTCATAGATCTTGACCAGCGGAAAGACGAGCAGCAACGACACAAGCGCCGGCATGACATCCACCATGATGGAGGGCATAAACCGCATCTGCCGCCGCAATCGGTGCATATCGAAATGGTACAAAGCCAGCAGCAGCGGCTGGATCGACAGGATCTGGTAGGCCCAGGCGACATCAGGCACCCCCAGAAAATCGGCGAGCGGCTGGGCGATGGCAAACAGAAACACGGTGGAGAACGCCCCGCGCAGCACCTGAAAGCCCTGCAGCCCGGCCTGCAATTTGGGATCGTCGCCATCCTTGTCCTGAACAATCAGCTGTTGAAGCCCGAGATTGGCCGTGATTTCAACAATCGCCATGGCAATCGCGAAGGTAGAGGCAATCCCGTAATCCTCAGGCGAAATCAGCCGTGCAACAACCAGATTGCGGACCAGAAGCAGCAGAGAAGCGAACGCGTTTCCTGAAAGCAGCAAGAGTACGGATTTGAGCATTATTGTCCCGATAATTGACGAACGAACTCGCCTCCCGCCCCGGCGCTTCTTTAGCACCATGCGAGCATGGTTTGACAAGTAATATAATCGACACGCTCCGCTTTTCCGCCGGTCCAGAATTTTGCGCGTGGAATCCTCTTTGCGGGCGGTTAAGCTGAAGCGCAGCATGAACAGCGCTCAAAGGCCCGCCCCGTGAAACTACCCGATTTCCTCATGTCCAAACCTCGGGTTGTCGTGATCAACCCGATGGCCAGCGATGGGGTCGGGCCAAGCCATACCTGTGAGCGTCTGGTGAGCGGGATGCATGCGCAGGGTCAGGATATCAGCCTGTTTGTCACGCGCAATTCCGTGCGCTCGCCCAAGACCGATATCCGCCCGGCCCTGCCCAATCTGCTGAACTACGTGCCCTATAGCGTGGTCGAGGACAGCGCGATGCAGCGAGCCGAACAGAAATTTCTGAGCAATGTGAAGCCCGATGATATCGCCTGGGTCTGGCCGCTGGCATCGCTTGGGTTGCATGAAAAGCTCGCGCATCAGGGTGTTCCGATCGTGCTGGAGGCGATCAATACCCGGATGAAGAGCGCGCGGGTGATATTGGATACGGCCTATGAGGCGCTTGGCGCGTCGCCTGCCCATGGGATCACGGATGCGCGGATTGCGGAGGAAGAGGCCAAGTGGCAGCTTGCCTCAGCGATTTTCACGCCCAGCCCCGCGACGGAGCGGGCGACGATTGGCTCGCCTCTGGAGCACTCCAACCTGCTGTGCAGCTATGGCACGGAGCTGTCGCCTTTGCCTGTGGAAAAGGGCTCTGACGATACCGGCCGGGTGCATTTCATCTTCGTCGGTTACGCCTGCGTTCGGAAGGGTCTGCATCTGCTTCTGGAGGTCTGGAAGACGATGCCGGCGCAATGCCATCTGACGCTGGTCGGCCATATAGAGCCACTGATCGCGCGGCGCTTTGCCGATGTGCTGAACAGTGATCAGGTGACCAGCGTGGGGTTTACCAAGAATGTCAAACGTCACTTGCACAAGGCCGATGTGTTCGTTCTGCCATCGCTGGAAGAGGGCGATCCGCTGGTGACCTATGAGGCCGCCAATGCAGGGCTTGCGCTGGCAGTCAGCGAAGTCGGCGGCGGGCGGCTTGTGGCGGAGACCAATTGTGCGATCCGGCTTGATCCCTCAGACACAGATCAGATGCGCGAGGCGTTGCTGTCTTTGGCCCGCGACAGGGAGGCCCGAACGCATTGGGGTCAGGCATCGCGCAAAGCCGTTAACCGCTTCGGCTGGAGCAAGGTTGCACGGCGTCGCGGGATTGCGCTTCAGTCGCTGGTGACGGCTTAAGGTACCTGCTCACGGCAGAAATCCTGCGGCAGCTGTCCCAGATCGCGGGCATCCCTGATCATGGCCGCGACACCTTCGGTGAAGAAGCGCGGGCGGATATCGGGCGTGCCAACAAAATGGCGCATCTGCGTTTCGGGTCGCTGCGGCCCCCGGTAGATCGTAGGTGGCGTGTCTATCGGCGCGGACCGGGGGCTGAGATCGGCAGCAATCAGCGCGATCAGGGTCTGATGCATCCAGTAGCGAAGCGGATCGGTGCGTGGATCGGTCTCAAACCGGGACAGGGTCTGTTCCAATACCCCCAGCTGGTCTGGGCTGAATTTGCGGTTGCACAAAAAGCCCGCGTTCAGTTTTTCCGGCAGCCTCGAGATATCGACGAGATCGCCGATCAGCCCCTGCAACAGGCTGTCCTCATAGGCGTAGCATCGGCGGTTATCTTCGCACCAGCCGAGTTTGATGGTGCCGTCCTGCAGGGCCGGGGACAGGTGATCGACCCCCCCGAAGCTGAGCGTGTCTGTATCGAACTCAACCGCTGGCGCGTCCTGCATCACGCTTTGGAAGACGCCCAGCTTGGCACCGCAGAAATACTGCGCGCTCCAGGAGGCCAGCTTGGGGAATTGCGCCAGATGGCGCTCCATCGCGGCCCGGCCGTCATCGGCTGAGACATAGCGGAAATTGCCGATCAGCGCGCGCCAGCGGGCGACGGTCTGTGGTCGCAGGGTTCCATCATCGACAAGCACCAAGGTGCCCTTCGGGAAGAAGCGCATCAGGCTCCAGCTGGACCACAGGCCCATTTGGGATTGCGCCTCGCCGCTGAGAACAAGCATCTGGGTCCCGTCAGGCGCATCGGTGGCGGTTTGTGGCAGCTGGCCCTGGGCTTGCAGGATCCAGCCCTGACGGGCGTGCTCTGCTGCGCGGGCCAGTTGCTTGCGTTCCCGACCATAGAGAAGTTTGTCGCGGAAATTTCCAGCGCGACGCCGAAACTCCCGACTGAGGGTCAAGAGCCGATCCCGAGCATGCCTTTGGTCTCTGGTGACAGACGCTCGATCACCTCGGCAGGCGGGGCCATGCCAAAGGTCCCGCGAATGATAGCCATCGCCCCACCGAAATCGCGCATCAGGGCAAGCTGGCCCGCCTTGGCGAATGTGTAGACATAGGGCATTGGCGAAAACCCCTTGGCGTGGGAGCGCAGGAACATCATCCGCGCGCGATGTTTGAAAAACAGCGAGAATTGCGAAGCGCCGCGGGTGAGGCTGGGCGAGCCTATCGAGGTGCCTGCCTTGTGATAGATCGGCGCATCGGGGCAGAAGGCCAGCGGCAGTTCCTCGCCCATCAGGGCCCAATCGACCTCTTCATAATAGAGGAAATAGTCTTCGCGCATCGGGCCCTTCGTCTCGTAGAACTTGCGCGAGGCCACCATGCTTGCGCCCGAGATGAAGGCGATGTCTTCCACGGCTGGTGCAGGGGTGCGATTGCTGTCCCCGAGCTTGTTGAGATTGCCGGTGATGCCGGTTTTCCAATTGATCGTGCCGCCGTCGATCTGGATCAGCTCTGGCTGATCGAAAAACTGCACCCGGCCGCCCATAAGCGAATAGCCCGGGTGATCATCGGCGGCTTTGAGGAAGGCGGCAGGCGTGCCCGGTGGCACGACGGAATCGGGGTTGAGCACCCAGAAATGACCGATTTCGGGATCGCGCGCCAGATAATCGAGGCCCAGATTGACCCCGCCGGCAAATCCGCGATTATGTCTTGCCGTCAGAAGCGTCAGTGGCGCGACCTCGGTCGTAGGATCGTCCTGGTCGATCTCTTTGAGCGCGAGCGGCTTGGCGACCTGACCCATGTCAAACGGGGTGAGGTCGTCCATCTTGTAGGGTGTGGCACCACTGGCCCAATCCCGCAGATGATCAGCCGTCCCATCGCTGGAGGCATTGTCAACGATCACGATCCGCATCCCCATATCCGGACCCGCAGCGATAAGCGATTCAAGACAATCCAGAATGACGTCCGACGAATTGAACGCGACGACGACTACACCAAGCTTAGACATCAATGACCCCGGTCAGACTGAGAATTCAGGTTGGCCTTCGTGTAAGAGTCTGCGGTGGCAAAAACAAGGCGATCCATCCAGCTTTAAGCAGTCATCCGAAAAATGCGCATCATGTGAAACGGCTTCAATATGGGGATCAACGCGCGAGCGGTTTCAGCTGTGTCGTCACACGGCTCAGACAACCGATAGTGTTGCGGTGTCGGGCCTTTGAACGCCGGGGAGCATGCGATGCCCGATTGCGCGCGCGGGCGTGCCCGCCACGATGGTCATGGCTGCGACGTCGCGGGTGACGATCGCCCCGGCGGCGATGATCGCGCCATCGCCGATTGTGACCCCGGGCATCACCATGGCCCGCATCCCGAGCCACACATCATTTCCGATGATCACATCCGCCTCATCCATGAGTTGTCTGGTTACCGGTGCGCCATCATTGAACCGATAGCTTGCGGCGTTGACCATGACCTCCGGGCCGAAAAGCACGTCGTCACCGATGATGATACGCCCGGCCCCGGAGCCTGCCCAAAGGTTGCAACCGGCCCCGATGCTGACCCGGTCGCCGATGGAAATGCGCGCGGCATGTTTGAAGATCACATTGGGGGTAATCGCCACATCGACCCCAAGGTGAAGCTGCCTGCGCGGGATTGCGTGAGAGTAGTTGTAGTAGTTGATCAGCTTGAGCGCGTGAAGGTAGGCGCGCGGGTCGAGGATTGACGCAACAAGCCTCAGTGCGCGGCGGGGACGAGAGATAGTGTGTTTGGCAACCGGTTGTGTCATGGGCGCGATCCGCTCCTGCTATGCGGCTGACGCTACGGGGTTAGTGGTTAAGGCGGGCTTACTCCGGAGCGGGTCTGCTGCGTGGATCAATCAATTGCGCCGCCGCCCAACCGGCGAGAAAACCACCCAGATGCCCTTCCCAGGCGAGCCTGCCGCCGGTGAGCCACCAGGTCACGACGTTGAAAATCAGCAGATAAAGCACCAGCCGGATCACCGGCCACATGCGGCGCTGCGCTGTGAAGCGGTCGACATAGTCCCAGGCCACATAGGCGCCCACCAGCCCGAAAAGGCCACCGGACGCGCCGATCATCGGATCCGTTTGGGAAGTCACCAGCACAAACCCAAGCGCCCCCCCCAGGATGCTCAGCGCGTAGAGAAACAGGAAGCGTAATTGCCCGATCCGGTCGATCAGTACGCCTGAGACGCCGAGCAGTGTGAGCATGTTGACGCTCAGGTGCAGCCAGCCCGCATGAAGCCAGGCATGGCTGGCAAACATAATATAGGGCTGCGCGGCGAAATTCGGTGTCCAGTTATAAACCAGGCCCGCCCAGAGCCCGCCATATTGATAGGCCCTGCTTCTGAGGGTCTCGCCAAAGGCAAGCCCGAGATCGGCGGCCAGCAGGACCAGTTCGACAGCGACACAGACCACCACGATGGCGATGGCCGCCGGATAGATCCGGGGGAGTTCCTGCGCAGCCTCATCAGACGGGTCGGTCATAGCTGCCAGTCTTCGCACCGCGACGCCAACGCTACAAGTAACTGTCCCGCAAGGTGATCCGGCCTCAGCGGGGTGCCCGCGCTCAGAACGGCAGGAACCGGGGTAATGGCATCAGGGCCCGGTCCATCAGGCGCACAAGACGCTCTTCGGCCTCCGCATCGCTTTCGCCTTCCGCGATGGGGGTGACGAACCGCACCAACGCGCCATCGGTCCGGCCCAGCGTGAGGCTGTCATAGACCACGTTGAGCTTGGCCTTGAAGTCATTGGTCTGGCGTTTGCCGCGTTGTTCAAACCAGTAATAGACCATCTGACGTTGCAGGCCTTTCTGGATCACGGCACGGTTCACATCGAAGCCACCATATTGCGTCTTTGGAAGCTCTACCCGGTGTTGTTCTAGGCTGAAGATCTCCCAACCGCCGGCGGGCAGGCAGACCTCGGGGGAATGGATGCCGGCGCCTTCTGTCTGCTTTTCATAAAAGGCCACGAACATATTGACGGGCATCGCCTCGATCGGGGCGGAATAGGTGATGTTGATGTAGTCATCGGCGGCCAGCACCTCTTCGATCTCGGGTTCGAGATAGGCAACCTGGCCTGACCACTGTTCAAACTCGCGCGGGAAGATGATGAACGGATCACGCGCAACCTCGACCGGCTCGGCCGCCGGGCGGACGACCCAGGCAAAGCTGACAAGCAGGGTCAGAAGCGTTGTGGCCATCAGCGCACGCGATGGCTTGATCGCCGCGATGCGACCCGAAATCTTGCCAAGCCCGTCGAAATCAAGATCAATCGCTTCCGACAAAGGCAGCGGGTTGGGGGTCAGGCGCTGAAGCAGGATCGCCATCAGAAACAGGATGCCGATACACGAAAGGAAGATGATCCAGCCCTCGAAGAAATGCAGGAAGCCTTCGGCATGTTCGATCCCGTAGCTGTTGACGAGAATGCCGATCACACCGATGCGGAAGGAGTTCATGAATACCGTCAGGGGCGCCGCTGCGAGAAGCAGCACGGCCTTATGCCAAAGCGGCCCGCGATAGAGGATCGCGAAGAGGTAGGAGAAACTTAGGATCGGGAAGAGATAGCGCAGGCCGGAGCATGCCTCGGCCACCTGCAGCTTGTAGACGCCCAGATCGATGATGTTGCCATCCAGAAACACCGGCACCCCGGCGAGCTTTACGAACCAGACACCCATTACCGAGGAAATGCCCTGCAGGAAGATCGTCATATGCCAGTACAGAAACTGCGGCAGAGGCAGCATGAAGATCAGATGCAACACCGGAGCCCAATGCGTGATCCCGCGTTTCCAGCCAAACACCGTCAGCACCACGCCGCCGACCCAGAGAATCAGAGCATAGGTGATGATATCGGGGATTGCGGTGAGGTTACCGATGATCGCAAAGACCAGCGACACAGCGACGACAAGCACGCCGATGCGCCGGTCGGGCGGATTGTCATCGGGCAGCGGTGCGGCACGCAGCTCCCGCAAGAAGAGATAGAGAGAGATCAGCGGAATGAGGGGGCCGTGGCTATATTCCGGCGTGGACCAGGCCTGTGCCAGTGACACGAACCCCATCCAGAACAGTGGTATGGACGCCGCGACCAGCAACGCGAACAGGCCCAGACCGGGCAGGTTCATATGGCGCGGGCGGCTATGGGCGGAAGACAGGGTCGTCATCGGGCAATCCAAAACATAATTGGGCTCTCATCACAGCCGGGAGCTTACTCGGATTGGCCTCAATTTCCACCGGCATCTTGGCGCAGGACGCACAGAACGGCCCGGCGGGGCCGATCTGACGCAGTTGTGATGCCCTCTAGAAGAGGCTCAGCTCACGGCTGATATTGATGAAGAAGGAATTCGACGTAGCGTCGATATCGCCTGTTGCTGCTTCCCGAAAGGTTTCCCTGCGGCGATAGCCGAAATTCAGATCCCAGTCGCGATCCAGCTGATAGGAGTAGCGCGCCTGAAATTCCGTCTCGCTCTCATCCAGGGTCGAGTCGATATCCGTGTAGCTCATCCCCAGAAACAGCCGCTGCGCGGTGTTGATCTGATAGAGATAGGACAAGGACAGGCTGGTGATCAGCTGGTCTGACTGCGTGGCATCCGCCGTCGCCTGAATGGAGCGGTCGAGCGAGGCAACGAATTGCGATGTCCTGAGCTGCTTTTGATAGTCGAGCGAGGCCAGAAAGGCCTGCCCGCCATTTGAGCTATCGGTCGTCCCGAAGGTTGCGCCGATGGAGCCGTCCCGCAGCTCGTAATCCGCGCCCACAAGGAAGGTCGTCCGGTTCCCGCTTACCCGCACCTCTCGTTCGGCAGAGGCAAAGGCCGTGCCCCAGGTCAGCTCCCGCGTGGCGCGGAATTCGAGATCAACGCCATCTTCCTCGTCTGTAATCTGGATTCGGTTGCGCTCTTCGATATCGACGAGGCCCACACCCAGATTGAAGGTCCAGATATCCGCGTAATTATGTTCCAGATCGAAGGTCAAACGCTGCGTATCAGCCTCGCTTGCGATGTTCACCAATTCGTTCACCTCTGAGCGCAAGAAGCTCAGCGTGCCGAAAGTCACCGGCGACAGGCGGGCGCGGGCGCTCATGAACAGGTTGTAGGTGCGAGTGTCGATCCCGGGCTCTGTCACGTCGCCGGTTATCGTATTCGTCGAAGAAGAAAACTCGCGATCGGCAAGACTGAACGAGATCGCATACCTGATAGGGGTGTCTATCCCGAACGTATAGCGGGCACGCAGCACTGTCTCCGTGACGCTTCCACCAACGACAGAGCCATCGACGATCTCGACCGTATCGTCCTCACCATCGCCATCCGTATCCACACCAATCCGCTGGAGCCGGTCGAGGTCTTCTTTATCGACCGAGGCAGCCAGGGCCAAAGAGCTCCGGGCCGCACGTTGTTCATATTCGACACTGGCCGTAGGGTCATTGATGAAGAACCGATTTCCCAGCGTCGGAGAATCCTCCGCCAGAATTTCCCCGGTGATCGCGAAGTCCAGCGTGGTTGCGCGGCTCGCAAAGCCGAACTGAAGATCGTAATTATTGGAGAAGGCCGATGTGGTGCCGACGGAATTGCGGTTCAGCGCAATATTGTCGTCCCGCTCATAGCCCAGACCATATGTCAGCGTCGCGTAGCGCCCTTCGCGGCGTTCTTCTTCAGCTGGATTTATCAGGTCTTCGCCAACATCCTGAGCCACAGCGGGTAGCATTGCGACCGCTGCGCTCAATATCGTGGTGGCCAACAGCCTGCTTCTTCTTAGCCCACCCATATGTTTACCTGTTTTTTTTCTTGTTTTTATTATTCAAACAGTCTGCGTTCTGGAACGACGATCACGTCACCGGGCTGCAAGACCGTTTGCGTGGATATCGATGCCCCAGCAGTAACAGCGTTGTAGTTAAACTTGAACACAAATTCCTGGCGGGAGTGCGGATCGCGTCTGCGCAGCTGGATTCGCTTGGTCGCGGCAAAGCGGGTAAAGCCACCGCTTTCGGCCAGAAACTGAAGCAATGACGTGCCCGGCGACACCAAAACCTTGCCCTGCGTGTTCATCTCACCCAGCACATAGACCGGGATAGTCGGCTCCGCCGCCTCAAGTGCGGCAGCGGTGGCCGCAACATCGGGCACTGCCAGAGACGAGACGGATACAGTGACGGTCGGTGTATTATTGAACGTATCGCGGATCCCGTCGACCAAGGCGGTCCGCACCTGCGCAACGGTTCGCCCGCCTGCCTGAACCGATCCGACAAACGGGAATGCTATTGATCCGTCAGGAAGAACCAGCGTCGAGCGATTCAGGCTTGGATCTTCGAGAACCTCGATATTGAGCGTGTCACCCGGCTTGATGCGATAGCTTTGAGCCATCGCCATAGGAGCAAGAGCGATCGACAGAATTAGAACTAGAAAGAATCTGAGCATTTTGTGGCCCTCGTATGTGTTTCACAACTTGTCGCAAAGCCGAGGGCAAAAATAAACCAGACTCCTGCAAGTGGGCCGTAAAACTGGCGAAATCAGGGTAACCGTCTCTCGATTGACACAATTATCCACAGGCAGATTGGGTAATCACCGCCATCCTGGCGCCTGCCCTACTGTGAAAGGCGCTCGATCTCCGCGCGTGATTCTACGATTTGCGGTCGGGTATCATCCGCATCGACCAGCTCCACGGCCCTCTGGAATTGCGCCAGCGCGTCTTCCTCGCGGTCGAGCTGCAGATAAACCTTGGCCAGATGATATTGGACGATTTCCGAGGTCTGCATCTTGGCTGCAGCGGGTTCGAGATATTCGAGCGCGGTGTTGTAATCCTTGTTTTTGTAGGCGACCCAGCCATAGGTGTCCTGAAACGGTCCGAAGCTCGATCCGCGGAGGCGTCGCGCGATGCGCAGAGCGCGCGCAAGCTCGTCGGGATCGGAACTTACTTCAGCAATCAGGCTTGAGAGGTTATTGGCGATGATCAGGGAGCTGGAATCTTCCTCGTAGAGCTCCTCAAAGACCTTCAGCGCCTCTTCCGGCTTTCCATCGCGTTCCAGAATACCGGCTTTGGCCCAGCGCAGATCACGATCCTTAGGGATCGCGCTCAATGCGGCATCCAATACCTGCTCTGCCTCATCAACACGGTTTTCCCGCGCCAGCTGCACGTAAAGCGCGCGCCAGGCCAAGGCAAAATCGGGATTTTCAGCAGTCAGCGCGCGGAAGCTTCCCTCTGCGATGTCTTGCTCGCCCTGAAGTCCCTGTACGGAGGCCTGAATGAAGCGAAGAAGCGGGTCCCCGGAGGATTTCGCCACAGCCTCGTCGATATAGGAGCGGGCTGCATCGAGGTTGCCGTTTTGGATATGTGCCCGCACGATGGCGGCCTGCGCAGCGACGCCGCCGACACCTTCATCCACCATGGAGTTCAGGAAATCGATCGATTCGTCCAAACCGCTTTCACCGGCCACAATCGCTGTCTCCAGCCCGTTTGCCGCCTGCGCGGAGGAGGGGTTATTCTCTACCTTGCGCAGGCTCGCCACGATCTGACGCGCGCGATCCCATTCGCGGGTCCGGACATAGACCTTGCCCAGTTCGAAAAGAACCACAGGATGTGACGGGGACAGCTTCAACGCGTCGATCAGCAGGTTTTCGGCCGGGCGCAATTGCTGACGCGCCAGTAGAAACTGAGCGTAACGTACTGATTCTTCGGGTGCTTTATTGGACGCGTCAACCGCAAGGGCCAGCATTTCCGCCGCAAGATCACCACTACCGGCACGCTCATGTGCCCGGGCCATCAGTGTCATGACCTCCGGATCACGAGGGCTTTGGTCAAGGGCCGCGCGCAAGGCGATGATCGCGACATCCGTCTGATCCTGATCAATTAGCCAATTGGCCCGCAGCTTGAGCGCACCGACATGTGAGGCATCCATCTCCAGAACCTCCTCGACCAAGGCACGGGCACCGACGGGATTGGCGGTCTGGACAAGCATTTTGGCAAGGATGATCTTGATGTCATTCAGCCGCGCACTGGGTTCGGTGTTCTCGACAAGGTCTTGCAGGTCAGAGACTGCCGTTTCCTGATTTCCGATCTGGAAGTTCAGGCTGCCACGCGTTGCCCGCAAGGTCGGGTTGCCGGGATCAGCCGCAATCATCTCATCAATCGCTTCCAGAGCTCTTTCCGGAGACCGGTACCGGGCCAGAAAGGTGATCATGTCGAGATGCGGTGTATCTGTATCGGGCGCTCTGGCGATCAGCTGGCGCAGAAATTCTTCGGCTTCGTCAAACTCTTCGCGCGAGATATACCATTGGATCAAGGAGCGCCGCATGCTCGGGTCTTCGGGGAACAGATCGACCATGTCGCGGAGTTGCGAGGCGACCTGCTCCTCTTCTCCCATCTGGTGCAGAAGCGCGAGCCGCTGGCGATAGAAACCCACATCATTCGGAGCGGCCTCAATGGCTGCATCGACCGCGGCGAGGGCCTCTGAGGGGCGTCCGTTACGAATGGCATCATCGACAATCACACGTCTGAGAACGATATTCTCGGGCAGGGTCTCTTGCAGTTCCCGCGCCACAAGCAAAGCGGCCTGTGTCAGGTCACTATCCTTGGTGATCTGCCCTTCGGAATAGTCATAGGCCGCTTTGATCGCTTGCAGGTGGAGATCGTCGGGGTGGGCGGAAAGCCCCGCAGTGACATGCCGCTTGGCCTCATCACGATTGCCGGAGACCAAAGCCATCTCGGCCAGGGCGAGACGACCATCCCGATCCCCGTTATATTGTTCCACCAGACGAAGATATTGGCTGAAGGATTGCGCGAGGTCGCCGCGCTCCCGCAGGGTTGCTGCATAGGTGGAGCGCGCTTCACGGTGCCGTCCGTTCAACTCGAAGACGTTTCGAAACTCAACGCTGGCCCGCTCGAAATCGCCGGAATCAAGCAATTGGATCGCATTTTGGAAATGCTCCTCCGCGCGTTCTTCCGAAGTTTTGCACGCCGCAAGTGCAAAGACGGAAACAGTTATGAACAGCGTCAACAGGGTACGTCTCATGGAATCATCACTCTTTGCTAATTTGCAATCGGCTGCATAGTCGGGCGATGACAGTATTTAGCCCACGCAAGCGGCTTTGCAAACCGCACGTGGGCCAAATCGATTTCACTCAGTCGTGAACGACGAGGAAGGTGGGATCAACAGCCAGTGCCGCGCGCAACCACAGCAAAAGTTTGCCAAATGATCGATAAATCGGTCTTCAGCGAAAGGCGGCGGTCATAATCTGCATCGTAATCAGCGCGCGCCCGGAAAGAAGTCGCATGGCGGTCAGAGATTTGCCACAAACCGGTGATACCTGGACGGTGCAGATAGTAGGCACGGCCCGGATAAAGCGACTTCTGCTCAACCATCATCGGGCGCGGTCCGACGATAGACATATCACCCTTCAGCACATTCCAAAGCTGGGGAAGCTCATCCAGCGAAGTCTTGCGCAGGATATTTCCGACCTTCGTAATCCGCGGGTCATTGGTCAATTTCTGATGAACATCCCATTCCGCACGAGCAGCAGGGTTTTCCGCAAGGTAGGCCTCCAGCTTCTCATCAGCGTTCGGCACCATGGTCCGCAGTTTGAGAATCGAGAACTCGCGGCCCCCACGCCCAATACGTTTCTGGGTGTAGAAAGGGTTGCTCCCGTCCAGCGCGGTGAAGAAAGCGCCCAGCAGAATAAACCCCAGTGAAATGGGCGAAGTCAGCAAAACCAGTGAGACGTCGATCACACGTTTGGCAAAAATACGATACACGCCGCTACGCGACGATGGTCGTATGTAGCTGTTTCCGTGGAAGCCGGTCTCGGTTTCAGATTCAATATCCTTGAATGCGTAGGTCAAAGTAGACCCTCCAATAACATTTACAGGTGCGCTCAACGGCGGAGAGGGGCGCGATTACCATTCCGTTCCCGGGATCTAACGTCTCGGTTATCAAAGTGTTATCGCTAAATTCAATCGAGGCCAAGTCTTGTTCTAAATGTGGCAAAACCCCATCAGTCCTTAACCCCTTGATAACGTTTGCTTTACCATAAAAGGTAAACAGCTGTTTCCGACTTCGTAACAAAGATTTACGCATCATACCCTCAAAATTGGGTTACCCGCCTGAAAAAACCGCAGTCGAGGAACCGATACGCCGCACTGTCGTGGACGAGACACTAGGTGATTCGGAAATAATCTTCGAGAATTGAGATGTTTTTCCCGGCAAAGGGTCATAATTTTGCCGTTGGACTATATTTAAGTAAGCGAAATGCCACTGCTGCTGGTAAATCGCGGCCAGACAGTATCAAAGGACGCCATATCACGGCATCTATATATAATGGAGCACACGCGGCAACCAATTCGGAAACAAATCCTGTCAAAGCTCTTCTTGGTACGCCATAGAAGCGCATCGTAAAAAGTCGCAAGCAAACCTATGTCAGAACCAGACTTCTATCTTGAACATTTCGGATTGGACGAACGGCCTTTCACCCTGCTGCCCGATCCTGATTTCCTGTTCTGGTCTTCGATCCACCGGCGCGCCTATACCGTTCTGGAATACGGCATCCTCTCGCGCGCGCCAATTACGTTGCTGACGGGGGAAGTGGGGGCGGGCAAGACCACCTTGTTGCAGAACCTTTTGAAATCCGTGTCGCCGGATGTGACCATCGCGCTTGTTTCCAACGCGCAGGGCGGCCGGGGGGAACTTGCCCGCTGGGTGCTCAATGCGCTGGACCAGAGGGTTCCGGTTGATGCGACCTATGTGGACATGTTCCACCAGCTCGAAGAATTCCTGCTGACGGAATACGCCTCAGGCCGACGGGTGCTGCTGGTCTTCGATGAGGCGCAGCATCTGTCTTTCGAAGGGCTTGAAGAGCTGCGCATGTTGACCAATGTCAATTCCAACAAGGACGAGCTGTTGCAGCTCGTTCTTGTCGGACAGCCGGAACTGCGCGACATGGTCCGGCGCCCCGATCTGAAGCAATTCGCCCAGCGGATCGTTGCGACATTTCATCTGCCGCCAATGGATGAAGACACGGTTTATGCCTATATACAACACAGGATGCGCATAGCCGGAGGCACCGGTTTCGAAATAAAACGCGACGCCTCGGATCTGGTTTCGAAAGTAACTGGCGGGGTTCCGCGGCTGGTCAACCAGCTTTGTGACATATCGCTGCTTTATGCATGGACGATGAATAGAAAGACGGTCCAGTCAAAGACGGTCGAAATGGTTCTTGACGAGGGTTTGTATCTGCCTGCCGCAACCTATTCTGACGAGAGTAAGGCGGAAAGGTTGAATGAAGAGGTGAATGATGGGGTTTGATGTAAAATACTACCTGTCCGCCGGCTTACGCCGGTTACCGGTGTTTCTCACGATCATGTTCGTGATCACGGCGCTTTTTGCGTGGCTTTCCATCAAGTTACCGCCAACCTATGAGGCCTCTGCGCGGCTGCTCGTGGCCGAGGCTGTCATTGATATTGACGACGATCGCCGCACGTCCAACCAGCCCGGGAGCGGACAGGAACTGGAGGTCATGGAACAGCAGTTGATGACGCGTCCGAACCTGCTGGAAATCGCCAACACCCATGGTGTCTTTCCCGACATCCAGGAAATGAGCCCGGATGACGTCGTGGAAATCATGCGCGAGCTGACCTTAATTGAACGCATAACGGGCCGTGATCGCGCGACCTTGATGCGCATTTCGTTTTTCGCCGACCGCCCGCAGGTCGTGGCCCGCGTTGTCAATGACTACATTACGCGCATCCAAGAGCAGTCCAAGGGAACGACCGTCCGCGAGGCCGAGGCAAACCGCGACTTTTTCGAAAAGCAGGTTGAAAAGCTGAGCGCCAGTCTCGACCGGAGCTCTGAGCGTATTGCGGAGTTCAAGACCCAGAAAACCGGCGAGCTTCCGGATTCGCTCGAATTTCGCATGAACCGTCAGGCAGCGCTGCAAGAGCGGGTCGCCCAATGGCGCCGTGAGAAATCCTCGCTCGAGGAACAACGCCGCAGGCTGGTCGAAATCTATCAGGCGACCGGGGACGTTGATCGCGGCACGGGCGTCGCACAGACCCCGGATGAAGCCCGGCTGGAGCGGCTCCAGAATGAACTGGCAGAGCTTCTTTCCGTTCTGTCGCCATCCCATCCCCGCGTCCGCCCGTTGGAATCGCAGATTGCACAGCTTGAACAAAAGATCGCGCGGACACCTACCACCGATGTCAGCACAACCGCACCGACCAACCCGACCGACGCGCTGTTTGATGCGCAACTCGCCGAGCGTGACTCACAGATCGCTTTCCTGGACGACCAGATCGCAGCGACGGAGGAAGAACTGGTCTCTCTTGCGGAAACCATTGAGCGGACACCAAGCAACGCCATCACACTTGAAGCAATGGAGCGTGAATTCGCGAATACACAAGACCAATATAACGCCGCCGTCGCGCAGCTTGCCCGTGCAGAAACCGATGTTCTGGTCGTGACCACTGCCAGCGGTCGGCGGCTGGAGGTTATCGAACAACCGGTGGTTCCGACCGAACCGGTCAGCCCCAACCGTCCTCTCATTGCGGGAGCAGGCGCGTTTCTTGGCTTCCTGATAGGTACCGGTGTCGTTGTTGCGCTGGAAATGCTGAACCGGGCTATTCGCCGCCCACTGGATCTGACGCGCGGGCTGGGGATCTCGCCCCTTGTGACGGTTCCCTATATCCGCACACGTCGAGAGATTTTCATGACCCGCCTGAAGGCAGTCGCGATTCCCGTCGTCGTGACCGGTATTGCCGCTGCAAGTTTGTTTGCCGTTGATCAGTTTGTCATGCCGCTGGATCTTGTATTGGACAAGATCACCGACCGGCTCGCGCTTTAAGTTAGAAGGATCACAACCCATGGAAAGATTGCAGGCCGCGATCGAAAAAGCGCGCACGAAAAGGTCAGGTTCCCGGGCGACGCGCCGGAACCTCAACCTTGCTTCCCGCATTCTGGAGCCTGAGCTTGACGAGGCCTGGACAAGTATTCGCGAAGTATTCGTCGATCCTGAGCAACTGGCCCTGTCGCGCGTGGTCGCCAACCAGACGGGCCATGGTCCTGTGGCAATAAATCTGTTGCGCACGCGTGTCTTGCACCAGATGCGCGAACAGAAATTTAAGCGCATCGCGATCACCTCGCCCACTGCCGGTTGCGGCAAATCGACCATGGTCGCCAACCTCGCGACAAGCCTCGCCCGACAGGGAGAGCTGCGCACACTTGTGCTGGAAATGGACATGCGGCGTCCCGCATTGGCCAAGATCTTCGGGTTTCGCAAAGGCTCGGGCTCACTGTCCGAAGTGATCGAAGGGAAGATATCCTTTTCCGAACATGCCGTGCGTTTCGGCAAGAACCTGATCTTCGGGTTCAATCACAAGCCGGCCGACCGCCCGTCAGAGCTTCTGTCCAGCGCCGATATGACCGAGTTTCTGGCCGAGATCGAAGAGAAGTTTCAGCCCGATATCATGCTCTTCGACATGCCGCCCATGCTTTTGACCGATGATACGCTTGGCTTCCTGAACAATGTTCAGACCACGATGCTGATCGCTGCCGCTGGCACGACCACGATCGAACAGATCGATGTCTGTGAACGCGACATCGCAGAGCGTTCTGCATTTCTGGGCGTCGTGCTGAACAAATGCGAATATCTCGGCGCAGCGGCGGGCTACGAATATTCGGACTACAGCTAGGAAGCCCGCGCGTATTTCGCGAGGAACATGTCGACGGCGCCCTCAACCACGCGGTCCAGTTGAACCGGGTCCGGCGTCTCGATCACATTGAACACCATTTTCACGAACACATCGCTTTTCAGCAGTTCCTGAAACTGGTGGGCCGCGAGGCTGATATCGTCAATATCGAGTTCCCCGCGCGCGCGGGCGAGTTCAAAATAGGCCGCAAGCCGGTCATGCAACAATTGAGGCCCAGAACGATAAAAATCCCTCGCCAGTTCCGGGAACCGATCGGACTCCGCCACGCAAATACGAAAAATCCGATGCGCGAAGCTTGAGGTCAGGAAGGCGAGCATCTTCTGACCAATGCCTATAAGCATTTCGCGAACTGGCAAATCCTCTCCGTCCACCTCAATCACAAGATCGGCTTGCTGCGCACATTCCTGCTTGGTCACTTCGAGGAACAGCTCTTTCTTGTCGGAGAAGTAACTGTAGAGCGTCGCTTTCGACACGCCCGCCCGTTTGGCAATGATGTCGACGCTGGCACCTTCAAATCCTTGCGCGAGAAATACCTCGCGCGCGCCAGCGATCACCTGATCGTATTTTCTGCCGCGTTTGATCTCTATTTCAGCGCCGTCCAAGCTATATCCCCACATAATTTAGACTCTACTCTTAGCCAAATCCGGCCTCTTGGGCAACCGTACGGACGTCGTGTTTTGCATGGCTGTGCAGATTTCGCTTCTCTGCAGGGCATGATAGGCACTTGGTCATGCTCGACATCTTTCTCAAAACTCTCCCGTTTTTTGCAGTTATCACCCTTGGATATCTGGCCGGGCGCAGGCGGTTTTTCGATGAGGCGGCGACGGCCCATCTGACCAAGTTCATCTTCTATTTCGCGCTGTCGGCCATGTTGTTCCAGTTCTCCTCAAGCCTCAGTCTCTCGGATGTACTCGACTGGTCCTTTCTGGCGGCCTATTTCGCGGCGACGTTGAGCGTATATCTGATCTCCACCCTGATCTCCGTCTGGCGCAAGCGCCCCATCGAGCAAGCCGCGATAGAAGCACAATGCGCCGTGATCGGGAATGTTGGATTTCTTGGCATCCCGATGCTCGCCATTCTGATGGGGGCCGCATCCATCGGGCCGATCATGATGGTACTTGCAGTCGATCTGATCTTTTTCGGCTCGCTCGTCGTGATCCTTATCACCGGGTCACGTGACGGGCGCATGTCTCCGGCGGTACTCTGGACGATTGGGGCGGGATTGGTGAAAAATCCGATGATCGTTTCAATCTGTGCGGGGTTTCTATGGTCAGCCTCGGGCATGAGCACCCCCGGCCCGATCGAAGAGTTCCTGCAACTGCTTGGCGCCGCAGCGACCCCGGGCGCGCTGTTTGCCATCGGCGCATCGCTGGCCAGCAAATCCGCCGAACGGATAGAGACCGCGCTGCTGCTGACGGGCTTCAAGCTGCTGGCCCATCCCGCCGCTGTCGCCATCGCGGCCTATCTGATCTTTCCGGTGGACGCTTATGCGGCCGGCGTGATGGTCGCCTGCGCCGCCCTGCCCACAGCCGGGAATGTCTACATGATCGCCCAGCATTACGGTGTGGCACCGCAACGCGTCTCTGCCACAATTCTGATTTCGACCTTGATCAGCATCGTGAGCGTCTCACTTGTGATTGGCTGGATCACGGGGTAGCGAATGGGCTGAGGGAGGATCAAAATGGAAACCATTTCGACCAACGCGTGTTTTGGCGGCACGCAGGGTGTCTATAGCCACAGCTCTGACAGCACGAAGTGCGACATGACTTTCGGGCTGTTTCTGCCGCAGGAAGCCCGCGACGGGCCCGTACCGCTGCTGTGGTATCTCTCCGGGCTGACCTGCACGCATGAGAACGCCATGGTGAAGGCCGGGGCGCAGGGCTGGGCGGCAGAGCATGGTATCGCGCTGGTCTTTCCAGACACGTCGCCGCGGGGCGAGGGTGTGGCCGATGATGCCGAATATGATCTGGGCCAGGGCGCCGGTTTCTACGTCAATGCCACGCAAGACCCTTGGGCCGCGCATTTTCAGATGTATGATTACATCACCAGGGACCTGACGCAGACCCTGTTTGAGAATTTCGCGCTCGACCCGGCGCGGCAATCCATCACCGGGCATTCCATGGGTGGCCATGGCGCATTGACCATTGCGATGCGCGAAATCGGGCGGTTTGCATCCGTCTCAGCCTTTGCGCCGATCTGCAACCCGACGGCGTCTGATTGGGGCCGCAAACAGCTGGCCGCCTATCTGGGCGATAACGAACAGACATGGGTAGCGCATGATGCGACCCTTCTTATGCGCGAAACTGGATTTGACGGACCGATCCTGATCGATACGGGCACGCAGGATCAGTTTCTCGATCTTCTTAAACCCGAGGCGCTGGCCAAAGCCATCGCGGTCCGCAGACAGCAGGCAGATTTCCGCATGCAGCCGGGCTATGATCACTCCTATTTCTTTGTCTCGAGTTTCATGGAGGACCACTTGGCCTTCCACGCAGATGCGCTTTACGGCGTGAGCGCATGACCATTCAGGCCGTTATTTTCGATATCGGCAACGTGCTCGTCGAATGGCAGCCTGAACGCCACTACGACGCCGTGATAGGCTCTGACCGGCGCAAAAAGATGTTTGCCGAGGTGGATCTGCACGGCATGAATGACAAGATAGACATGGGCGGCCCGTTCAGGGAAACGATCTATGAGACTGCCGCGCGCCACCCTGAGTGGCGTGCCGAGATCGAGATGTGGCATGACGACTGGATCAAGCTCGCCTCGCCCGCCATCGACCATTCGGTCGCGCTGCTGCGCGCCATTCGGTCCAGGGGCATGCCCGTCTTCGCGCTGACCAATTTCGGCATTGAGAGCTTTGACTACGCGGCGACGCAATACGCGTTCTTTGCCGAGTTCGACCGCCGCTACGTCTCTGGCCATATGAAGGTCATCAAACCGGATCCACAGATCTACCGCATGGTCGAAGAGGATTGCGGGCTCGCTCCGGAGGGCCTGCTGTTCGCCGATGACAGGGCTGATAATATCGCCGCTGCCGCTGCCCGGGGCTGGAAGACCCATTTGTTCGAAGGGTCCGAGGGCTGGGCCAAAAGCCTCGTTGCGCATGGCGTCTTGTCAGCGGCAGAGGCCGGGCTGTGACCAGCTTCATCACGTCGCAGGTCGAGGCTGCGCTGTCCTGGGACGGTTTGCTTGATGCGTTCAAGGCCGGGCATCTCTTGCCCAAAGCCGACATAAAGGACAGTTTTCTGTATCGCGGCGGTGATACGGTTCTGTCACGCGC